>WQXQ01000099.1 GCA_009784775.1 Treponema sp.
ATTGAGCCCGATACCCGATACCCGATACCCGATACCCGATACCCGATACCCGATACCCGATACCAAGGGGTACCTATGTCCGCAAATGCTATTCGGAATAGGTGCTTTTCCACAACTGGCGGATTTTTCGATCATTGGAAGTATTATGTCATATCCAAATGAAAAGAACAAGCCGCTTTTAACATTTTTAACACTTTTAACGATATTCTCTTTTGTGTTATACTAAACTCATGTTTGATGCGCAAAAAACAAAAAACGACATTATACAATGGATACGGGACTATTTTGAGGAAAATGGGCAGGGGTGCTGTGCCGTAATCGGGATAAGCGGCGGTAAGGATAGTTCCATTGTTGCCGCTTTGTGCGTTCAGGCCCTGGGCACAGACAGGGTTTACGGGGTACTGATGCCGCAGGGAGTGCAAGAGGATATTGATGTCGCACAGGAGTTAGTTGATCATTTGGGTATACAACATTGCACCATCAATATTAAAGACCCGGTAGATTCGGTTTTTAAGGCGATGCAAGAGGGCGGATTATCGCCAAACAAACAGGCAATGGTCAACACGCCGGCACGAATCAGAATGTCGCTCCTGTACGCAACTGCAGCCATCATTGGCGGCCGGGTCGCCAACACCTGCAATCTGAGCGAAGACTGGGTCGGCTATGCGACAAAGTTCGGGGACAGCGCCGGCGATTTTAGCCCCCTGTCCTGCATAACAGTTACTGAAATAAAAGCCATTGGCAAAGAGCTGGGGCTGCCGCATCAATTTATCGAAAAGATTCCGCTGGACGGGCTTTCAGGATTGACCGATGAAGAAAATCTGGGGTTCAGCTATGCGGTGTTGGACAGATATATCCGGGAAGGGGTGTGCGAAGACACGGCAACACGGGAAAAAATTGACAAACTGCATCAATGCAATCTGCACAAACTTAATCCAATGCCGTGTTATGGAAAGAATCGCGGCAGCCAGGTTGAAAGCAGGGGCAGATAGGTCACCAGCAGTACAATGGCAAACTGAATAATAATATAGGGCAGTACGCAGCGGCATACGCGCCCGAAAGGCTGTTCAAAACGGTAGCTCGCAAGGAAGAGCTGCAGTCCCACCGGCGGAGTCAAAAAGCCCACTTGCAGATTGATGATAAAAATGATTCCCAGATGCACCGGATCAATGCCATAGGCATGGCCCAGCGGAACAACAAGGGGAAATACTACCAGTATCGCCGAAAAGATATCCATCACACTGCCCAGAACAAGCAATGCAATATTCAGCAGCAAGAGGAACACATATTTTGATTGAATGGCGCCCTGTACCCAGAAGGTAAAATTCTCAGGCAGCCGGGAATCGACAATGGCATACGAAAGGGCCTTTGCCATTGCCAGTATCGCCAGTACCCCGCCGATTATGGGAACGGCCTTGGAAAAAACTTTGGGAATAGCCCGAATCGCAATGTCTTTTTTGATAAACACTTCAACGATGAGCACATACAGAACCGATACGGCGCTTGTTTCTACCAGCGTAAGCCTGCCCGAAAAATACCCCGCAACCAAAAGTACCGGCAGCAAAATTTCAAGGAAAGATTCCCTCAAAGAACGCATGGCTTCACCAACGTTAAATTTTTCCGTTGGTATTTTTACCTTTGCCGAAAATACAAGACCGGCAATAATCATTGCCACTACCAGTACTATTCCGGGAAAAATGGCCCCAAGAAAAAAATGAACGATATTGTAATGGGAGGTTACATTCATAAAATGCAAAATGGTCATGCTTGTGCTGGCAACCAAAATAACCGGAAGGCTGGGAGGAAACAACAAGCCCATGCTCCCGGCAGAAGTAAGCAATCCAATGGAAAAACGTTCAGGATATTTGTTATCTGAAAGTATCTTATACAGTATGCCGCCCAGAGCGAGAATCGTCACCCCGGAATCCCCGGTAAATGAACTGAAAAAGGCGCAGATAACAACGGTCGCAATAACCATGCCCCCGGGCAGCCAGCCCATAAAAGCCTTGAAAGTGCGTACCAGCCGCTCCCCTGCCCTGCTTTCCGAAAGGAAAAAGCCGGTTAAGGTAAAGAGGGGAATGGCAATAATGTCCGAACCGGTCAAAGCGGAATATATCTGAATAGGCGCCGCCTCTGGTTCCAGACCCGCCACCTGCAGCAGAATCATGGCAATGCCGCCAATAGCCGCAAAAATGGGCAATCCAAAAAATGCCGCAATAATCAGGAACAGTATCGCCGGAACACGGATAAGCCATGCGGCGTCATACAGGAAATTCACTATGGAATAAAAAGGTTCCGGCGGCTCAACACCCCAGATTATTTTTGCAATGGCGGGCAGCGCTGCGAAGGCGCCAATCAGCATTGCCGAAAGGGTCAGCCATCTATCCAGCTTTAGCTGCAGTTTGAATACAAACCGCAGGGCAATCACCGCATAACCAAGCGGCATGGCAATGGCAAAGATTTGATCCGTCAAAGGACCAACCGGCCTTCCCATAAGACCATACTTGATATATGAAACGCAATTCCATGCAATGACACTGAGAATAAAAACCAAAACCACCGCGCTCATACATTTCAGAACTCGTTTTAACCGATCACTCTTGATAAATTGCACAGTGGTAATCGTGATGTGTTCCCCGGATTTTGCCGTAAGCATCGCGGCAAAAAAACCCAGCACCAGAAAAAAATGGATCATTATTGATTTTGACGCGGGAATTGCTACACTAAACGGACGCAGCACCACTTCGGCAATGGGAATAAAGGCAAGGAGAAGCAACGATCCATAACAGATGCCTTTCTCAGCCCAGGAAACAAGCTTTTGTACCGTGAATGGCCTGATGCTCACTGACTACTGTCCGCCCCTGTATCTTTCAAGTATCTCATTAATTCGTTGGTATATATCGCGATCAAAGGTTGTTCCAAGCAGCAACGGCATCGCCTTATATAATTCCGCGCGCCATAATTCTTCCTGCGCGGGGCTTACTTTATTGACCTTGAGTCCATCCCTTTGCATCACCGCTACGGCATTATCAACCATTCTTGGCATGGTGGAAGTAAATTCGGCGGCAATGCTCTGGGTAACTCTGGCAATCTCCCGCTGCCGATCCGGCCCCAGCCTGTTCCAGGTAACGCGGTTCATGATAATGGCGCCCATGAAAGGGGCAATTGGTATATCCAGCATATTGCCAAGATTTCTATGCAGCCCAAGAGGAACAACCGCCGCCGGAGTTTGGTAAATGGAATTGATCACATTGTTTGCCAGTCTTGGTCCAAGGTCATTCATGTCTGTTTCCACCAAATGGAACCGCATTGTCTTGAACGCCGTATTCAAATCGGTTGCTTCGGGACCGGTTGCTATTTTATGCCGGCGCAGATCATCCGGTGTAAATACCGGTTCTTTTGAGAATATATTGACCCAGCCGCCATTGGCCCAGGCAACCACGGCAAAATTTGTTCTGTTTATCTGGGATTCCAGAGCCGGCAGTGTATCCTTAAGCACCAGGTCAAACTCAACATCACTCCTGATCATAAACGGGACACTCAGAGTCATAACCGCCGGACAGATTTCAGCAATCCCGAAAGAGGTTAACAGCGCCGCCTGAATATTATTGGCTGAAAGGGAAGAAAGCATTTTTGACTCGCCGCCTTCAACCCCATCGTGAATGATACGAAGCCGTACTTCATTATTGGTTACCCGCGCCCATTCGGCGGCAATACGATCCAAAGCCCTGCCCCAGTCAGAATTCCTGGGCATGGGCGAAGCAAGCCTCACCTCAACCGTTTCCCCCTGAGAGCGTCCTCCCCGTTGGGCAAAAACCGCTTCAGACACGATAAAAAAGGAAAAAAATGCAAGGGCAAAAACCGCCACGCTCCTTTTCATACTTTACTCCTTTCTATAATTATATCACCAATCATCGGGCATGGGAAGGAAGGAAAAATACTTCCAGGCATTGTCAAGCAGCCATTGCGCCTTCCGTTGACTTATGATGGTAACCAGCCGCATTGAGGGATCCGCATCCGGATCAATGGCAAGGGCCTTTTCAAGGTAACTTTTGTACGATTCGTAATCATCCGGAACACAGATTGACTCGGCGTATGCAATGTACGCGCTCGCCGAATTCCCGCCGGTTTTCTCCAGCGCCTGCTGAAAGTGGTATTTTGCCCGTTCCTTATCCCCGCCCAGCGTATCGGGCAGTGATGCATAGAAAAGTATGAAGAATTCATCCAGCGCCGCGCCGCTATAATGGGGGTCCAGTTCATAGGCCCGCTGCATCATCGCAGCCCATTCCGGTATCCGCACACTTAAATCAAAATCAAGCACATCTATTGCATAGGCGGACAGCCCGCCGGCCACAGTCCAGTATAAAAGGCCCACATCATCTTTTTTACATTTTTTCAGGAGGGGCTGCAGGGTACCTTCCCGCATGGTGGCCTCGCTAAAACCCCGGTATTTCAGGTCCAGAGCACCATAGAGGATATCGCATCCCCTTAGGTAGAGCCGTTTTGCCCGCTGCAATTCCGCATCCCGCTGCCGCCATTCCACCGTGTGAAGCATTTCGGCAGGTCCCTGGACAAAGGCATTTGCATACATTATAAAAAGCGAGCCGGTAACAAGCCGCAAGCCCTGGTGTTTGGGAGTGGAGTCAAGGAGCGCCTCGTACATTTTTATCGCAAAAGGAAGGGCATCTCCTATCAATGCAGGGTCTGAATCCCCGGTAAAAACCGCCGATCCGCCGTCACCGGTCAGGGCGTTTGCCACCAGGGTATTGATCGAACAGCCGGTTAAAAGGGGAAAGAGGAAAGAAAAGAGGGAAAAAAGAACAATATATCGAGTTTTCATACAGGGTTAGTATACTGATATAAGGCCTTATTGTCAATTTTGGTTTTGGGCGAATTTAAGTTTAAGGAAGATTTCCATGCAAAGGCGGGCATCGTCAAGGGCGCGGTGAGCCGCTTCAGCGGTAATGCCCAAAGAGGCCGCAAGCGCCTGCAGGTTGTAATGGCTTCTGCCGGGAAGGAGTTCTCGCGCCATGGACAGGGTATCGGCAATGCGATTGGGCAGGCAGGGAAACCGCACATACCCATCATCGTACAGCCGGGAAAGGCTCTGGTTGACAAAACCGCAGTCAAAGGGGGCATTATGGGCCAGTATAATGCTATCGGCGGCAAAGTGTACAAAAGCGGGCAGCGCCACCTGAATGGGAGGCTGCCCGGCAAGCATAACATCGGTAATATTGTTCACCCTGCCCGCCTCCGCCGGCATGGGAATACCGGGATCGATAAGCTGCGCAAAACGGCCGATGATTCCTTCCCTGTTGAACCGTACCGCGCCAATCTCGACAATGCGGTCGCGCCGGTTATCAAGCCCGGTGGTTTCAACGTCAAAAGCGGTAAAAACCTCTCCCGCATCAAAAGCGGCAAATAGGGACAAACGCTTAATCGTCCTGCGCTTTTAAGTTTTGAGGGAAGCCGGGAAGCGTTTTGGCCTCTGCGTTGGTAGCAGCTACCATAATCGCACCATTAATGATCTGCTGTTTTATCTCTTCCAGCCGGGCAACAATGTCCTCGCCAAGCGCAGGATTGGTGTCGGAATAATCAACGCCGCCTTTCGCCAGATCAAAGGTAATCACCTCGCCCTTGAACGTATTATTTCTGACCGCATGCAGGCAGTGTAAAAGGCTGGCTTCCACTTTTTTTAACATTGAGGTAAGCACCGCCGATTCACGGGCGTTGTACCGGCCTTCTTCGTATTGGTCAGAATCGACGCCAATAGCCCAGACATTTTTGCCCGCTGCCCGGTATTCCTTGGCCTGGGCAATAGTCCCATTACCGCTGCCGCCTGCCGCCGAGTAAATAGCGTATACGCCGGAATCATACCAGTTTTTTGCCTGGGTTTTCGCAAGGGCCGGCTCGCCCCAACTGTTGACATAGTAGTCGACAAATTCGGCATCGGGTATTACGGAAAGTACACCCTGCACAAAGCCTACCTGAAATTTGGTGATAACCGCGCCCGCCACACCGCCGATAAAACCAAACCGGGGATTGCTGATGCCGTCTTCCAGAGCTTTCAGGGCTGCCGCCGCTCCCACAAGGTAGGAACCTTCATGCTCGGCATAAGCCGCCTGCATAACATTCGGCGCGCTGAGCCAGTCAACATCCACAATCATGTACTTTTGCCGCGGGTTGTTTCTGGCAACCTGTTCCATGGCATTGTCCCAGGTAAAACCCGTAGCAACAATAAGGTCATACCCCTCGTCGGTGGCTTGCCTGAGGTTGGGAATATACATATCCTGGGTTTGCGCGGTCATCACATCATAGAGGGAGCCCCGTTTCCTTGCGGCGCCCCATTCATCGCCATAGAATTCCAAAATACCCCGCCATGCCGCAGCATTAAACGATTTATCATCGATTCCCGTGGCATCAGTCAGCAAGCGCACCGTAATTTCCCGTTCCGCGCCGGCGATAGTGGTTTCCTCCTCCGCAAGCGGCGCCGTAGTTCCCACCACAATATTTTTTTTCTGGCAGGCCGCCATCATTCCCATTACAATTATGGCGCCAACAGCCATGTAAAACAGTGATTTTTTCATAGTTCCTCCAGAGATTAGCATAAGCCAAAGCCCCCCATTAGGTCAATGCGGTGCAGCACAGTTGACACTTATGCATCATTAGGGTATTGTAGGTATTATTCGGTAGTTTTGAGACAGACTAGCTCATCTGGATAGAGCGTCAGCCTCCGGAGCTGAAGGTGGTGGGTTCGAGTCCCGCGTCTGTCAAACGTAAGTCGTTATGTAGTAAGGACTTATAGAACAGTTGATCTTTTGAACCAGGGCGTTTATACTTTAGTGTAGCATTCACTGTAGCATTTTAAGGTAGGAGCGTCAAAATGCAGGATGTAACACGAAATTCATACAGTCTCTACAAGCGGGATAGCGGTTCTCGCACCATTTGGTACGTCCGTTTTTGGGATGATGAAACCCAATCCTATACCAGCGGGCGTTCAACCGGGCAAACCACGAAAGCTGCCGCACAGAGGCAGGCTCAAAAATGGCTTGCCGAAGGGTTACCGGAAGCTCAAAAGAAAGACCCCAAGGCAACCAAGAACCGGCTTATGGGTGCTATAGCCAAATATCTCGAGGATTGCGAACTTACCAAGAAAGGCGAGACACGCAATGCCGGGGAAATCATCAAGCTCTTTTATACCCAAGTTACCAATATGCAGATGTCTTCCGGAGAACGGTTTGTGGACTACCTCTACCGGTTTTGGGACTGGAACGGTGACTATGTTCAGGGAAGATTGGAACGGGGAAAAACCATTGGAAAAAAATATGTTGATGATCACCGTTCAAAGATAAGCAGTTTAATTGAACCATATTTTAAGAATACCTTACTCAGCGATATTACAGCGAACAACCTTGAGCAGTTTATGAAATCCATACCCCGCCGTGATGTGGACCCTGAAAATGGCTATGCCAGACGGACTATCAATATCGTTATGAAACTTATAAAGAAGGCGATGAAAGAAGCGGTTAGGTTGGAAATAATTCCCCGAAATCCTGCTGAGAAGATTGAATTGCTTGCCGATGATCCGCGAGAACGGGGTATCTTAACTCCTGCTGAATTGAAACGGCTTTTTCAGCTTGACTGGCCAGACGAGCGAAGTAAAACGGCCGCTATTCTGGCTTCCGTTTCCGGAATGAGAATAAGTGAGATAATCGGACTTCGGATTGATGAACTGGATTTAGAACGCCAAGTGATACATGTCCGGCACAGTTTTTCTGCTTATGAAAAGCGGCTGAAAGGAACAAAAAACGAAAAATCTCGGTTTATCTACACCGATGTTTCAATTCTTAATCTACTCTCAGAACTTTATCAAAAAAATCCCTGGCACAACTCTTTTATCTTTTGGGGAACCAACCCTGACAAGCCGATGCGCTACGAAACCATAGAAGCTCATTTGGAAAAGACTTTAGCTGTCCTTATGGGAGAACATCTCAAAATAACCATCAATGATGAATGGCGGGAGCTAGTTTCGGCATTGTCAACAAAAATTGAACTTGCTCCCCATGAAATGGCAGCCATAGGTTCCGGCAACTTAGACACTACTCAAGATGTATTGCGTATTCGGTATTGCTACTCTTGTCCCAGTAAAAAAGCAGCGATTGTCAACTATAGCGAAGAAAAGTTAATTCCACTACAAGCACCTCAATTAAAGCAACTGTCAGCTTTCTGCGGGAAAAGCAGCAACGTACTTATTGTTCGGGGAAACGACCGTGAAAATCCACTGGATTTTGAAAACCTTGCTCCTGATGAAGAAAAAAGAATGATGTTGGTTATGGGAGAAATCATCCGAATGGAACGGAACCTTACATTCCACGGTTTCCGACACTTCTTCAATTCTACTATTCGAGGTACGGTTTCTGACGATATTCTGCGTCTACAGACAGGCCACATTGACGAAAAAATGACCGACCACTATGACCACATGACCGATGACCGCGGAGAACAGTTACGGAAGGCTGTACAGACCAAAATATTGCCGTTTATTCCAAAGGCTGCGGGGGAGTAGACAAAAATGCAAATCCATTTAAAAGCCATTGCACAATGGTCTTAGCTTTTAAGATCAATATCATCAAAATATTGTTGTTGAAATATATCTTTATTAATTTCTTCTTGATGTTTTTCAATTAGTTTGTATTGGATTAACATTTCTAATTTTTGTTGCTCATGATATTTCTTATCATTGATTTCAATTAATTGTTTACTGGATATTTTTTCATTGGACATTTCTTGATTATTTTTTCCATTTTTTTTAATAGTTCTAAAATCCATCAAAAAAGCATTAAAATCATCTTTGAATGTTTTTTCATTGTCAAACATTTTTATTGCGGGAAGATTTTCCTGAATAGGAATGAAATATCTGGCATAATCTATTTTTTTTGCCATAAACTCTAGGTATTTCGCTTCAGTAGTGTATATCGAACCATTTTCATTATAACAAAGCAGATAGATAAAACAATTTTTTTTCTGTGTACGCCGGTCAATCCGTCCCATCGCCTGTAGAATTTTTTGCGGGTTCCACCAGAACTCAAGTATTATTATATGGTTGGCTGTTTCAAGGTTAATTCCTTCCGCCGATTTAAATATGGTAGTAAGTAACACCTTGAAAGCATCGTTGTTTCTAAATTGTGAAAGCTTATTTTTTGTTTTACCTCTGTCTTCTCCGGTAATTATTAGCGAATTAATATTTTTCTCTTTCAGCCTATCGTAATAACAGTTCAAGACATCAATATAACGTGAAAATATTATTATCCTATCATCCTTTGATATACTATCGACTATCAGATTGACCGCATCCACCTTTGCACATGGCAGTTCCAGTTTCTTGCTAGAGTTATAATAGTACAATGATTCAGGACAAGACAAGAAGGAAAAAAGACGG
>WQXQ01000100.1 GCA_009784775.1 Treponema sp.
AATCCGCGCTCGGGTTCTTTTACTTTTACAAAAATATGCGGAATAATGCCAACGATTAAACCGATAAAAAACAACATGACTGGAAATGAATAATGAGTCAAAAGAAAATGTATTAATGAACTGAATAACACCAGACCGGTAATGACACCGAGTATAAGCGGCATTAAAAGCGCAAGACTTTTCTTCAAATTTTCAGTAAAATGATTTATCGTTTCAATCAATTCAAAATAAAATCCCAGAATAATGGCAATGGTTCCCGCGCTAACCCCCGGTATAGTCTCCGTTATCCCAAATGCCATCCCATTGAAAAAGTTCCTTACCAGTTTTAGCATAGCTTATTTTAGCATGAATTATTGTGAGCAACAACCCTGTTTCTGTGGGATTATTTCCCTACGCAGAATCGGCTGAACATTTCTTCAAGGATATCCGCTGTGGAAACTTCGCCGGTAATTTCGCCTAACGCATTTACGGCTTCGCGCAGCAGCGGGGCGATAAGATCAAGCGGCTCTTCCCGGTTAGCCAGACTGATGGCTTCTTCCAGCGCCGCTGCCGCAGCCTCCACCAGATTTTTCTGACGGATTGTGCCAAGCCCGGCGTTGGCTGCCGTATCCGCCGCGTTTACCTGTGTCCCCATTGTTGCCGTAATGGCCGCCGTCAATTCCGCAACACCTTCCCCCGTTTTCGCACTAATCCCAAGAAAGGATTTTGCTCGCGATTCTTCACACGGAGGACACAGGGGACACGAAGGCACGGAGAAAGAAGACCGCGTAATTTCAAAGTTCACCGCTCTACTTCTTTTTTCCTCCGTGTCTCCGTGTTCTCCGTGTTCTTTGTGTGAGAAAATGCGAGAAAATTCCTGTACGGGAGCTATGTCGGCTTTGTTCCAGAGTATGAGGAGCGGCTTTTGCGGGGGTAATGCGGCGATAAAGGCGCGGTCTTCATCGGTGATGCCTGCGGTGCCGTCGATGAGGTACAGAATCAATTCCGCAGCTTCCAGCAAATCGCGGCTGCGTTCTACGCCGATTTTTTCAACCGGATCAAGTGATTCCCGCAGGCCGGCAGTGTCGGCAAGCCGGACCGGAATGCCGTCTATGGAAATCCATGCCTCGATCCAGTCGCGGGTGGTGCCGGGAATTTCGGTCACGATAGAGCGTTCTTCCTTTAACAGCAGATTGAACAGGCTGGACTTGCCTGCATTGGGACGGCCCGCGATTACCGCCAGAATTCCCTCCTGATAGATTCGCTCCCGCTGCCAGGATTCGGCAAGTTTGCGCAGTCTTGCAAGTGTTTCCTGCGCAGGTAACAGGCCGGGAAAACGTCCTGCAATTTCGTCTGCGCTTGCGCTTATTTCATCTTCGGAATAGTCAAGAAAAATTTCTGTCCCGGAAAGAACCTCAACCAGTTTTTGTTTGATGGCATTAATTTCATTTTCCAGTACGCCGGAAAGCCGTTCTATCGCATGACGGGCGCTTATTTCTGTTTTGGCGGAAACCAGTTCCATTACCGATTCGCAGCGGGTCAGATCAAGTTTGCCGTTCATGAACGCGCGAAAGGTAAATTCACCGGGCAGCGCATCCCGAAAACCGGCAGCCCGCAGCGCGGCCATTACCCCCTGACCTGCCGCATAACCGCCGTGACAGGAAATATCCACACTATCCTCGCCCGTATAACTCCTTGGCCCCCGAAACACCGAGACCAACACCTCATCCACCCTGTCTTTGTTCTCTGTATTAACAATCCAGCCGTGAATAATGGTATTTCCCGCTGCCTGCAGTAATTTTTCCGGCGCGGAAAAAATGGCCGCCGCACATTCCAGCGTACCTTTGCCGGAACAGCGAATTAAACTGAGGGCGCTTTTGCCGGGCGTGGTAGCCAATGCCGCAATAGGAGAATCGTCACCATACGAAGTATTTCTGTTTATCATCTTTCCTATTACCGCTCATTGCTTGCAAGTTTAATTTTGCAGAAAAGCCAGGGGGCAATTGCCGAAATCCAAAAGGCAAGCAGGACAAAGCGCATAAAAACGATAAGATCGTAATTACCGGAATCGATAAACAGGTCAGTTATTTTTCCGGTTACGATAAACAGCGCCGCCAATCCGGCCATTCCCAGAACAAAGCGGGCAAGCAATAGCGCATATTTTGCAGCGCCTTCCCGATTTACCGCAGCGCTAAAACCGACATGGCGCTTGCACAAAATGTAACCGGTTCCCAGGCCAAGGATCATGCCGCCGGGCAAGAGCAATTCCGGTGATGGCCGGTACAGAATCATAATAAAGGCAAGGACCGCACTGGCAAGCATTCCCGCGCGGGGGCTATAGGCCGCACGCAGCGCCTCAAGAGGTCTCCGAAGGAGACCGCGCCTGATGACAAAAAAATAACTGCACAGTATTATCCCGCCGACTAGCAAGCCGGCAAGAATATTGATAAGCCCAACCCATACCGAAAAGAGAATGGGTATTCCCACACACAGACATTTTTTTTCGTCTATGCACCAATAGATAAAGGGAATGAGGATCATGGTGATGCAATACAGGCCCCATTGCAGGACAGTTTCCATTAGAAGCCCTCAAAAAACGTACGATTAATTTTTTGTATTGCCGCGGCCTGATCTCTTGTCGGAGATGTTTTTATGTCCGCCATTATTTCCCGAATCTTTCTTTGCAGCGTTTCTTTGTCAATGCTGACTAAAACAAAAAAATCATAGCGCTCAAACTCGCTTATCTGCGGCATTTCGGGATCTTCTTCATTAATAATGGTTATTTTCTTTTTTATCCAGAAAACCTGTTCTTTGGCGACCCTTGAATATTCCTCATCCGATACTTTTTTTATCGTACGGGAAAAATATTCGCCATATTCATCATCGGGATACAGGGTAGCCGAAGCGATGAATCGCTGTTCCACTCTGGGAACAATCAATCGGGGGAAATCCTGCGTTATGGCAAAATTATTGGCCCATTGCTGCAGCGCGTTAAAATGCTCCCCTCTGTTTTTTCCGATAAACACATATTTGCCGCTGTAGGCATCCAGGGATTCGATCTCCCGGATCTTTCCGTCCAAATAGAGGCGTACCCATACAGGAATGCCGGATTCTCCGGGACCATTTTGCGTTTCAATTATCTCCCCTGTTTCAAGTATATTTGTTTGTTCCTGTAATTTGTCCTGTTCAGGATCAGGGAGGATGATGACGGTATTCTGCTGCCCTGTGCAGGCGGCATAGATCGTGATCAGTATTGGTAATAACAATAAAATGAAAAGGTATTGTTTCATGGTGTCATGACCTGGTTGGTTTCAATGTTTTCGGTTTCCGCATCGTCTGATTCTGCGGAATGGTGTTCTTCAACGGGGGACTCAATATCCGATTCAGGCGGGACATTGGTGTCTGATACCGTTTCTTCTTCTGCAGGTTCTTCCGCAGTTTCTGCCGGTATCAGCGGCACCGTTGAAAGTAACACGGCAAATTCATTCCAGATGGTGCGTTCTATTATGGGAAATTCTGCCGCGGCGCCCAGCCTGACTATTGCCTCTCCGGTTAATGCGCCGGGAAGGCTTATGCTCTCCGTTTTGCTTTGCAGGGAAGGATCTTCATCCAGACTCAGTTTCGCTTCCAGACGGTATCCTGTGCCGTGTCCGTAAGGTGTCTCCTCTTCGTATGGTTGGATAAAAACTTCCACAACGACAGGTATAAAACCCTGTATGTGGGGAAGGTATACCGGTACGCTTGTTGTTGTTTCTCCGGCGCTCAGGTGCAGTACAATGGCATTTTCTTCTTTGCTCACCGATACCCATGCGCCTTCGGTTGATGAATGGATGGATGGGAAAAACGCGCTGAACATAATGCCTTCTGCAGGAAGGATATGCAGCAGAAAAATACCGCCGCCTTTATATTGCGCTGCAGGAAAGAAGTTAACCGAGGGAAGGGTATAGACATCGTTCGGGCCAACGGATAGTCCGTAACTTTGTCCTGCGATTGCCCATTGGGGAGCAATCGCATTATTCGGTGTTAACGATCGTTCATCGGTCAATGTTACATCAGTTGAATCGCGCAGATCGCCTTTGAATTGATACCATCGGAGCAATTCGGGCGCAGAAGGCATAACCGGCGAGTCAGTATCTTCTGAATCTGCAATCATCGCCAGTAATTCCTGATAGGCCGTTCCTGTTACTGACGGACTAAGGGTCGTATTTTGATGCGCGTTATTGAAGAAATAACTTGTGCTTGCGGCTTTTGGGGAGACCGGCAAAATTATTTCACGGGTTATCCCGCTGATGGTACGTCTCAGGCGGAAGGGAGATGCCTCGATCCGCAGGGAATAAAATCCTGCCTGCTCCGGCACTTTCCACATGATGGTTCCCGCTCCATCGCTTATGTTTCCCTGACTTACAATGGTTTTGCCATTATACCAGATAACATACGGATCAAGACGGCTGTCAAAATCAAGATTGGCTTGCAGCATGACTGTTGTTCCGGGCGGGATAAGCCGCGAACCGGATATTCCCGGCAGAAACATTGCAATATCTTTCAGGTTAAAAGTAGTATTACCAAGATAGTATATATCTGTTTCTGTATAAGCCAGGGTTTTCTTTTTTCCAAGCGCTTCAAAAACCAGCGTGTACTGACCTGTATTAAGATTTTTGGGCAGGGGGAGGAACGGCAGTTCATGGGCAAGGGAATAAACGATAAATTCTATATCGGTGTTAGCCGCAATCCGTGTTTCTGGCGCGGTCTCTTCTGCAGTTTCATTGTTGGTTTCATCCGTTTTTTCCGGTTCTGCGGGCGCCGTTTCATCAGCATACAGGGGGAGTATATATCGAACCTTTTCCCCGACGACTTTACCCTGGGCATTTTGTATGTAGACCAATAAACCGATCAAATCGGGATCATTTACCACCGAAACAGCGAAGTAGGGGCGGATTTGATCATCGGCGCGTATTATGGAACAATCTTCAAGGGAAAGGCCGTTAACCAGAGTCTTTACCTGATAACTCCCGTTTGAGGGAAGCAAGGTATCCAACTCGCCGCAGGCGGTGAAAAGAGAAAACAATAATAGTATACCAGCTGCCTTGCTGACAGCATTGATTCTCATGCTATAATAAAGTATACCATTATAATGAGAAAAAATCTAGAAATTTTTGATGGAATAATACTATGAGGGCGACCAGGGCAATTATCCGTTTGGACCATTTTTTGGGGAATTTGAGGGCTATACAGGGGCATATAGGGCAGGGGCGGCGTATCTGCGTGCCGGTAAAGGCCGATGCGTATGGGCATGGGGCGGTGGCTATTGCCCGTGCCAGCCTTTCTGCGGGGGTATATTGCCTGAGTGTGGCCAAGGTGCCGGAAGGAGTTATACTCAGGGAGGCGGGGATTGATGCCCCTATCCTGCTTTTTTCCCAGCCTTTACCGGCTGAAATCCCCGAAATCATCAAAAACCGGCTTACTCCCCTGGTTTCGGACGGCGAATTTGCCGCAATGCTGGATCAGGCGGCCTCTGCCGCCGGCATTCGGCTCCCGGTACACCTGAAAATTGATACCGGCATGGGCCGAATGGGCTGTTCTGCCGCCGATGCCCCTGTTTTAGCGGCGCACATCGCTGCCTGCGCTGCCCTGGACTATGCAGGCACCGCCACCCATTTTGCCGCAGCCGATTCCGCCGCCCCTGACGACCGTGCCTACACGGAGCGGCAAATTGCCTGTTTTAAGGAAGCACTGGCCGGCATACGGGCCGCAGGCCTTGATCCGGGTATTGTACACGCCGCCAACTCCGGCGCGATTATCCTGCATCCCGAATCATGGTTTGACATGGTACGCCCCGGAATTCTGCTATATGGATACAGAATGGGGAGTGGGGATCGTTGTTCGGATGATGCCCCACTTCGCGTTGAGCCGGTGATGGAACTGCGGACGAATGTGGTATTTATTCGGGAATTGCAAAAGGGCGAGACCATTTCCTACGGCAGAACCTGGGCGGCCCCGCAGGACACGGTCATTGCAGTGCTGCCCGTTGGTTATGCCGACGGCCTGCCCCGTTTGGCCAGCAACCAATGGCAGGCAGTCATTGGCGGCAAAACATATCCGCTGGTTGGCCGCATCTGCATGGATCAATGTATGGTTGACCTTGGCCCCAACCCGGAAGTACAACGCTGGGATGAAGCAGTCATCTTTGGCGGCCCGGCCCCCAGCGCCGCAGAACTTGCCCAACGCATAGGCACCATCCCCTACGAAATCACCTGCAACATAAACAAACGCGTCCCGAGGGTGTATCAAGAGGATCGGGGACTGGGGACTGGGGACTAGGGGTTGCGATTTGAAGTATTGGGGTTTGACACGAAAGTACTACTCTTGTTCGAATTATCAAAAGACAACTCGAAAACAAGAGTATAGTTCAAACTACCATCCCTAGTCCCTGATCCCCAGTCCCTATTCCCCGCTTTATCCTATCTTAGCTATTGGCTGCTGGGAGGTGACCTGGGTTCCGGTGGGGACCAGGAAGTGTATTTTTCCGGCAGCGGAAGCTTTAATTTCCAGTTCCATTTTCATGGATTCGATAATGATGATGGTTGTACCGGGTGCGACTTCCGCGCCTTCGCTTACCGCGTAGCGGAGAACGGTGCCGGCAACCGGTGCCGGTACGACAACTCCACCACCACCGGTGGCGGCGGCCGGGGCTGCAGCGGCGGGCACTGGAGCAGCGGCAGGAGCGGCAGGTACTGCGGCTCCGGCTACGCCGCCGATCTGCGCTATCGGCTGCTGAGCGGTGACCTGGGTTCCGGTGGGTACGAGGAAATGTACTTTTCCGGTGGCAGCGGCTTTGATCTCCAACTCCATCTTCATCGATTCAATAATAAGAATGGTATCGCCTGCTTTGATATCGGCGCCTTCAGCGGCAATATAGCGCAGGACAGTGCCTGCTACCGGTGCGGGAACGGTTACGTTTCCTCCGGCTGCGGCGGCAGGAGCAGGGGCGGCGGCAACAGCGGCTGCGGCTGCTGCCGGGGCTGGTGTTGCGGCTACCGTTCCAGCGGAAGAAACTACTACCGCATAATTGGTACCGTTTACATTTACGTTATAACTGCCAGCCTGGCCAGCCGCAGGGGCTGCCGGGGCAGCAGGAGCCGCCGCTGGAGCATCGGCTTCAGGTTTGAAGACTACCGGGCCATCGCCTCGTTTTTTGAAGAAGTCCGGGGCAACTTTGGGGAACATGGCAAGTGTGAGTACATCTTCTGGAGATACATTATTGCCAAGGATTTTTTTGGCTTCTTCTTCCAGTTTTGAGTATTCTGCCGGGATTTCGTCCGCAGGACGGCAAGTCATTTCTTTTTCCATTTTGAGGGCTTCAAGGGCCTTTTTCACCAGGTCGGGATTTTTGGGAGCGGGGCAGGCGCCGTATTTACCGGCCACCAGGTCCTGGAACTCACCGGAAAGTTTGTTGTAACGGCCAAACAGGACATTGAATACCGCCTGAGTTCCCACGATCTGACTTGTTGGTGTTACCAGCGGCGGATAACCGGCGTCTTTCTGCACAACGGCAATCTCTTTCAGTACATCGTCCATTTTATCGGAAGCGCCTTGCTCTTTCAGCTGGCTTTCCATATTGCTGAGCATACCGCCGGGAACCTGACTTACCAAAATACGGGTGTCCGCGCCCAGGAAGCTGGACTCGAATTTTTTGTAATTTTTGCGCACTTCGCGGAAATACGCGGCAACTTCCAATAGAAGATTAATGTCCAGCCCGGTATCGTATTCGGTACCCTTGAAAATTTCCACCATTGTTTCGGTGGGGCTGTGGCCGGGTCCCATGGACATGGACGAAATGGCCGTGTCCAGAATTTCCGCGCCTGCCTCGGCGCACTTGACCAATGTTCCCACCGACATACCGGTAGTGGCATGGGTGTGGACTTCCACCGGAAGGTTGGTTGCCTTTTTGATGGCTTTTACCAAATCATAGCCTTCGTAGGGTTTAAGGAGGCCGGCCATATCCTTGATACAGATTGAGTCCGCGCCAATATCCACAAGTTGTTTGGCGAACTCTGCATACTTTTCGATAGTATGGAAAGGAGTTACGGCATAGGAAATGGTCGCCTGGATATGTTTGCCGGTCTTTTTGGCCGCAGCGGTGGCGGCTTTGAAGTTACGCGGATCATTACAGGCATCGAAAATGCGGAAAATATCAACACCGTCTTTGGCGGCATATTCGACGAATTTTTCCACCACATCATCGGCATAGTGCCGGTAACCCAACAGGTTCTGACCCCGCAGCAGCATCATAATGGGCGTTTTGGGCAGGGCTTTTTTGAGTTTTTTCAGCCTTTCCCAGGGGTCTTCGTTCAGGAACCGGATACAGGAGTCAAAGGTCGCTCCTCCCCAGGCTTCCAGAGCGTAAAAGCCCGCTTTGTCGAGTTTGTCGCAAATGGGCAACATATCTGCCGTTACCATACGGGTGGCAAACAGGGACTGATGGGCGTCTCGCAATACGAGTTCGGTCAATTTTACTTTTGGCATGTTTTTCCTTCCTTATGTTATATTATTTTTGTTTTCGATATTCGTTGATTGCCGCCGAGATAGCGGCGATTATGTGGGCATCTGCTTGTGCAGGTGTACTTGCAGCAGATGAGCCTGTCTGGGCTGTCACCATATTTGCCTGCGAGCTGGCGGCCGTGCTGGCGGCTGCGCCGGGGACGGTCTTTATCCCATCCGCTGGTTTCCCCACACGGATGATAAGTTTGGCCATAATGACCAAAAAAGCCGTCAACAGTATTACGCCCACCGGCGGTGGAATCCCTATTTGAGCGAGCACATCAATTACGGACATAATACCTCCTGTTTACACGTTTATCACACATAGGCCGAAAATGCAAGCCCCTTTTTTTTACCTTGACACCTTCACCTTAAACCCGCATAATACTCCCAATGATCGAAAAATCCGCCAGTTGTGGAAAAGCACCTGTTCCGAATAGCGCTTGCGGACATAGGTACCCCTTGGTATCGGGTATCGGGTATCGGGTATCGGGTATCGGGTATCGGGTATCGGGTATCGGGTATCGGGCTCAATTATATCATATAGACCTATATCACTGCGTCTACTACACATTTGTAGAAAATCAGAAAAAAATCATAATTTCCCATAAAAACCCCCAAAGCAAGGAGTGTTCAAAATGA
>WQXQ01000101.1 GCA_009784775.1 Treponema sp.
CGGGCAGAATTCCACCTACTACGGTACGATTGCCGATATCGTCATCGGGCAGGAGTACGCGACTCCCGCCGGGAACATCAAAACCGACTGTTATCCGCGCAAGGCCACCGGCCCCGACATCGGCCACATTATGATGGGCAGCGAGGGCGCGTATGGCGTACTCACCCATGTCAGCCTGCGATTTTTTCGCCATATGCCCAGGACGATTAAGCGCTTTTCGTATATGTTTGCCAGCTGGGAAATTGCGCAGGCAGCGGCGCGGGAAATAATGCAGTCCGAGGCAGGTTATCCTTCAGTGTTCAGGTTTTCTGACCCGGAAGAAACGGAACTGATGATGCGGATGTACAATGTCGATGAAAGCCCCCTGCGGCATTTGTTTAAGCTGCGGGGATTTAAGTTAGGCGAAAAGTGCCTGTTTCTGGGTTTTACCAACGGCGAACGGGGCTTCTCGAATAATTGTGCAAAAAACGTGCACCAAATTGCCCGGAAATACGGCGGCATGAACCTTAGCGGCATGGTTACCAGAGCCTGGGAAAAAGGCCGTTTCAACGATCCCTATATGCGCGACACGATTCACGATTTTGGCATTATCACTGACACCATGGAGTGCAGCGTCAACTGGAGCAATATGGCGCAAGTACACCGCGATGTGCGCGCCTATGTCAAATCAAGGCCGCACACGATTTGCATGACCCACATATCGCACGTGTATCCGCAAGGGGCGAATCTCTATTTCATATTCATCGTGCGAATGACCAACCCGGAAGAGTTCCGCGCCTTTCACGCCGGCATACTCGACGCGATTCAAAAGTCAGGCGCGTCGATGAGCCACCACCACGGCATCGGCAAAATGTTCGCCCCCTGGATCGAAGGCTCCCTTGGCACAAACGAATTCGCCATATTCAAAGCGCTGAAAAACCATTTTGACCCGGACAACATCATGAACCCCGGCGGCACTCTGGGGCTGGATATTGCTGAGGGGGAGAAGAGGGGTTTAAAAGAATGAGGAATGAGGAATGAGGAGTGAGGAGTGAGGAGGGCAACACTTGCTCGGAGCTTGCGAATAAGAATTTTCCTTTATCTTCCTTTGCGCCTTTGCGATCTTCGCGCCTCTGTGTGATAAAATCCGAGTAAATTAAAAAATCGCGGGGATCATTTCCAGGCCGGCGCGTTCGTCAAGGCCGAAAAGGATATTCATATTCTGTATCGCCTGACCCGAAGCGCCCTTGATCATATTGTCAATGGCGGTGGCCACAATCAACGTGGAGCCGCTGTGATCCAAATGAATGGAAATGTCGCAATAGTTGGACTGGCGGACGCGGTTGGTGGCGGCGGTGACGCCATCAGGCAGCACCCGCACAAAAGGTTCGTCGCGGTAAAAGTCGGCGTAGAGGGCGCGGATTTTTGCGGTCTGGTTTGTTATGGCTTCGGCGGGCGGGCGTATGACGCTATGGTCGGGACTGCCGGCCTGCCATTCCGCAGCGAGCGGAATATATATCGTGCTGAGTATGCCCCGGTTTACGGGAACCAGATGCGGCGTAAATATAATCGCGACAGGCTGTTTCGCCATTGCCGCGCAGTTACGGGCAATTTCCGGTGTATGCCGGTGCGCGCCGACCTTGTACGGCCCCACTGAATCGGCACATTCGGGGTAATGAAACGAGCGCGATGGTTCCCGCCCGCCGCCCGAAGTACCCGATGCAGCATCAATGACGATGGCGGCTCCTTCCCTGGAAGGCACTTCTTTCATCAGCCCTTTTGCGATGGCGGGAAAGGCTCCCAGTGAGGCGCCGGTGGGGTAGCAGCCGGGATTGGCGATGATGGCTTTGCCCGTCCCCGCCAATGCCTGCACGCGCTTCCGGTTTAATTCCGGCAGGCCGTACACCGATAGTGCATGCAATTCAGGATGCGCATAGGGTTTGCCGTACCAGGCCTTGAATGTTGCTTCATCATCATCAAAGCGAAAGTCGGCGGACAGATCGATGTAAGGAACGCCCTTGTCAAAACAGGCCTTGGCAAATGGTTCGCCAATGCCGTGGGGCAGGGCGGAGAACACCACATCGGCGGCGGCGATGACCGCATCGGCGCTGAGTAACGGCGCGGAGATGCGGCTCAGGAAATTAGGGTAGACCGATTCAATATGCTCGCCTTCAAAACTAACCGAAGAGAGAATCATGTCGTCAATTGCAGGATGGCCGCTGAGCAGCCGTACCAGTTCCGCGCCGGCATAACCGGTGGCGCCGATAATTCCCGCTTTCATAAATCATCTCCATCGCCGGCTAAAAGATGATAGACCTCTTTTGTTGTTTCGGCATTCAGCAAGTCGTTGCGCAGTTTCTGGTTTTTCAGGCGGGCGCTCACGTATGACAGGGTTTGCAGATAATTGGCGTGCTGGTTATACGCCGCGGCGATCATAAACAACAGCCGCACCGGTTGATCATCCAGAGGGTTAAAATCGACAATATCAACCCGGCTTATGCCGACCGACATTACCAGATCGGTTATTGACGGGAGCCGCACATGGGGAATGGCAATGCCTCTGCCAATGGCGGTACTCATCAGGTCTTCCCGCCGGAGAATCTCAAGGGTCAGCTCCTGACTGTTTTTTATCTGCGGGGCTGTTGCCAGATTTTTGGCAAGTGTGAGCAGGGCGTCCCGTTTGGCAGGATGATCCAAAAAAAGGATACGATCCGGCGAAAGTATCGCCTGCATCTGTACCGGGTGTAAATGGTAGTTGAGCCTGCCGGTAGAAAGCCGGTCATTCACCCACTGTTCAATTTCCGATTTTTTAAACCGCCACGCGGTTCCGATTTTCCCGGACGGAATTTCACCCTTTTGCGCCCAGTCGTACACCGTGCGCTCCGAGACCCGTAAGTATTTTGCAACTTCCTCAATTGTCAAAATAGCTTCTTCAACCATACTGAATATATTAGCATAAAACCGCAATAAATGTCAAGGGATGCGGGGATTATGGAACAACGACTTTTTTTCATTTTTCTCTTTTCTCTTTTCTTTTTTCTCTGTATACTATCCGTGTGAAAGCAAAGATAAAACTACGGCTTGTTGCGGGGGCTGTGCTTTTTACCGTTTATTTCTTCTGCGCGGCGCGGCCAATCCCTCTTGAGACCGTATTGACGCCTCGCTGGCTTAATGCCATTGAAGCCGGTACGCCCATATATTTGAGCGGCAGTCCAGCCCGGACCGATTCTGACGAAACAGACGTGAATTTGCATAATGTACTGCCGTTCAGCCTGGGTAATCGGTTTGGCTATATCAGTCCGAATGGTCATTTTTCCCTGAACCGGGAAAAAAAGGCCAATATTGCGCTTTCCCGGGAACGATGGGCCGAATATGAGGCAGAACCGGATAGCATTACCATTCACGGTAATAATGGCGCAGCCCTTGCGCTTGTAGAAAATCCCTCTGGATATCCCTTTTTCCTTGACGGGAGAACATTTCTGATAGGCAGCGATCAAAATGTCGTTTCTGCCATTAACGCGTCCGGCGTCGTATCCTGGACATACGAATTTGCCAGTCCTCTTACCTGTATAGATTCTTCGGCAGGATTTGTATTAACCGGATCACTGGATGGCGTTATTAGTGTGTTGGATGGCAACGGCAGGCAGGTATTTTCCTTTGAACCCGGCGGATCGCAATATGCAATTATTCTGGGCTGTGCCATTTCGCGTGACGGTTCGCGGCTGGCCCTTGTGTCCGGCATTAACGCGCAGCGTTTTCTTGTGCTGGAACGGTTTGGCGCCAATGCTGTTGACTACAAGGTCGTCTATCATGAATTTTTGGAAGATGGTTTTCGCCGCCCGGTATATATCGATTTTATTGAAGGGGATCGTTGGGTTGTTTTTGAACGGAGCGGAGGGCTTGGATTTTATGAAATAGGTTCCCGGCGGACCAGTAAAGTTGCATTGAGCGGAGAGATTCGCGCTATTGAACATACAGATGGTCAGGGTATGATATTTGCGGTTATTTCCCATACGGAACCTGCCAACGAACGTAAAGAGCTGGCCGGTATCCGGCTTCCGGGCAGGGTGCTCATGCGGTCGCCCTTCAAAAGTGAAGAAATCTTTTTGGGCAGAGCAGATTCCCGTTTGATTGTCGGCGGCGGACAAACGCTGGTCTCTTTCGATCTGGAAAGGAGATAGTATTGAGAATTTTTTTTATTGGTTTGCTTCTGTTGGGTACTGGATTGGGGGCTATGGAGTGGCCGTTGGCGGATGCGGTTATGGTTCGCAATTTTGGATTTAACGATCGGGGCAGGCCGTCTTTGGGGACTATCTTTACGGGAGAGGGAGAAATACTTGCCGCCGAAGATGGGGAATTGATCTTTTCCCGTTCCGGCAGCGATTTTGCCTCCCGTTTGCCGTCTACCCTGGGCGCATGGACTGCCATAGATCATGGAGACGGATTGGTCAGCGTTTACGGCCGCGGTAAAGACGAAGGCAAAAAACAGACATTATCGTGGGTGGATCGGGATGTCCCCATTGCCAGGGCAGGAGCTTCCGGCTGGTCGCAGCGGAACGGCTTTTATTTTATGCTGTTCGATCGGAAAGAACGGCGCTGGGTAAATGCCTCAATGGTTATCACTCCGTTTCCCGATACTGCTGCTCCGCAGATTTTGGGAGTACAGCTTCGTAACGCCAACGGCAGGCTCATAGAAAGCGGGCAGTTACAGCGTTTAAGTCAGGGCAGATATACCATTATCGTTAATACCATTGACACTCTGGCTCCCAGAGGATTGCCGCTTGCGCCTCACCGGATTGTCTGTTCGGTTAACGGTACAGAAGCCGGCGCGCTTTCCTTTGAGACTATATCCGCCAGAGATGGCGTGTTGATGGTTAATCGTAATGGGCTCATTCCTGCGGCGCGGGTATATGCCCCCTGGCCGGCTTTTGAGGTTGGCGAGGTACATTTGAGCCGGGGGCAGGCAATCCTTGAGGTAATTGTACAGGACATTACCGGTAATTCCCGCAGCGCCGTAACCCGAATGATCGTTGAATGATCCATAAAAAAACCTGGTCTACGCCGGTAATCGGCGAGGAGCGCCGGACGGTTCCCTGCGCTTTGTGCGGCGGCGGGCAGTTTATACCCTCATTGTCCTGCGAACATTTTTCCTATGTACAGTGTACGGTATGCGGTCTGGTTCAAATGAATCCTCAGCCGCTGACCGCGGAAGTAGAACGGCGTTACAGGGAATGGCATGGGGATGATTATCTTGCCTACCAGTTACGCAACGAGGCGATTTTTTTTGATCTGCAAAAACGCGCTCTTGCGGACGCGAACTTTGATCTTTTGGAACAAAATCTGATGAAGCGGATGGACAGGCCGCCGGCTGTTTTGGATGCGGGCTGCGCTACCGGGGCAATGCTGGCTTTTCTCAAAGACCGGGGCTGGCAGGTTACCGGGGTGGAAATTTCTCCGTCAGCCGAATATGCGCAGAAAGAACGGGAACTTGATATTCGCCGCCAAAGTCTTGAAGATTGCCATTTTTCTTCGGAATCCTTTGACCTGGTGCTTGCATCTCATTTGATAGAGCATCTCAATAATCCCGGGACATTTATCGCGGAGGCATGGCGTGTGTTGCGTCCCGGCGCCTGCCTTATGGTAACCACACCCAATATCGATGGGTTTCAGGCGCGGCTGTTTGGCAGCCGGTGGCGTTCAGCTATTTTTGACCATCTGTATCTTTTTTCCAAACGTACCCTTACCGCAATGCTTACATCGCAGGGCTTTATAACCGAAGGGGTATTCACCTGGGGAGGGCTTGCCGCCGGCACCGCGCCTTTACCCCTTAAACAATTCGCCGACAAAGCAGCCAAAGCCCTTGGTCTGGGCGACGTCATGCTGGTAAAAGCGCGGAAAAAAAATTAATTATTTTTTCTTGGGACGTTTGGTAGTTGTTTTTGCCTTGGCTTTGGGCTTTGCAGCCGCTTTCGCTTTCGGTTTTGCCGCTGTTTTAGCTTTGGCTTTGGGTTTTGCCGCGGCTTTTTTGGGCGCAACTTTTGCCTTGGTTGCCGGTTTTGCCGCCGCTTTTTTGGTTGATTTTACCGTACCTTTCTTTTCCTGGGCGTACTTCCGGTTCAACTCAAGCATATACTCGCAGCAAGCGGTACAGAGGTTCCGGCCTTTTTTGGACTTGCCTCCGCAACGGGGGCATTTGCCAAGGCTTAAACGCTCCTGGTACCTTTCCCGTCTTTTCTCGTTGATTTCGTCCTTGTGCAACTCAAGGAACTTTCTCTGCCTGAGTCTGTTATTCTCGCGTGTCTTCTCGTCCATCCTTTTTTCTCCTTTTGCTTTATGGTATCCTTATAGTATAATCATTTTTCGATAAACTGCAAGCGGTATTTTATACACTAAAAATCAGGCTTTGCGCGTTGTCTTTTTGGAGGTACACTGCTTAATTATGGGAACTTTTCTGCACAGACTGGACCCCCGGACAAAGTTGCTGCTGACAGCGCTTTTTACCACGCTTGTTTTTCTCATGGATACATTGCCGGTTGTCGCGGTTCAGGCGGTGTTTTTTACCGCCCTGTGCCTTGCGGGAGGAATCCCCCTGAAGAAAGTATTCCCTCATTGCAAAATGCTTTTAGCGCTTATTGCGCTGGTTATCGTTTTGCACCTGTTCTTTGGGCGCGGGCTTTCGGCCGGTCTGATGATAGGCTGCCGTATTATCGCGCTGGTAACGCTTATGCCAATGCTGACGATGACCACTGATCCGCAGCTGCTTGCCTTTGGTATTACCCAACTGGGTGTACCGTACCGGGCAGCCCATGTTATTACTGCGGCATTGAATATGATCCCGTCATTTGAAGAAGAGGCCAGGGTGATTATGGATGCCCGCAGATTACGCGGAATGCAGGCAGTGCGATTCAGGGCATATCCGGCTATTGTCCTTCCCCTTATGTTTAAGGCCATGCGGCAGGCTCAAATGGCAGCTTTGGCAATGGATTCCAGGGCATTTGGCGCATACCGGACGCGGACATTTATTCGCAAAACTAAATTCTCCGCGCTTGACTGGCGGGCGTTTGCGGCAGGAATAGTCTGGTCTGGCATTGTGGTGCCGGCGAATTACTTTTTTGGAAAGGCAGTATTGTGTCCAACGTAATAATCAAACTGGAAAATGTTTCCTGGGCATATGCCCGATCGCACAACTGGGCGCTTGAAAATATCAGCATTACGATAGAGGAGGGGGAGTGTATTGCGCTCATGGGAGAAAATGGCGCGGGCAAGACCACTTTCTGCAGGTTATTAAACGGTCTTATTCCCCATTCGCTGCCGGGGAAACTGATGGGCGCTGTAACCATAGACGGTATTCTGACCGCTGATTCCACCGTAGCGCGGCTTGCGGGAAAAGTGGGAATGACATTCGAGGATCCGGAAACACAGCTTTTTACCGCAAGCGCAGCCGATGAAGTTGCATTTGCTCTTGAAAATATGCTCCTGCCTCCGGACGAGATCAAAGAGAAAGTGCGCTGGGCGCTGGATATGACCGGGCTTTCCGATTATGCCGATCGCGCTCCGGCAACACTTTCGGGCGGGCAGAAGCAGCGTCTGGTTATTGCCGCCGCCCTGGCAATGGCGACAAAGGTTTTGGTGCTGGATGAACCGTGTTCCCAGCTTGATCCAACTGGCGCGCGTGAAGTACTTTCGCTTATTCGGGAGCTTCGTACCCGCACAGGACTAACCGTTGTGATGGCAACCGGTTCGGGCGAAGAGGCGGCGGACTTTGCCGATACCATTATTGTTTTGAAAAATGGAAACCTTGCCGCCTTTGACACGCCGCCGCGTATCTTTGCCGATCAGCGCCTGTTGGCCGATTGCGGTATACCGGCGCCTCAGGTTTGTGACTTTGCCCGGTGCATGACTGCCCTTGGCCGGCCGCTGCCTCAATTCCCCGCCACCCTGGACGAAGCCGAAAAAGCGGCGCTTGCCTGGTATAAGGGAATCGCATGATCCAGCTTTCACATTTGCATTATTGGTATCATCCCGGCAGGAAAATTCTGAACGATATTAATCTGACCATTACGGAAAATGAATTTACGGTTATTGCCGGGCAGAACGGATCCGGAAAAACAACCATGCTGAAAAATATCAGCGGTCTTTTGCGTCCGTCGCAGGGGAGCATTATGCTCCGGGGAAATGATACCGGAAAAATGAGCATTGCGGAAATAGCCGCCGAAATTGGTTTTGTCATGCAGGACCCTGACCGGCAGCTTTTTGAGCAAACAGTATACGATGAAGCGGCATTTGCCCTGAAACGGCGTTTGCCCAAAACAGCAATACCACAAAAAGTGGAAGAGGCGTTGTGTACGGTTGGACTGATAGACCAACGGGATGATTTTCCGCCGGCCCTTTGCAGAGCGGACAGGGTTAAAACTGTTTTTGCGTCGGTTCTGGCCATGGGTCCCGCCATTATCATGCTGGACGAACCAATCGCCGGGCAGTCTCCGCGGGGCTGCCGTTTGATTATGGATATTCTCGCAAAGCTGCATCGTCAGGGTTATACCATCATTATGGTGACACATAACATGCAGATTGCCGCAGAATACGCGCAGCGGCTTATTGTCATGAAAGCCGGCAGCGTGGTTCTGGACGGAAAACCCGCGGATGTGTTTCAGCAAAGCGCCGAGCTGGCGGACGCGGGAATTCTGCCTCCGCCCATTACCCGCCTTTCACACAGACTCCGCGAGCATATTCCTCTTGCACAAGATGCCCTTACTCCCGCTGAGTTGGCGGAGATGCTGAAAGCATTTACTCCCATTTTATCTCGCCAAGGCGCAAAGATCACAAAGCACGCAAAGGGGAAAAGGTGTCAATCATGGGTTTTGGATTAGTTCTTGTATGGTTTTCATATCAAGTCCGGTTATTTTTTGCACGAACTCAGGAGTTGCGCCTTCGTTTAGTGCATTTCGGGCAGCAGTTTCCAATCCTTCAGTTTTCCCTTCAGCCTTACCCTCAGCCTTACCTTCAGCCTTACCCTCAGCGAGACCTTCCGTACGAGCTTCTGTTTTGAGGTACAGCTCCCGCATACGTTCGTCTTCTTTCCAGAGATTCTTGTGGAAGAGGTACTCGCGCCAGTGATCAAGGA
>WQXQ01000102.1 GCA_009784775.1 Treponema sp.
CGGATATATCATCAATATTGTTTTGAATCATATACGTTGTTATTTCGGAGGGGACAGGACTCAAATGCACATTCTCCGGGTTATGGGCGAATGAAGATATTGGGGATGTATAAATACCCTTTTCGATAATTTCCCATGTCCCATTGGGATGCAGAAAAAATTTTCCAACATTTCCCAGCCCTATTCCGGCAAAAATGATTTCCATTGATCCTATAGGCGGAGTTTGCGTCACCGCATTATACGCATTAATTTTCCCGCCGGTTCTGCAATAATTATTAACCTTTAAATTCGGAACCTCTTCGACACTGGCTAAAAGGATATCCTTCAATTGCGGACCAAGTAAATTTGGGTGTATGGACTTAACCAGTGCGGCTACGCCTGCAACGATGGGTGCTGCTGCAGAAGTATGATCAAATGGTCCATATCCGGAAAAGTTATATGTAGTCCAAATATCAGTACCAGGAGCGAAAAGGTCAACACTGGTGGCGCCGTAATTCGAACTATCCCGGCGACCATTATTAAATTCGTCTAATGCTCCTACTGAGATAAGATTGGAAAGTCTGGGAAGATAGGGCATATATTGAGAATTGGGAAACACATACGAAAATTTACGAAAATCAAAATCAGCGGTCCAATTGGCAGGGAAAATAGGAAGTTCATCATTATTATAGCCGTTATTATTGGCAATACAGACAAAAAGCCCGTCATATTGATTGATTGCTGTATAGAGGGCAATATCAAATCCAGAAACAACAGCGCTGAAATTGAGAATAGGAATAAGGACATCTTCATCATTGGCATAATCTATAGCATTTATGGCATACGAAAGGAATTCACACGATGACATATAATTATGTCCCTGCAATTTTAATGAAACCACTGTTCCGTACCAATAAATGCCGGTAACATCCGTTCCGTTTGCGGCGAGTATACCCGCTATCGGTGTACCATGGCCCCCAAAAAAAACACGATCACGATGGGCATCGTCAAAGGGATCGCCGCCTAACCCGTCCGGATCGCCAGTGGAAAAATCACGGCTTAAATATTCGTCTATCTGGCCATCTAAAGCCTCGTGATATTTATATACGCCCGTATCCATGATCCCAACCTTTACAGTGGTATCAACGGGTATATTATTGGTACTGATATAGTCCCAGGCTTCCAGCAGGGAAATACTGTTAAACGTATCTATTTGATTAGCATGGGGGATGGGCGACGGATTGGGAATGGTACCGAATTCAATAACATAATCGGGGCCGCAATACCAAATTTCTTCCCGCTGTTCAAGTAATTTAATTACCTGCAGTACATTTTCTTTGCTTTGTACCGCTAATTCAAGATATAATATACGCCTGAATCTATTCACATCTCCCAGCATACCAAGTTCCATACGCCGCCTCAGCTTGCTCCAATCGCCCGTTTTTTGCGCGTTCAATTGTTCCTGTACTATGGCCATAGTACGCCTTGAAGCGTCCACCACGCGTACGATACCTGGAATTTCGGGAAAATCTTCTGGTGTATAGGTCCGAAAATCCATACTGACTGACTTTTTAAGTACGATTAAAACCCTGTTATCCGCAAATGAGCTTGCCAGAGACACGTTCGTCAATATTTTTTCTTCGTCAAACCCGGTTTCAATACTACGATTGCTGTGTTTTCCAGTGCCGGCTGCCGGAGGTTCAAACCGGCATTGCACCGTTAAAATGACCAGCGAAAAAATCAATGCCAAGGAAATAGGGGCTATTCTTTTTTTCACTGTTTGTTCTCCTACCATCTTTTCCGATATGAAGTATGCAATTCATGTATCATTTTTAAGTCGTCAATATCCAGGAATCCCAATCCATATGCCTCTTCTAAATCATAACAACGACCATTTTCCGTTTCGCCATCTGGTTTCCAAACAATAGGGTAACAGTGAGTAGTCCACCAGAATTCCATATTAGCAACGGTAAAATATCCTCCTGCTCCGCCAAAAGGGTATTCATATCGCATTAATACCGCTATCCAACCATTATAAGTACCGTAGTATTCCTCTACAGAAACCGCTTCAAAATGCCGAGGGTACCAATCGGCAAAGGCACGCCTAATCTGTACTTCGGTTTCCGCGCTTAATTGTGGGGGAACTTCTGGTTCATCGACCGGATTGGGGGTATCTCCGCCTTGGTCATCGCCGTCATTTTGCTGGCTTATGCTATTGTCAGTTCCGCCTTTGCGATCATCGCCCACAAACGATTCTGTGCAGCCTGAAAAAAACGTAAAACTAAACAGAAGTACTATCATTACCCAAAAAATCGTGTTTTTTGCCATTGTCGGCCTCCTTAGGGGGGTGTATGGACACCCACTTATAGGCAAGTTTAATGTATATATCGCCAACTGTCAATTAATTAATCCACAAACCACTTAACGCAAGCCAGAGCCAGGGGATGAATACGGCCGGGATGAGGTTGGCGACTTTTATTTCTTTTATGCCTAAAAAGTTAAAGCCTATTCCGGCAATGATTAGACTGCCCACGGCGGACATTTCCCGGATGATTTCCTCCGTAAGCAGTCCGCTGATTGCCTGTGCCGCAAGGGCTATGCCCCCCTGATATACCAGCACTGAAAGGGCGGAAAACGCAACGCCAATGCCCATTGACGCGCCGAAAACCAGCGAAATGGAACCATCAAGAATCGATTTGGCGAAGAGCATTTCATGGTTTCCCTGAAGGCCGCTCTGCATGGAACCGACAATCGCCATTGAGCCGGTGCAGAACAAAATGCTTGCCGATACAAAGCCTTTCGAGAAACTGCTTTCAGGACCGCTCATTCCCAGTTTCCGTTCCGCCCATCGGCCAAACCGGTTCATCCATTTGTCAATGTCAATCAGCTCGCCCAGAACTGCTCCCACCGCAATGCTCATGATAAGCAGCAATATATTTTGATTTTCCAGAGCGCCTTTTATTCCTACAAAAATGATGGCAAGACCAAGGGCTTTTTTGATATGGTCCTCAAATCGTTCGGGAATTTTTTTAACGAGAAAGCAGCCTATAAGGGAACAGACCACCACAACCAGCGCATTTACCAGCGGTCCCAACATATGGGTATTCTAACACATAGGGTAGGTGACATTCAAGCAAGGGTATGGTACCATACCCAAATATGAAAAATGTTGCCAGTGTGTACGATGAATCTTCTGCTTACGCATTTATCAGGACCTTGAGTCTTCCTTCGCTGCGCCCCACCGTCATTCGGTGCGTATACTTGATTGTATTTAATTTTTTTTTACGGCAGTACCGGGCTGCCTGGCTGCCGGGCCGCGTTCCGGTAAGCAGCGTTGATCATCCGCTCGATCAAAAAATTCCCTTTGTCCCGTCGTGGGTAACGATCTACCTTGATTTTATATTCTTTTGGATCCGTATGATAACTTTTTTGCTGCGCAGATATGGGCGCAGGGCATTTGACGCGGTGCGGGAATTTGTTGAATCAATGGGTAAACTGTACGCCTTTGCCGCCGAATCATATCGGCAGAATTTTTCGACGACCGTGCGGCCATTTTACATTGCCCGTCCCCGGTTTTTTCTTATTCACCTGCTTGATCCGCACCTGATGTGCATACCCAGTTTGCATGTAATGGTAGTGATACGAACATACACCAAATTTGCCGACATACTCCGTTCGCTCAATGATACCGAAAACTGCGCTGCCCTTATTGCAGAAATGAAACAGGGCGCGTTGGCCATTACTCAGGCGATTCTGTTTGTAAAGCAGCACAGCGTCAACTGTATTTCCGCCGCGCTGTATGCCATGACCCGCTTTGATCCGGTATTATTCCCGCAGGCAGAAGCGGAAGCCTTTGCCGCATTGCTCTTTGGGCCAGCGCCGTCTGCGCCCCCGGCACATCGCCCGCCGGCAAATAGCCGTGTGCGTCCTTCTGCCGCTCCCCGAACGATACTTCCTGCGGCAGATGTTGCTGCAGTTAAAGCCCACATTATTGATTTATACCGGCATTTCCTTGCGGAGGGAACAACCGCGCAAAACTGGGAACAGCCGCTTTTGAATTTTATGCGGGCAATGCCATCGCGCTATAGTACATTCAATTTTTCCGCAGTTACGCAAGCAAAATAGATTAATTATTTTTTGTACGGTACCCCCGTTCCAGTTCTTCCAGCGAGGAGCGCATTTTTGCTTCGAGGGAGTCGAGTTCGGTAAGGTCGTCATTGGGAACAGTGTTTTTGAGGCGGGAGAGCTTTTCTTTCAGGCCGGTATTGGATATTTTGGTGAGCGGCGCTCCCAGTTTGATGCACACGGCGGCGCGTTCGTAAAATTCCATTATCAGTTCCAAAAGCCGCACCTGTTTGGCCGGGACGCAGTACATATCAATGTCGTCAAATGAATTTTGCTGCAAAAATCCGTCTTTGATAATGTCAGCGATCAGTAAAATTAATTTTTGATCATCGGGCAGCGCGTCGGGGCCGATGAGCCGGACAATTTCGGACAGTTTTTGTTCGCGCTTGAGCGCTTCAAGGCATTGCCGGCGGACGGCAGCCCAGCGGGGTGATACTTTTTCCCACCAGGCCTGTACTTCCTCGGCGTATTCGGAGTAGCTGTCGATCCAGCTTATCGCCGGATAGTGGCGGGCGTTGGCAAGCTCGCGGTCCAGCGCCCAAAAACAGCGGATGAAGCGTTTGGTGTGCTGCGTAACCGGCTCGGAAAAATCGCCGCCGGGGGGAGACACTGCTCCGATGATGGTGACCGATCCTTCATGGTCAGAGAGCGTGCGGACGCGGCCGGCCCGTTCGTAAAACTCGGCAAGGCGGGTGGGCAGATACGCGGGGAAACCTTCCTCGGCGGGCATTTCTTCCATACGGCCGGAAAGTTCGCGTAACGCTTCCGCCCAGCGGCTGGTCGAGTCGGCCATAATCGCAACGTTGTAGCCCATGTCGCGGTAAAACTCGGCGAGCGTCACGCCGGTATAAATCGAAACTTCCCGCGCCGCTACCGGCATATTGGATGTGTTGGCGATGAGTAAAGTTCGTTCCATTAAACTGCGTCCGGTGCGCGGGTCGAGCAGCGCGGGGAATTCAGAGAGCACATCGGTCATCTCGTTTCCCCGCTCGCCGCAGCCGACGTATATGATGACATCGGCATCGCACCACTTGGCGATGGCGTGTTGAGTCATTGTCTTGCCCGTGCCGAAGCCGCCGGGGATTGATGCAGTGCCGCCTTTGGACAGCGGGAAAAACACATCGATGACTCGCTGGCCGGATACCAATGGCTGATCCGGTGAAAGCCGTTCGGCGGCAGGCCGGGGAATACGCACGGGCCACCATTGCGCAATGGGAATCGCCTCGCCGCGGCTGGTGTGCGCCGCCGCCTCAAGTACCGTGTAATCGCCTTCCGGGCTAATGGCGGTAATTTCGGCTCCAGTAATGCCGGGCGGAACCATTATTTTACAGCTAACGCTTTCTGTTTCCTGTACGGTTCCCAACACCAAACCGGCAACGGCAGGCACTTGTTCGCCCGCGGCAAGTTTTTCGCATAACACTTTATTCGGCACAAAGCGCCATTTCTTTTTGGTGTCCAGCGGATCGCCGCGTCCGCCGGCTGCCATAAATGCGCCATTCTGACTGTACAATATATCCAAAGGCCGCTGAATGCCATCATAAATCGTGCCGATAAGACCGGGGCCCAGCAATACCGAAAGCGGGCGGCCGGTGGACAGGGCAGGGGCGCCGATTTTCAAACCCGTATTATCTTCGTAGACCTGAATGACCGCCTCATCGCCTTCCAGCCGGACAATCTCGCCAACGATTCGTTTTTCTCCCACTTCCACCACATCAAACAATCCCGCACCGCCAAGCCCGGTTGCCCGGATAATGGGGCCGGAAATACGCCGCACCTTACCCTGTATCACCATTCCTCCCTGTCGATTTCACCTAACAAAGATTCAACCAGCTCAACGCGTTTTTTGCCCAGAAAATAAGCAATCATTTTATCGATGGAAGCATATATCCGCAGCTCCGGTATTTCCAAAATCAATTCGGGATATAGAGAGGCGGAATGTATAGTTTCAATGACACAGGACTTGCCGGGTAAAACCGCTGTTACAATGGTTTCCGCTTCGGCTTGTCTAATGTGGCAGATAAGTATGCGTATTTTGACTGCAGCAGCAATTTCACCATAAACGGCAAGACGCTTTGCCAGTTCCTGCTTTAGTAAATCGAGTATGCGCGCGCGGCTCAGGCTTGCATACCAATGCGCCACTGCGGAGTCGAGCAATGTTTCCATCTTTTTTGATTTTGCCCGGTATTTGTCTATCGGCAATCGGGCCATTATTTCATCGGTCGCAACGGCGCCCTGTTGCGCGTATTTTTTTTCAAGCTCGCTGATATCCGCCGCGAGTTTTTGTTCCCAATCCGCTGATTTTACCTTTATTGTCTCATCGGCAGCTTTCAGTATCCGGTGAGCTTTTTTTCGGGCATCTTCCAATATTTCCCGATCGAGTATTTCGGTTGATTGCAGTTCTTCCATAACGCGCTTTTTAATGATAGCGGGAAAAATTATCCTTGACAATATGTTTTGTCCGGTATATACAAAGATACAATGGCACGAGAACAAATCGCTCCTACAAAAAGCAACCTCCTGCGGGTCAAAGAACGGCTGGCCATTGCCGGGGAAGGGTATGAACTTTTGGAGCAAAAACGGGAAATTCTCGTTATGGAGCTGATGCGGAAGCTGGAACAGGTAAAAATGCTGGAGCGGGAACTTGACGCTCGTGTTGCATCGGCGTACCCGGCCCTTAAACGGATGCTGGTGGTGGTAGGCCGGGAACGGGCTGCTCGGCTGGCTCAAAATGTCAGTTATCGGTTTGAGTTACGGGAAAAACAGATAACAGCTGCCGGGATGAAGCTTCCCGGGCTGGAAATCAGGCTCCCCGGCGCCGATATACAATATTCCCCGATGAATTCATTTGCAGAATGTGATGAAACCGTGATAGAATTCTTTGAGGTGCTCAAAATATGCACTGAGCTGGCGGCATTACGAACAGTAACCTGGCGTTTGGCGCGGGAAGTTCGCAAAACCCAGCGCCGGGTAAATGCTCTGGAAAAAATGGTTATACCCGTTGCCAATGAGACCAGAGTGTATATTGAGTCCGCGCTGGAAGAAAGAGATCGGGATTTCTTTTTTACCAGCACATTACTCAAGAAAAAAGGAGCAATCGGCACAGCCGCCAAATGAAACCGTTTTTTTCAAACATTATTACCGTTATCACCGGATCAGATGCCTCAATCATGGCGGCGAAATACGCTATTGTCATGGCAAAGACCTATCATTGCCGTTTAAGTGTGGTGTATGTGGTGGATACCGCAACGATCAAACAGCTTACTTTGAGTAAGATTTTTGTGCAGGATGAAGGTATTGAATATGAAAAAAGCCTTACGGCAAACGGCGAGCGCTACCTTTCTTTTGTGGAAGAGCTTGCCCGCGCCAAGGGTGTTAAGATCGAAAGGGAAATACGCAGGGGTGCTGTGTATACCGAAATCTTAACCGCCGCCGATGAGCGCAAAGCAGACTTGATTGTATTGGGAGGGTGGGAAAAAGATCGCAGCGCCAGAGACATCATCGGTCATGCCCACCATGAAATTATGATTGGCGCAAAATGTTCGGTACTGCTGGTGAAAGAGCCGGGTATTGAGCAAATGTATAAAAGTGTATAAAGGATGATGTTATGCGAATAGCGATTATCAGCGCGCCGTCACGAAGGCAAACGCCGCCTGACTATGTGCAGGCATTGGCGAAAGGAATGGAAATGATGGGCCATCGGGCGGATGTTATCGATCTATGGACCGATGATGGTATGCGCCTGCCCGGTTACGAGTACATAGCCATCGTTATGGAGCCGGCTTCATTTTTTTCCGCAAAGGTACCCGAACGGCTTCCGAAAATGCTTGCGGCGGGAAGCAGTCTTGCCGGCAAAAAAAGCGCCGCCTTCCTGAAGAAGGCGGGTATGCGTCAGGGTAAAAATCTTTCCAACTTAATGAAGGCCATGGAAAAAGAAGGTATGATCGTTAACTGGAGCGATATCCTGTTCAACGCTCCTCATGCCGAAGCCATGGGCAAGCGCATAGGAGCGTGAGGATAAGACTTGACTTTTACATACATTCCGACTAATCTGGTATTAGAAACCGGATTGGTCGGAACTACATAGACCCGACTAATCTGGCTTTTGAAACCGGATTAGTCGGAGGCGGTATGTATATACAAAGAACATTGGAAAAAACCATTAAACGGGCGAGCAGTTTCTTCCCGGTAGTTCTGGTTACTGGCCCCAGACAGGTTGGAAAAACGACGGTTTTTGAAAATTGCGAAGCAAAAAGCAGAAATTATGTTTCCCTTGATATTGTAGAAAAACAAGAGCTGGCAAAACAGGATCCGCAAAGATTCCTGGAACGGTACCAAGCACCTTTATTGATCGATGAAATACAGTATGCCCCCGAATTGCTTCCCTGTATTAAAGCCATTGTTGACAGGGAAAAGAAAAAAGGCATGTACTGGATCACCGGTTCCCAACAGTTTAACTTAATGGCTAATGTAACCGAAAGTCTGGCGGGCAGGGTTGGCATTCTGAATCTACAAGGCTTTTCTCAGTCTGAAAAAGATAATATGCCGGTTACTGTTCCGTTTCTGCCGGAAAAAAAAATACTTACCGCAAAAGAAAAAACAAACAAGGAACCGAAAAACATTTTTCATCGTATTTGGAAAGGTTCTTATCCGGCTCTGTTTTTGCGATCCGATAAAGATTGGCAGATGTTCTATGATTCATATATTCAAACATACATTGAGCGGGATATCAAACAGATCGTAAAAGTTTCCAATGAGATGCTGTTCCTTAATTTTATGAAGGTATTGGCCGCCAGAACTTCTCAGCTGCTTAATTATGCCAATATTGCCGGTGAAATTGGCATTAATGAAACAACGGTAAAATCGTGGCTGTCCATTCTGCAAACTTCCGGCATTATTTATTTGCTGCAGCCGTACTCCAATAATCTGACAAACCGGGTACTCAAAACACCCAAGGTGTATTTTTTGGATACCGGGCTTGCGTGTTATTTAACCAA
>WQXQ01000103.1 GCA_009784775.1 Treponema sp.
CAAGGCCAGCAATGTCCTTGCGGTTATGTTCGCAGATTCCCAAAAGCGGCTCGGCAGCGCCGTCTCTTAAAAATGAAAACCAAATTTCAGGGGCCATGGCGCCGGGAATGTCGCCGGTGCGGTCCAGCCCAAGAATGTTTGTTTCAATGGTTCCCTGGGAACAGTCCGGCAGCAGGCGTTTCCAAAATCTGCGGCTGGGGTGCAGCAAATCCGCATGGAAATACTGCGGCGGGCTGATACCGTTCATCAGGCATCGGGTTTTCAGGATTTGGGAATCAAAGCTCTTGCCGTTATAGCTAACAATAATGGTATTGCCGCCGCGCTTAATTTCGCGTACCAATGCTTCGATAAAATCAGGTTCACCAGGGTAATCGAGCAGCAGGTATTGGGTGATATGCAATTGGTAACTGGCTGTTTTGGTTTTAGCCTTGCCGCCGGTACACAGCCGGCCAAATGCCGCGAGAAATGCCACGGTTCCAGCCCCGCCGGAAAGGCCGGAAGTTTCCAGGTCAAAAAACAATAAGTCTTCGTACGTTGCGGCACTGCCAAGGCCCGGCATCACCATACCGGCATTTTCCGGTATTGGCTTTGGCAATACAAAGCGTTCACTGCCGGTTATTTCACGCCGCAGTGTCAGATAACCCGCAGATTCCCAGCCCGGCAAGGCACTGGAAACAGGCGGGGACAGAGGTGGCTTCCGGGTCGCCGGCGCTCCCCTGCCCTTTTCCATGACTTGTATGCGCTTAAGCCTATCCCGTAAATTCCCCGCCAATTATAACTCCGTATTAACTCGCAGAATTCCACGCCAAGACGCAAAGATCACAAAGGACGCCAAGGTTAAGAAAAGCGGATTTTCCTCCCTTTTTCTTTCTTTGCGTTCTTGGCGTCTTGGCGCCTCTGCGTGCAATTCCGCGAATAGTACCAATTACCAATACATTTCTCCAGGGCTGCGGGCGATGCGGAAGCCATTGACCCAGGTGGCGGTGTTGGGAGTGTCGCTGTTGCGGACGACGCTGCGCACATTACCTGCGGCATTGCTCCAGCCCCCGCCGCGCCTGACGCGTTCAGTTCCAGCGGCCGGACCTTTGGGATTATTGTTGAGATCAGCGGGATTTGCGGCAATATATTCTTTGTATGCAGTAAAACTATCCCAAACCCACTCAGACACATTTCCGCACATATCGTAGATACCCAAATTATTCGGCGCTTTCAATCCTACCCGCTGAGTAGTTTGCTGACCGGAAGGCTGAGCCTGGACTGTAATGTTATACCAGGCCACCGCAGACACATTATCGCTTCCTGCATACGGATGAGTATTCGGCGGCGGTCCTTCATGCCCTCCCCTCGCCGCGTATTCCCATTCAGCCTCGGTAGGCAGACGGAATCCGTTTGCCGCCCAGTTCACCGTAAAGCTCGCGTTCGTAACCGATGTTACACTTGTAGTAATGTTGGCAGCCGCAGTGGCAATAAAATGTTCGTAGACCTGACTAAGCCCGGAAGGCGTAGTGAGTCTAACACAATAGTCAATTGCATCAAACCAGCTTACCCGCTCTACCGGGCGTGTCCTGATCCCGGTAAATTGACTGGGATTCTTCTGCATTACTTCAGAATACCCCTTAACAGTCGTGTCAACTAACGGGTAATCATTATACTGTGTTATCTGATACCTGCTTATGTAAAAACCATCCAGGGTTACCCGGCGAGTGGGATAGGCATGGTAAGCCGCGGGACTGCCCGAAACACCGGTATCGCCCATAATAAAGCTGCCTCTTGGCACCCACACCATATCCGGAACAGGCGGAACCCACCGGGCATAGAGGATTATATCACCGGTTACCGGAGCATTAAATGTATATGATTCTAACTTGCCTACGTCAAGAGGGCCGTCAGGGTCTTCAGGGTTCCAATCCCAACGGTAAAAAGAATGCGTTGTTGTTTCGGTGAATGGAACTGTCGTTGGAAGCGCCGGCATAAACGGTTCGCTAACGGTACCATTGTGGGGTACATGCTGCTCATTGAGCAACAACTGAGTTTCCGGGAGATTATACACAGAGTGGATTCCTCCAGGCGGATCCCGTAAATCAAATGTAACGGTATAGGTTGCAGTCACCCAGTTGGCAAACAAAGTTCTGCTGCCCGTTACCTCTGTATTGAAGTCCCATGGATTATGTAACGCTTGGTCTGTATACCAACCATCTAAAGCCAAACCCGGGTTTGCCGGAGCGGCCGGTCTTTCCGCCTTTTGGCCATGCTCAACAAGCTGGGTATTAAACGGTATTTGCAGACCGGAGCTCACACTAAACGTTATGGTGTACTCATTTGGCGTCCACCCGGCATAAAAATACAGGGGGTCCATACCAATGATAACATCAGGCACTGTCACACGGTTTACCGAGAAGTTCCATGGAATGGTACACTCAGGATCGGTAAACCAGCCGGTGAAGGTATGGCCTGTTCTATGCGGGGCGCCGGGATTCATAACCATACCATCTATCGGAATCGTAAAATGAATACGCGCCATATCCGCGCCGCCGTTTACCTCAAAATGGATCGTGCGGGTTTGGGGCATATATTTGGCGTACAAAGTCATATTACTCATAACGGTACCGTTTACAAAATCCCATTGATGGATAAAGGTGTTTTCGGTATACCAGCCGGCAAAACCACGGCCGTCACCCAGCATCGGCGGATCGGCGGGTTGCGTAACCCTATTGCCGTACCTTACTTGCTGGGGAGCTATGGTAACCGGATTGGCAGGTTCAGCAAGCACATTTGACTCCGGGTATGGATTAAACGTCACCGTATATACTTTGAGAGTCCATCTGGCATACAGCGTTATGTGCTCGGTAATGATGCCGGTATCAAAATTCCAGAGAGTTCCATTTTCTGTATACCAGTTGTCAAAATCATATCCAAATGGCGGCTGCGGATCAGAAGAAGGCCGGGCCGCCTTTTCTTCGTAGACTACCGGTTGATCATCTATAATCGTGGAAGATGGCGTTGCATCAAACGTCACGAAATAGATGTTTTTTACCCAATGGGCATACAGACGAAACGGAGACGGATCATCGGCGATTTCATCCGTGAAATCCCATGGGTTACCGCCAAAACCAGAATCCTCATACCAGCCGCGAAACGAATGACCGGTTTTTACCAGAGGACCGGGGTCTTGCACCAAACCATATTCCAGCGATATAACAAATGACGTTGGATTCATGTTTGATCCATCAGGACGTTTACCGTCATTTGGTTCAAAAATGATAGTGCGAAAATGTTCGTCCCACTTGGCGTGAAGCGTCATATTTCTGGAAACGACGCCATCTACAAAATCCCATGGGTTACCGTTAAAACCAGGATCCTCATACCATCCGGCAAAACCAAAACCGGATCGCTGCGGATTTACAGGTTTAACAATTCTAAGGTTGGAGCCTATGCGTTGATCGTTTATGGTCACACCAGTAACATTGGTCACAAAACTGACGGTATACATGATTGGGCTCCACCGGGCGGTAAGAATAATAAAACCATCGCCATCGACATCAGCTTCGGTAACTTCCCGCGTTTCAACATCCCATGGATCACCATTCAGATCAAACCAGCCAATAAAACCATAACCGGCTTTACTGATGGGTTCCAACCTGCCCACTTTACCGCCCCAGGCTATTTTTAACGGCCGTGGATCAGGCACTCCTCCATCCGGATCAAAATCGACATACCCAAAATTTGCACCGCTTCCTCCGGGTTCAGGTGGATCGGGTGGATCTGGCGGGTCCGGTGGTTCAGGCGCTTCAGTCACCCATCGGGCAAAAAGAATCATGTTAGTGGTAACAATACTATGGGCAAAGTTCCATAGATACATCTGATGCCATCCATCAGGATGGGTATCTCCGTTAACCGTATACCAACCAGCAAAAATAAGACCATCCAGTGCCGGGTCAGAGGGTTGAGGAATTATTCTATCACCGTGATATATTGCAGCCTCAGTATATATAGTTGAGTAAGGCGGGATAGCCATACACTGTACAAAGTATTTGTTTTGCACCCATTTGGCATGCAGATACAAAAATACATTTTCGGGCCCTGTCACTCTATCCGCTATGATACCCATCGCCGGGTCGCCCGTAAAAACCCATGGCTTGCCGCTTATAAAAGAGGGATCCTCATACCAGCCGCCAAAAGCATACCCTTCTCTGATCATGGGACCGGGATCCTGAATATAACCATAATGCAGCGATACCGTTTGACTATGCGTCAATACGGTCTCTCCATCCGGCCGTCTGCCGCCGTTTGCATTAAAAATAACCGTTTTGAATGTTTCATCCCATTTGGCATACAGGGTTACATCGCCGGTAATCAAAGTATCGAATAACCAATACATTTCATCTGCGGTATACCAGCCGGCAAAACCATACCCGTCTTCCCGCTGAGGATTAACAGGCCGTACCGCTGTACCGTTGAATCCGACGGTTTGGCTGTCCACTGTCAGATTAGGAACATTGGTCACAAATTGTACGGTCGCGATCGTGCGGCTCCAAACAGCGGTAAGAGTAATAAAGCCATCGCCGTCAATATCGTCTTCTGGTTTTACCTCTCGCGTTTCAACATTCCATGGATCGCCTTTCTCATCAATCCAATACACAAACCCCCAGCCGTTTCTGATTATGGGACGTAACCTGCCAATGACAGAGCCATTGGCAGAGCCAAACTCACCGGGAACGGCATAGGCTATTTTCATATTTTTTGGCTGCGGACCTTCACCTGCAAACGTATTCGGTTCGAAGCCAAGATCAAAGCGAACAATGCCAAAATTTACCCCGCTTCCTCCGTTTCCGGGCTCCAGTGCTTGTGAACTCGATCCGGTTGATTCAGGCCACCATTTTTCCATGATCGCATTATTGCAAGCGACAGAAAAAGCACCTATCAATACGACCAATACGAAAGCAACTATGGTATTTTTGGTTTTCATATGAAAATAATACCATAAAGGCAAATAAAGTTAAATAGACAATTCCGGCAAATTCACTTTAATTGCGCATCTGGCCAGCCAAAATGAACGGATATTGTCCTGCCATGAGCACCATGTACCGCGCCGCCCAGGCTATTAAATTCATCAATATCAAACGTAAGATTAACCGGAGACCGCTGGGGAACATTAACCACATACCCTTCATTATCAATCGTGTTGCCATCGTACCAGGTTACATCGCAATAGAGCTTTCGCCCATCATGCAATATTAACACATTCCACGCATGATTCCCCACGGCGCTTACCCATGTTTCAACGTTGTGTACCAACGGGTGATCTCTAAACGCGTTTACTGCGGCGCTGGCGTATCCATCACAAACCGCTCTTTTAACATTCGGGCTGCGATATCGCACCGGCATACCAAGGCTTTGGAAATCATAGTCATACTCAATAGCCAATTGCAAAACAATTTTTTCAATTTCCTGAAACACCGGATCTTTCCTGCGTTCTTCCATGCGGTACTCCGCCGCGTCAGCCAATTGTCTGGTCATCGTATACCGTATGCCATTCAGTCCAATGGAACCGGAACTGTTACCCCATATATATCCCACCCATGTTGGCGTAGACCAGGTATATCTTCCTTTGGGAATAACCGTAAATTCCAGACACGCTTCACCCTTGGCGTTATAAAAAAACCGATACTGTAAATCGGAGGCGGCCTGGGAGTTAGTGCGCAAAAAATCGCTTTTATACTCCTCCGCGTATTCAACGGCATAGCGCGGAATATAATCGTTTGGCATAGCCATGGAAGGCGCTGCGATACAGACACATAAAAAGAGCATTGGCATTATCGTTTTTTTCATAAAATCCCCCGTTTTTTAATTATACCGCCCACTCTCTTTCCCGTCAAGTTTACACTATACGTACCCCTTGCTTTTTTTGTGAAACATTGCAATAATGGACCTATTCAGGAGAACAGTTTTATGACACAACGAAATGTAATTATTATTGGCGCGGCAGGAAGGGATTTCCATAATTTCAACACTTTTTACCGCGATAACCCCGCCTATAAGGTCGTGGCGTTTACCGCCGCGCAGATACCGGACATAGCAGGCCGCAAATATCCCGCCTCGCTTGCCGGCAGCCTGTACCCCGAAGGTATCCCCATTTTTGTGCAGGACGAGCTTGAGCGGCTCATCAAAGATCTTGATGCCGATGAATGTGTCTTTGCATACAGCGATGTTCCCTACCATTTTGTGATGGGCCTGGGCGCGCGGGTAAACGCCGCCGGCGCCGACTTTTCCCTGATGGGCTATAAACACACCATGATAAAAAGCACCAAACCGGTAATCGCCGTGGGAGCCATACGCACCGGCTGCGGCAAAAGCCAAACCTCGCGCCGTATCGCCGAGGCACTCATGGCGCGCGGCCTGAAAGTAATCGCGGTACGCCACCCCATGCCCTACGGCGATCTGGAAGCCCAAAAAGTACAGCGCTTCGCCACGATTGACGACCTTAAAAAACATAATTGTACCATCGAAGAAATGGAAGAATACGAGCCGCACATCGCCCGCGGCAATGTCATCTATGCGGGCGTCGATTACGAGGCCATCCTGCGCGCTGCAGAAAACGACCCGGATGGCTGCGATGTAATCCTGTGGGATGGAGGCAACAACGACTTTCCGTTTTACCAACCTGACTTAATGGTTACCGTAGTCGATCCGCACCGGCCTGGCCATGAACTTGCCTATTATCCGGGCGAAGTTACCCTGCGTTTGGCCGATGTAGTGGTTATCAATAAAATTGACAGCGCCGATTATGACAATATTCAAAAAGTCAGAAACAACATTGCATATGCGAATCCCAACGCCATTGTCATTGAGGCAGCTTCGACGATAAGCGTCAACAAGGCCGATGCGATACGCGGCAAGCGGGTATTGGTAGTGGAAGACGGCCCCACTCTCACTCATGGTGAAATGAAAATCGGCGCCGGTATTGTCGCTGCCCGCCGTTTTGGCGCCAAGGAAATCATTGACCCCCGGCCCTACGCCGTGGGCAAACTGGCCGAGACCTATCGCATTTACCCCAACATCGGCAACTTGCTGCCGGCCATGGGTTACGGCGAACAGCAGATGCAAGACCTGTCAGCCACCATCGAAAAAACTGATTGCGACTGCGTCATCATCGCCACACCCATCGATCTTGAACGGGTGATACAAATCAACAAACCCTGCACACGGGTAGAATACGCCCTGCAGGAAATCGGCCACCCCAACATAGACGATGTATTGGAAGATCTTATCGCGAAGATGAAGAAGTAATATTGCTTGCGATTCATCACACGAAGGCGCGGAGACACCAAGACACGAAGGAAAAAAGGGATAAATATGGGTGTTTCATTTAAAGGAAGAATGTTTTTTATTATCCTTGCAATGATTGTTTGTGGCTGTTCTACAATAAAGTTTAATTCTTTTGAAGACAACCAGACTTATCATAGTATTTTTGCAGGAATTTGGACTTCAGAAGGAGGTGGGATTAAATCCATTCGTGAATTTAGGAATGACGGAATTGGACACATGACTACTACGCTGGCAGTTACTAACATTCCTAGAGTAACAACTTTTAAGTATAAGACATCAGGTTTTGAGGTAATGTTTTATAACGATGGTAATAAACATGCCTATAAATGGAGATACCGCTTTGAGGATAATAATACGTTAATATTTATTTCGGGAAATGATGTATATAGATTCCATAGGACGGGGGATGCACAAAATATTATAGACAGCAATGTTATTATAAATGCATTAAAAAATGCGGCTGACACATTAAGACAATCTCTTGAAAGGGAATCAAGAATCGCAATAATAACGAGTTCAACAAATAATTATGCGGATGCTGAATTTGTTTCTGGAGAATTGGAGCTCCTTCTTGTACATAACGGTTTCTTTATAGTTGACAGAAATCAACTGGATGAAATACGGCGTGAACAAATTTTCCAATTAAGTGGAGATGTTGATGACAATTATGCAGTTTCTATAGGTAAAATTATGGGTGCAAGTGTTATTATTGTATGCACTTTTTCTGGTTCTGGTGATACACGTAGATTACGTTTAAGGGCATTGAACACTGAAACTGCAAGAGTTGTAGGGGCTGCATCAGAACCTTTCTAATTCGCGTTAAAAAGAGGAAGCTATGACCATCATCGTAAAAAAACCAAATGAGGCTGAGAAAGCTGAAATGAGCACAAAACCGGTTTGGGAATGCGGCGTGTCGGAATTTGACTGGCATTATGACAGCGAAGAAACCTGCCTGCTCATTGAGGGAGATGTCACCGTTTCGTATGGCGGAGGGTTCAATACCCCGCCCTTAGGCGAACTTGTTGATTTAAACAGTTTCGGGTATCCTTTCGGAAAGTTTGCCGGTAACGTATTTGTGAATTATGCTGGCAACTAATGTTTGATATGGTATTCCTTCTTCCATTGCCTTTAGCTTGATACCGTCCAGATCATTTTTGGTTATACGGATATTCATACGCTGGTCTTTGGTTAATGTATTCGTTGCCGTTTGAGCAAGAAGTGTTTTCCAATTTTCAATATCCCCAGTCGATTTCCATTGATCCTTTTCAATCGAATCAATGAGTTCCTGTTCCTCGCGATTAAAAAATTGTATTTCTTTCATTTTTTACCTCCTCTATACTTTTGAGTATATTTACGGCTGGGATAAATCGTTTTCAAGTGACATTCTTCCCCTGAATCCAAAATAGTGGCTGGAACAACATATACATAATTGTTACTTTCAACCAAAATACATTTTTGTCCCTTATATTTTTCCTGGTTTGGATGCTCCAATACATCTACCACTTGCTTGTTTTCAATTGCCAAAACAATCTGTTCAAAAGAGATATTTCTTTCTTGTTTGAGCAACTTGTTTTTCTCTTCCTGCCACACAAATTTCATTATAATAATCTAGCACAATGTGTGCCTTTTGTCAACAGGGATATGGCGAAAAAAGCTCTTTTCTCTACTTGACAACATATTCCAAAATGGGGTATTATATACAATATGGCTGGATTTGCGGGTAATCAGACACTATTTTCTCAGGTCGGGTTGAGTAGCGTATATGA
>WQXQ01000104.1 GCA_009784775.1 Treponema sp.
CACATCCATTCCAATGTAGTACTCTTTACTTATCATTATTTGGCCCCCGTAAGATATGTGGTATTCCGCAATGCGGATAACCCACGATTATTATACTATCTTCGGGGGCCTTCATATTGTCTAGCAAAATGCGGTAGCTGCTACCTTTCATTGCCCTTGGCGATTTGATCGAGCGCTTTTTCCTGTTGGGGGCCGCCAAAATGGACGTCCGGCAGTACTGGTTTTGATTCGGCGGCGGCTTTGTTTTCGGCCTTGATCGCGTCAAATACTTCCTGGCGGAATACTTTGACTGTTTTGGGGGCGTCTACACCGATGCGTATTTGGTCGCCGCGGATTTCAATAATGGAAATGGAAATATCATCTCCAATCATTATTTTTTCATTCACTTTTCTGGATAGTATGAGCATGTTATCCGTTCCCTGTTGCTGCCAGCTCCGCCATAATGTCGTGCTTGGTTTTCCAGCGGGCATCGGACAGCACTGCCTGTTTACCCGTTCTGGTATCGCGGTTAATAATCAGCGGCCCCTGCAAATTGGCCGTCATGGGGCTGCCGTCCGGCGGAATGGTAACTATCGAAAAAACAAGCGCTTTTTCCGGCGAAGTAATGCCAATTTCGGCGAGTTCTTCGTTGCTGATATTCAGCTCATAATCGGGCCTGAACAGGAATGGATTGACCAGTACAAAGGCTACCTGCTCCACGCCCATTGACTGCAGCCAGTAAAACGGCTGGCGCTCCGAGTCAAGGAGCAGGTAATCATGCAGAGTCTCAAAGCCAAAAAGCCCCTGGGAAAACACTATTTTTTGACGCTCGTCAACATCAATAAGGCCATAGGCCTTGGTCGCAACTTTCACGCTTTACTCCCTAAATACTATCTTAAAAAATCCAATAATGTCGTGGGCAGTATCCGTGCGGCGGTCTGGAGGGTTGCCTTGTGGGCAAACTCCATCATTCTGAGGTCTGTGGCGGCATCGGCCATATTAACCGCAGTTTCACGGGCAATGTATGACGCCACATCGGGAATTTCCCGGTTTATCCGCTGCCAGGTCATTTCAACCCGTTCCTGACGGCTGCCAATATCGGCGACGCGGGTTGCCATATTGCCAATGGCCAGATCCATGCCGGCGATTCCCTGACTGCCGATAAAATCCTGATCGCCGCGGAACAAGGCATCCCGCAGACGTACAACCATATCAAATACCGAGCCGCCGCCAACACGGGAACGGACAGTGTCCCAATTGGGCGCGTTGTTTTCCATGTTACCCCGGATAATTCCCAAATCCCGCAATACGGTTGCTCCTGCCGCTCCGTCCTCGGCGCGAATAAGGTGCGGGTTGGTTCCTTCCAGCGCAAGCCCTCTGGTTTCAGGATCGATGAACGCCTTGACCGGCGCGGCGGAATCGTTTATTTTTGCCACTATTGCCGGGAGCGTATCGCCGGGGCTTACCTGAATTTCCACTCCGTCAATAAAAAACGCTCCGGCAGTGCTAACCCGGTAATTGGACGCATTCACATTGGAAAATACCTGCATTTTTTCGGCCCAAAACAATTCGCCGCCGCCAATGTCAAGATCAACAAAGGTGCGATCGCTTATCTCGGTTCGCCGCGAAGCTCCGGCGCCGCGGTACTCTACTCTGGCAACCACGCTTTCATTGCCGTTTTCGATGGTGCCTTCCACGATGCGGAACGGTTCGGTAACTGACTTGTCCCCGGCAAACAACTGCTTGCCGTCAGGCCCTGTGGTATTGGCAATGGAAACCAGTTCTTTGAGCAGTTCGTTTATTTCAATGCCCATCATCTTGGTATCTTCTACCGAGTAAATGCCGTTGGCGCCCTGAACCGCAAGTTCCCGCACCCGCTGCATCACATTGATGGCTTCATTCATATAACCGTAGGTGATGTTATAGTGATCTTTGGCATACTGGGTATTTTTCTCATAACGCTCCAGACGGGCAAGGTACGATTCATAGCGTACCGCGCGGGAAGCAGCCAGCGGATCATCGCGCAGTTCATGAATTCTATTCTCTGATGAAATTTGGGATTGCATTTTCGCAAGTCGCGCTTCCTGCCGCCGCAGATGAAATTGGGTATCAATGTGGGGCATATCGCTTGATATTCGTGCCATAAATTCCTCCTTGAATTATCTTTTTTTTTACGCGCCCATTCTCATGAGAACGTCTAACATCGAATTAACAGTGGTTATGAACCGCGCCGCCGCATTATAACCCTGCTGGTAACGGAGCATATTTGCCAGTTCTTCGTCAACGCTTACACCGGAAATCGAGCGCCGCATATCGTTTAGTTGTTTCATGATCAGATTTTCTGTTTCCAAAGCCCTGCCGGCCTGCTCTCCCAAAAGACCGATGCGGCCCACCGAGTCGGCAAAGTAATCGTCAAAAGTGGCAAGCTGCCCCACCATGACCGGGCTGTTTCTGATCGAAGCGATTGCCTGTGCCGCATCGCCATTGCCCGGATTGGTTGTCCGGCCATTCTCGCCAAAACCGGCAGCCACCGATGTGGGGTCGCGTACCAGAGCGGGATTTACTTCGATCCAGCCTGAGGGATGGGCAATGGGAGCAACGGCAAAAGTCGCTCCGTCGCGCAGGTTGGCAACGGCGTCGGCGGTTCCCCAGTCAAAGGCTCCGCCTTCGGCGCCGTTCAAAAGCCCGGCATAACCGGTCAGGAAATGCCCGGTATCACTGACATGCCGTATCACAAAATCGGGATTTTCGCGGAGGCCGTTTATAGGCTCTGCCGGAGTTCCCTTGAGTGAAAGCATGCCGTCACGGTTCAGGCGGGCAACCACCTCTGCACCCGAAGTATTAATGCGGGCAATAATATCGGAAACGGTATCGGTGGCATAATACGGCACCTGTACATCACCATTTGCGCCCGAGAGCGTAATGACGCCTTCAAGCCCCGTCTGTGCCCGCGGTTCCAGTACATTCTGCCCGTTCATCCGGTAGATATAGCTGGAGTCAAACACGCCGGTGCCGGAACGATCATAGTTGCCGTTCACATTGGTCACAAAAGGATATTCGGAAAAGAAGTTAAGGCCGGTAAGGCCATTGATGCCATACCCTTCACGGTGTATTTCGTTTACCAGATCGACAAAATTCATGGTCATATTGTCCAGGGTCTGCACTTCGCCGGCAATGGTTACATCGCGCAGTTCCAGCAGCGCGCCTAAACTGCCTTTCTGGAAGCGCATTTCCTGCTGGGTATCCTGCCAGAAAATGTGGGCATAACCTTCGGTATCAATACCCTTGCGCAAATCAAACTGGCGGCCGATTTGTCCCTGGATAAGTATATAACCGGAAGTGTGGACCATGTATTCATCCGGGTCCTGATTGCTCACGCTGATGTCAATGATGGAAGCAAGTTTGTCAACCAGCAGATCCCGGCGATCCATCAAGTCATTGGGATTATCACCTTGCGCCTTAATTTTCTGGATGTCGCCGTTAAGAGCGGCTATTTGACGGGAAAGCTCATTCACCCGGCCTACGGTCAATTCAATGTCCCCATTCGCCTGATCCTGCAGGCCCTTGAGTCCATGATACCGGTTGTGAATACCGTCAATGAGGGTTTTCCCCCGCTCTATGACCGCAGTGCGGGGAGCGGTGTCCGTCGGAAACATCGACAGTTCCTGCCAGGCATCCCAGAACGTATCCATTTTTGATCGTACTGAATTATTTCCCGGCTCCATGTACAGATTTTCCATCATGCGGACATAAGGATCACGAGCGCTCCAATAGCCTTCGTTGGATGCCTGCAGCACAATACGCCGGTCAAGCAATTGATCCCGCAGCCGCTCGACACGTTCAACGATAACGCCCTGCCCCAACTGCCCCGGTGTTTCTTCACGGTTCAGTGACGGCAAATAAATCGGCTTGAACGCGGACATTTCAACGCGCTGACGAGAATAGCCCTCGGTATTGATATTGTCGAGGTTGTGCCCGGTAACATACAGGGCCTTCTGATGGGCATGAATGCCCCGCTTGCCAATTTCAAGTCCCATAAAAGTTGATGTCATATTCGTTCTCTCCTACTTCTTTAGTTAAAAAGCCCGGTTCAAAACCATGCTGCGCATATCATGGGATACAGGAACCCCATGCGGGGTATATATCTTCCCGCCCCGATCGGGAAAAGCAATCTCAAAAAAGCCCGCGATGGTAGTACGCGCTTCGACGATATACCCCATAAGGGTTTGGCCGGCCATGCGTACCCGCAGGGACTCAAGTTTCAGACTGCGATAAATTGCCGACAATTCAGCGCGTTGGTCCCGGGGAAACTGCGCGACAAAAGCATAAAACCGCGCAGAGTCACCCGTTTCCGTCTGAATTCCGGCAAAAAGCCGTTTCCGTTCGTTCTCCAGGGCGGTAAATTCCTCCCCTAACCCGCCCAAAGCGTTAAAATGGCCTTCAAAATCGGTCCAATCACGGCTCACCACCGCTTCCCTGATGAGATTTTGCAAAGCGCCAATACGCTGTACCAGTTCACTTTCCTGCAGCAGGACATCCCTGCACTGTTCAAATACCATATTAAACTCCATAGAGAGGTTTCCTCATTTCAATATCGGCATTTGAAAATAAAGATTAAGGGGAAATTGGGGAAACATAGACTTTCCCGCCATTTTCCGTTATAGTAAGGCAAGGAGCAAGTATGTCTGATCCGGCAATAGCGTATGCAGAAGACCACAAGTGGACTTATGCGGACTATAAGGAATGGGAACTCAAACCCAGCGAGCGGTTTGAACTGATTGATGGTGTTGCCTACGCAATGGCAGCGCCCAGTACGGAACATCAAATCATTGTTTCGATCCTGAATGGTGAATTTTACAACTTTCTCAAAGGGAAAAAATGTCAGATTATTCCGGCGCCGTTTGATGTCCGGCTTTTTTATGAGGAAGATGAAAGCGATGATACAGTCGTACAGCCAGATTTAGTTGTGGTCTGCGATCCTGAAAAACTGGGAAAAGAAGGGTATCGGGGCGCGCCGAATCTGGTCATAGAAATACTTTCCCCTTCCAATACTGCCATAGAAATGTACCGCAAGCTGGATCTGTACGAAAGCGCCGAGGTGCCGGAATACTGGGTTATTGACCCTGAGCAAAAACTGGTGGAGGTATTCCGCCTGAACGAAGACCGTTACGAGTCGCGTATTCTGCGCATAGGCGATTCGTTGCAGCCGGTACGGTTTCCCGATCTGGCTATTCCGCTGGCGACCATTTTCGCGCAAACATGAAATTCAACGACCTTGACGCGAAAATGCGCGTCTACGAAACATCCGCCGATCACTGCGTGCTGCCCGGAATCTATATGGTGGCGCGGTTGGATGGGCGTAATTTTACCACACTGACCAAGGAAAAAGGCAAATTCGAAGCCCCTTTTGATGTTCGGTTCCGGGATATGATGGTTGCAACCACGAAACACTTAATGCACTGCGGTTTTAAGGTGGTGTACGGTTATACCGAAAGCGATGAAATATCGCTATTGTTTGATCTTGATACCGATGTATTTAACCGAAAAATACGGAAATATAATTCTATCTTGGCGGGAGAAGCGTCCGCGCAATTCAGCCTGCTTCTGGGCGATGTGGGCGTGTTTGATTGCCGGATATGCCAGCTGCCCACGGCAAAAACCGTAGTCGACTATTTCAGGTGGCGCAGTGAAGACGCCCACCGCAATGCCCTGAATGCCCATTGTTACTGGATATTGCGAAAAAACAATTACGATAAACATAAAGCGACTGAAATCATTGAGCATAAAACCGCAGCGGAAAAAAACGAGCTATTGTTTGCCCACGGTATCAATTTCAACGATCTGCCCCACTGGCACAAAAGGGGCGTTGGCCTCTATTGGACCAAAACCATAAAAACCGGACGCAATCCTCAAAAAAACATCGAAGTACAGGCGGAACGCAACACGCTCCATATTGACTACGAACTACCCAAACGCGAAGCCTACGATAATTTCATTGAAAATCTATTCTCATCTTGTCACCTGGTTTGACACCGGCGCGGGTAAACCAGCCTTGGGGTACTTCCAGCGCATATCGCACCGATCGTGAGGATTGTACCGAATTCAGATCGAGGGGCTGCATATCCTTGATTTCAGTAATTCTGCCATCCGAACTGATAAACGCAATGGAAAGGGGGATAATCGTATTTTTCATCCAAAAAGAAAGCTGTTGATCACGATCAAATACAAAGAGCATCCCTTCGCCATCGGGTAATTTTTTCCGGTGCATCAGCCCCTTGTTTCGTTCCTCTTCGGTTCTGGCAATCTCCGCCGTTATTTCGACAGCATCCGCCCCCGCCCGCTCAATCACCAACACCGCAGTCTGCAACTTCTGCGATTCACAAGAAACAAGAATGGCATTGACAAAAATAAACATGATGAAAAAAAGAAGTTTTCTTTTTCGGGGGGAGCCTAATTCCTCATTTCTCATTCCTAATTTCTCATTCTTTATTAGAATTCATCCAGGAATTCCTGGCGTTGTCTGATTCGGTGAGATTGAATAAGATCGGACTCATTGATAATATCATTAAAAACATTTTTATCAATATATTTTACGGTCAGGGGACGTTCTATGGCAACATATACATCATCAGATTCCCATACCGATTCCCGTGGATTAAGGCGCGTGGGCTGACCGTATTTTTCGACCAGTCCGGTAAAGACGCTATAGTGATCCATCATATCGGTGTTGAGGGTAAATGCCATGATAAAAACTGCTCCGTCACGAAGCTGAAAAAACGCCCGCCTGATAAACGAAGAACCGCTGACTTCAACCAAACTTTCTTCCCGGGCAGGGAGAAACGAAACATCACGATCACCCCGGAAATTGAACAATGTATCTCTTTGCAACGCGCTTTTCAACTCGTCCAGACTCATCCCCAGCGTTAATTCCCGAAACTGCCTTGGCAGCGCATTTTCAGCGTCATTATTCCCATTTTGCGCCCAAATCCCCGGCAAAACCAGGCAAAAAAACAGTATTAGCCCTATACATCTTCGATTCATTTGCCCTCATTATCGGCAAGAAACAACGGCCTCATTACTCATTACTCATTCCTCATTACTCATTCTTTAAAAGCTGGGTTCTCCGGCCATTTGTGTTTGGGGTAGCGGCCCCGCATTTCTTTGCGGACTGCGGCGTAGGAGCCGGTCCAAAAACCGTCAAGATCGCGGGTGATTTGAATGGGACGATCCGCCGGCGATAACAGGTGAAACACGATGGGATGTCCCATGACGGTCTGGCTGCCGCTGATCCCAAACGTTTCCTGCAGCCGAATCCTGATGACCGGTTCGCCGGAACTATAATCGATGGGGCGTTTTCTGCCGTTTGGCACTGTATAGTGATCGGGAACCTGTTTGTCCATTTCGCGCTTGTGTTCCCAGCCTAAACGGTTTGTCAGGGCGCTGCATAAGCCTTCCGCATCAATGATGTCCCCCCTGCCGCTGTCCTTGCCATTCCAGACAAACGGGCCAAGCCAGACTGCCGCATCGTTGATGAGCAACTCGTCGTTCCAATGGTTAACCCCGCAGTTTTTACGGTTAACAAAAAATCGTATGCGTTCGAGCAAGTGTTGGGCTGCGTCTTTTGACTCGTCCCAGGGCAAAACGGTAAGCCCTTGTTCCCGCAGCATGGGTGTCAGGAAGGGGAGTAATGCTGCGCGGCTGCAGGGCTTTTGTTTCGCGCTGAGCACAATATGGCCTGCTTTTGTGGTTTCAATGAGGCGGGGATGCAATGTATTCCACTCAACGGTTTGTTCGGTAACAAGTTTGGTTGCCAGCGCTGCAAGGGCGGTTTCTTCGGCAAGGGGAATCGCAAGCCGGATATGTCCCATGCGTTCCCCGGAATCAACTTCAAGGGCGCAGATCCAGTGCGCAAGCGGCACGTTCAATTTTGCCTCCCTGCCTGAGGGAAAACGGAAAATGCCTTCGGTTGCATATACTGCCACGGCTGCTGCCGCAATTCCGCTGCCGCTCATGTCCTGCCGCTTGGCAACACGGTCGGGAAAGGCGGCGACCACTATCTCGCCGATTTGCGCTTCATCGGTAACACTCCATTGCAGCGGCGCCTGCAAACCCAGCCGCCGGAGCAGATCCTCTGCGCTGTCTCTGACCCGCCTGGCAAAGTTAGTGCGTAGATTGGCAAGGCGGAGGGTAAAGTCTGCGTCATTATGAAAGCCGGAATCGTCCCGTTCGGCAAGAAGGGCGGCGGCGGCACAGGCAAGGGCGGGTTTACCCGCGTCTTTTCCGGCGATGCAGAGTCTGCCAAGCCGTGGATCAAGGCCAAGGCGGGCGATCTGTTTGCCGGTTTCTGTGGGACGAGAACGGGAATCGATGGCTCCCAGTTCCTGCAGCAATTCGATGGCATGGCTCCATGCTGCTGCCGGCGGCGGCTCCAGCCAGGGCAGGCCATCGGCATCGGTAACGCCCCAGAGCAGGCTTTCAAGCACTGCCGCTGTTATATCAATGCGGGTTATTTCCGCCGGCGTTTCCTGCGGCCGTTGTTCGGTCTGCGCCCACAAGCGAATGCAGCGGCCAGGTCCAAGCCGCCCTGCCCTGCCCGCCCTCTGTTCCGCCGAATTGCCGCTGATCGATTCCAGCGAAAGCCGGTTCATCCCGCTGGAAATATGAAAACGCTGTATCCGCGCATAACCGCTGTCAACGACCAAACCGATTCCCGGTATGGTCAGCCCCGTCTCGGCAACGTTAGTCGACAGTATCACCCTGCGCGTATGCTCCTTTGGAGGG
>WQXQ01000105.1 GCA_009784775.1 Treponema sp.
TGGTTAAGAAAATAAATCAATTAACAACACCCCTCCCCCCCCCCCCCCCCCCCCGAATGTCGTATAACGTTTCCGTTACGCCTAACGTCTAAATTTTTCTTACTAACAACATTAACGCTTTTTTTCCTTCTATCCTGCAATAATCCCTTTGCGCCGCCAAAAGAAAAGGGCGGTGCAGACTCTATTCCAGCAGGCAAAGGCGCTATTTCGCTGGTGATTAATGACACTGCAAAGGGGCGCACTATAGTGCCCGATATTGATACGGAAACATTCTATTATACATTGGAGTTCACTCCTGCCGATTCCGATGGGAATCCCATAATCGGTGGATCGGTAATCTTTATAGAAGGAAGTCGCCAAGAGGTTTCTGAGCCTGTGTTGCTCGATGCCGGTTTTTATAATATCGTTGTGATCGCTTATACGGATTATGATGATGTAGCTAAAATTCCTGGTAATCCCGTTGCAGATAAAACGTTAATCGCAAAAGAAATTGTCGAAGGCGTACCCCTTACCGAAACCATTACGCTTATACCCCTAACCGGCACTGGCACGTTTAGCTGGAACATTACCTTTGATTTTGAAGATGATGATGATGCAGATCAAATTGTTGCTGAAATGAAAATTTTCTATCTACTGGATCCACTTACAGGTGATTTGACCGATATAACGGTTGCTACTCCGGAATATGAATGTGATTTTGATCCCTTTGTAGCGAACGATGTTGATACTCGCGAGGATTTTACCGAACTGGATGCAGGCTGCTACCGTGTCGTTTTTACCTTGGTAGATGGTGCAGAACGAAGAGTGGAACGGCGGGAAATACTGTATGTGTATGCCAACATGGAAAGCACATTTACCGGAACCTTTAAGACGATTCATTTTATGAGACGCATTTTACTCATCGATGTGAGTGATCCTGAATATAGTAATAACACCAGCGGCACGCTAACCCGCAATGCGCTGACACCGATCGAAGCCACCATCGATGCAGATGAGTACACTGAACGCACGGTGGAATTCACCGTTTCCATAGCAGGCCTTGAGGGCGCTGATACGATAACAGCCGAACTTAACACCAATAGCTACGGTCTAACGCTTGATGGCACAACGGTCGTTCTTGCTGACGGCGATACCATTACACTCATCTACGATGGCGCAACGGAGGTGACAACGCTTGCGCCGCTTACCGTGACGTTTACCATAAGCAACTATGGTGAAAAGTATACATCCTTTGATGATACATTTAGCGCCAGTGTAAAAATAATCGACGGTCAGGACGAAGCACGCCCCATTCCGGTAACGCAGACTAATATACAGGCATTTAATGCGTATGCCAACACAACAACAGGGCTTACACAGCATTATCAGTTGCAGGAAGATATCATATTAGAAGTACCTGATCCCGACGAAAGCAATTGGACACCGATTGGAGAAGATTATTCCATTCCTTTCACCGGCAGTTTTGACGGTAATGATAAAACCATATCCGATCTTACTATTTACGCCCCATCCGCAGATTTTCAGGGATTGTTTGGCTATATTGCCAGCGGCAGTACCGTTAAAAATCTGGGGCTGGAAGGCGGCAGTATTGATGGGAACATGTTTGTCGGCGGTATAGTGGGGGAAAACAGTGATGGAATCATTTCAAACTGTTATACCACTGGTTTCATCACCGGAATCAGCTTTGTCGGCGGTATAGCAGGGAATAGTGGTATTTATGGAATCATTTCAAACTGTTATACCACGGGCAGCATCACTGGTGACAACTTTGTCGGCGGTATTGCAGGACTTAATGGCGATGATGGTACCGTTTCAAACTGTTATACCACGGGCACCATCACTGGTGACAACTTTGTCGGCGGTATTGCAGGGAGTAGCTATCAAACCGTTTCAAACTGCTATACCACGGGCACCATCACCGGCAGCAACCTTGTCGGCGGTATAGTGGGGCTTAATGTAGGTGGTGGAACCATATCAGACTGCTCTACCACGGGCAACATCACCGGCAGCGAACATGTCGGCGGTATAGTGGGGCTTAGTGAAAGTGGTGGAACCGTTGCAAACTGCTCTACCACGGGCAACATCACCGGCGAGAGCAATATCGGCGGTATAGTGGGGCTTGATGAAGGTGGAACCTATTCAAACTGCTATACCACGGGCAACATCACCGGCAGTGGTAATGCTATCGGCGGTATAGTGGGAGAAGATGGTGGTGGAACCTATTCAAACTGCTATACCACGGGCAACATCACCGGAATCGACTTTGTCGGCGGTATAGTAGCGTATACTTGGTCGGGAATCATTTTAAACTGCTATACCACGGGTACCATCACCGGTAACAGCTATGTTGGCGGTATAACAGGGACTAGAGGAAACATTTCAAACTGCATTGCATTAAACGCCAGTGTGAAGGGTGACTCTGATGTTGGACGTATAACAGGTCGCGATTATGCTAGCAGCAACAACTACGCATGGTACGGCATGGAAGTACTCTATAACTGGGACGGTACATTAGGCGATGATAAAACTATTAGCAATAATTTAACCAGCGAAGACGGATTAAGCATAGGCGCATTAGCCGCAACAACGATCATGGGTACCTGGGGCGATGCAACCGGCAGCAGCGCTGCAAAATTTGAAATTGACAATACCGGTGACAATACATGGACATGGAAGGGACCGGAATACATGCCCAGCCTGCACGGGGAAGAAATACCGTGGCCGGATTTTTTGACAGAACTGATAGAAATGGTATCAATACCCGCCGGCAGTTTTATAATGGGCAGTCCGTCTAGTGAACCCAACCGCGGCAGCGGTGAAGACCAACACTCGGTAACGTTAACCAGTGGTTATAACATGGGTAAGTATCAGGTAACGCAGAAACAATTTATGGAAATAACCGGAAGTGATCCCAGTAATTTTAAGGGTGATAATAGACCGGTGGAAATAACCTGGTATGAAGCGATAGTGTTCTGTAATAAATTGAGCATCATGGAGGGACTGATCCCTGCATATAGTATTGGAGGCAGTGATAATCCTGATGTCTGGATAGCTAACAATGGAGGAAGCATACCGACAGGGGGCGGTGGCAATCCGACTTGGGATGCCGCAGCAATCGTCTCCGGGTCAACAGGCTATAGGCTGCCTACCGAAGCTGAATGGGAGTACGCTTGCCGAGGGGGTTATCCCAACAAAGCAACCGAAACTGCCACGAAACCCTTTGGGATAGGAACCGGTAATGAAATGCTCTCGGGTATGGCCAATTTTAATACCCAATACCCTTATGAGCTGCCTGGAGGGGAAAATAACTTAGGCTCACCAGATGCCAATAATAAAAACGCTACAACAGAAGTAGGAGATTATAAGATAACGAATAGTTATGGTTTATACGACATGCACGGAAATGCATATGACTGGTGCTGGGACTGGTATGATAGTTATGATAATAGTTTCGAGACGAAGACTAAAATTGGTGCAACAGAGGATGAAGACCCTGCGGGTATAGATGTGGGTACTCAACGTGTGATACGCGGCGGGGCTTATCACAACGGAACGCAGCAACTTCGTTCAGCGTATCGGGCCAGCATCCCCCCGGGGATCCCGACCACCTACATCGGTTTCCGTGTGGTGCGACCGTAACAGGAAAAAAAGGTGCCAGGCACCTTTTTGGTAAATTGGTAAATAAGGAAAGAAAATGAAGAAACTGATGATTATTATGTTTGTTCTGGGCGTTACTCTTTCTGCCCAGGAGGCGGAATTAGAGTCCCAGGAAATGGTTGACCTGTATACTGCGGACAAAATGATGCCCGAACAGCAGGCGGCATTGAGTTTTGGGCTTGAATGGACGATGAACTCCCGTGAGAACTTTGCTGGCGCGCTGATGTTGGGTTTCGACTTTAAACTGCCCGTTGAAGTAACGCCGTTTGCAGCGGGATTCGTTTTTACGCTCAATAACAATTTTCGCGGCTTTACGGTGCTTGAATCGTGCCTCCTCTTTCGCTGGTATTTCGCTGATGTGGATGATGCCAGTTGGCAAATTCTGCCAAACGAGCATAGGGGATTCTTTATTCAGACCGATTTAGGGTTGTATTTGTTTATCGAAGACAGCAGTGCAACAGCCATGTTCCTGGGCGGCTTACGATCAGGATATCGTATAACCCGAGGAGAGCAGTTTTTTATAGAACCGTTTGGGCGTCTGGGGTATCCGTTTGCCTTTGGTATCGGCGCCGCCGCCGGACTACGCTTCTAAGGAGAGTGAAAAATGAAAAAAGATAAAATGCAAATGAGAAAAGAGGAAAGAGAAGTGGGAAAAAGGGGAAAAGCGAATTCGGTTTTATCGGGCTTTTTTCTTTTCTCGCTGCTCTTTTTTCTTTTGTATAGTTGTCATAATCCGTTTTTGCCGCCCAAGGCAGAAAAAATAAGAAGTATAACTGCCATTGCCATTACCGTTGCCGAACCGACACTCGGCGTGCAACCGGCAAGCACCATTGGCGGTGCAGATCATTGTACGCTCACTGCTATATCGTGGACACCGGATGACAATCCCTTTGAGGGCGGTACTGCATACACCGTAACGGTTACATTAACCGCACACAAAAATTACATTTTTATGCAAGACATTAGTGCAACCTGTAATGATGATGCGGCAACGGTGATCGCCAGTACCGAAACAACAGTAACGCTCACCTATACCTTTGCAGCCACCGTTGCTGTCAATGTTATTAACACCATTGATATTACCGTTGCAGCTCCGGTAAAGGGCGCAGTTCCGGCAGCAAGCATTGGCGGTGCGGCGCATTTTACGCTCACTGGTATATCGTGGACACCGGATGATAATCCCTTTGCTGGATTAACGGCATACACGGTAAGTATTACCGTAACCGCCGATGATGAATATACCTTTGCAGATATGCTCACGGTAAAGATCAATAATATCGCTATTACCAATGCTACTGTTAATGCTCATCGTACTACCGTAACATTCTCGCATACCTTCCCGGCAACACTTGCAAAAAATCTTACCGGTCTCAGTATTGCCGTACCTCCCCAGACAACCGGTTATACCCACGGCGATGTGCTTGACCTTTCCGATTTTGCCGTTACCTCAACCTACGAAAACGATCCTACCGATACCGAAGACATTTTGCTCGATGATTTTGACGCTTACGGCATCTACATCGAACTGGAAAATGGTACACTCATTTCCGGTCTGACCGATTATGCCCTGCGTTATGCTGCCGATAACGGCAAACGCATAATCGTGTCGTACGGCATATTAAGCGCTGAAACCGACAATGATTTATTTGACGAAACTGATGTTTTAGCAATCACACAAAAAGCGCTTGCGATCACCGGCGCAACGCATACTAAAGTATACGATGGCAGCACGAGTGCAAGCGGCGTTACGGCAACATTAAACGGCGTTGTGGGCAGTGATACGGTAACCGTTACGGTAAGTGCAGCCGCGTATGCAAGCGCAAATGTCGGCGCAAAAATAAACATCACCGCCGCAACATTGGGCGGTGCCGATGCGAGTAATTACACCCTCACACTGCCGGCAAACGGCATTACGGCAGCCACCGGCATTACGCCCAAAGCCCTGGCTGGGGTAAGCATTACTCTGGGCGGTACACCAATTACCGGTGCTGTTGCGGTTAATGAGGAGCTTACGGCAAGCTATACAGGCAGCGAGACGGTAAGCTACCAGTGGAAGAAAGGCGGCGCTAATGTTACTACCGGCGGAACCGGAATGACATACACACCGACCGAAGCGGGAGACTACACAGTAACGGTAAGCCTGGCGAATCATACTTCGTCAACGAGCGCTGCGGTAACGGTAAAAGATTCTGCGGTGGCAACTATCACCTTCCCCGACATTGCCGATGGAGCGCCTGAACTTGAGGGTTATGCAGACATAGAATTCTCTCGCGGGTTTGTTGGCTTACAGGAAATCGAACTTGATGATCCCGGTCAATATGCAGAAGTGCACTGGTACATTAGCGGAACCAGTATCAGCCAATCGTATACGGCACCCATAAGCAACGGCAATTTTATATTTGATCCGGCTGACTTTGCAACGTATGCCAATGGTAAATATATCTTAACGATTGACGTGCAAAAAGCTGATAGCCAATGGTATAACACCACCATCGGAATTGTACTGAAGAATTAAGGAGTAAACTGTAGCATAAAAAAAGCCGCCCCAAAAGGCGGCTTAGCTCCCCCGCGCGGATTCGGACCACGGACCCAGTGGTTAACAGCCACTTGCTCTGCCAGCTGAGCTACAGGGGAATGCTGTACTAAAAATAGCAATTTTAAAAAAAATTGTCAACCCCAAAAATAAAAAAATACTGATGTGTAAAGCCTCTTTTTAAACTTGGTTGGTTTTCAAAATTCATGCTTTTACTGCCAATATGGGTCTTTTTTTGCGGTAATGGTTTATACGCAGAGGCATAAAAAAACCCCGGAGAAAGGAGCAACTCCGGGGCAACTAAATAGGAGGAATGTGGAACTACTATAGTCTGCTGTCTATTATAACCACATGGGGGCAAAAAGGTTACAGAGAAAAAGGCTTTTTTCATATATAAAATGATGGCTTTTGGCGCATGGGGCATGTATGTTTGTCATATTGGAATAAATATGCTAAACTAACGCAGGTCTGTTCAAAATGATAATTTAAGGAGAATTTTATGCAATTTATTGACTTTGATAAAACTAATGCCTGTAAAAAGCTTGCCGAATATGCGGCGGGTTTTACTTTTGATTTTCGAAAAAAACTTGATGCGAAAAGAGTGGAGCAGAATGTTGTTCCAATGGCGGCGAATTTGCGGTATTCCTGGGCTGCAAAAGCTGTTGATGAGCAGGCTGTAAAGCTGCTTCAGGAGCTTGCCGATGAACAGGAGCTTATTGCCAAGTATAAGACTCTCCTGAACGGAGAAATGATGAATACCGGCGAAAAACGCAAGGTTTTGCACCAGCTTTTGCGGGGTGAACAAGGGCAGCCGGTTATAGAAGATGGAAAAAACATTGGCGATTTTTACCGCAAAGAGCTTTCGCGCTTCTGCGGTTTTGCCGCTGCTGTTCATGACGGTAAATATTTGGGAAGTACCGGCAAGCCTTTCACTACTGTTGTGCAAATTGGAATCGGCGGCTCTGACCTTGGGCCGCGCGCTCTGTATCTCGCTCTTGAAAACATAGCAGCCGCCGAAGGCAAAAAGCGCCTTGATGCCAAATTTATTTCCAATGTGGACCCGGACGACGCATCGCAGGTAATTGCCTCTTGCCAGCTTGAGCAGTGCCTGTTCATTCTGGTTTCCAAAAGCGGCACTACCCAGGAAACGCTTGCAAATGAGCTTTTTGTCAAAGACAAGCTGGCAAAAGCAGGGCTGGACCCAAGCAAGCACATGATCGCAGTAACAAGCGAAACAAGCCCGCTTGCGCGGAATCCGGCTTATCTTGACTCTTTCTATATAGATGATTATATCGGCGGGCGTTATTCGTCATCGTCGGCGGTAGGCGGCTGTGTTTTGTCCCTCGCTTTTGGCCCGGAAACTTTCAGGGAATTCCTCGCAGGAGCTGCCGAAGCGGACAAAATGGCGCTGGAACCGGATGTTCTAAAAAATGCCGCTTTGCTGGATGCATTGATAGGCGTGTGGGAAAGGAATTTTCTGAACTATCCATATACGGCAGTGCTGCCCTACAGCCAGGCTCTTTCCCGTTTTCCCGCGCATCTGCAGCAGATGGACATGGAATCCAACGGCAAGCGCGTAAACCGCAACGGGCAGCCAATTTTGTACAATACGGGCCCTGTAATTTTTGGCGAACCTGGAACCAATGGGCAGCATTCGTTCTATCAGCTGCTTCATCAGGGGACAAGCATTATCCCCCTGCAATTTATCGGTTTTAGCGAAAGCCAAAAAGGCGACGATGTAAGCGTAGACGGTTCTATCAGTCAGACCAAACTGAAAGCGAACCTTGCCGCGCAAATTATCGCATTTGCCAAAGGGCAGGACAGCGAAGACCGCAACAAGGAATTCCCCGGCGGGCGGCCTTCCAGCCTTATCTGCGGAAAGCAGCTAACGCCCGCAGCATTGGGCAGCCTTCTTGCCCATTTTGAAAACAAAGTAATGTTCCAGGGTTTTATCTGGAATGTCAACAGTTTTGATCAAGAGGGAGTGCAGTTGGGCAAGATACTTACAAAGAAGGCGCTTGCGGGAAACTCAGGCGATTCTTCGCTGGACGCTTACAGCAAAATGCTGGGGATGTGACAGGAGAAATGGATTTCCATAGAAACTGAATCCTTGCTTGTGAGGGTAAATGTATGTTGAAGAAACTAACGATACGAAATTTTAAAGCAATTCAGGATGTGACCATTGAATTTACTCCATTAACTGTATTGATAGGTGAAAATAGTTGCGGCAAAAGCACAGTTTTGCAAGCTATAGATTTTTTGCGTTCTGCCGCATCGCGTGACATTCCTGAGTATTTGCGGGAAAAAGGGTGGAGTTTTACAGAATTATTGTCTCAATTTAACGGCGTAA
>WQXQ01000106.1 GCA_009784775.1 Treponema sp.
GGCTATTACATATTGTCAGAAACATGGTATACTGAATGAGTTCTTGGAAATTCATGGCTCGGAGGTTTTGAATATGCTATTAACCGAATGGAACACCGAAGACGCAATCGCCTATGCCCGCGAAGAGGGCTTTGAAGAGGGTCATGAGGAAGGCCGTGAAGAGGGCTTTGAAGAAGGCCGAGAGGAAAGGGACAAAGAAATTGTCCGGAATTTACTGGCTGAGGGCACACCATTTGAATTCGTACAAAAAATAACCGGACTTGATATGAAAACCATACAAGAGCTGAGTGAACAACAGTAGCAAAAGAACAAAGAACAGTGAAAAAAGAAAAAAATTGTGGTTCGTAATCTACGCTTGTTGTCAACACGCTTAGACTACGAACCACACCCTTTGTTCTCTGTTCTTTTTTCTTTTTTTTCTTTTAGTTGCTGGGACGCGTCAGCCGAAAACCATACTCTGCGATTCGGGAGAATGGGGAGGATTCGTTCCGACAGGCCGAACGGAGATTCCAATCGAAACTGGCCCACGAGCCGCCGCGCATTATACGAAAATTACCAGAGGCAGAACCCAGGGGATCATTGCTCCCTCCCGCATTATCATATAAAGCAAATCTATCCCAACACCACTCCGACACGTTCCCATGCATATCATACAAACCCCACACATTCGGCGGCTTCAATCCCACTTCACGGGTACCAATTTCGCTATTGGCACCATACCACCCGGTGTTATTATTTATCGTATTGCTCCCAGTATTGTATGCGGTTGTCGTCCCTGCGCGGCACGCATACTCCCATTGCGCCTCGGTCGGCAAGCGGTACCCGGTAGAACCGCTAACTATCTCTACCGCATTCCAAGTTGCATTAGTGGTGGTCGGTACTGTTCCCCAGACTGAAGGATCGGTACTACCCGATATCTGATACGCGGGGGTTAACCCCACCAACATACTCAATTTATTGCAGAATACCAGCGTGCCATACCAGCTTACCGTATCCACCGGCCGCCTGCCCTGCACTTCTCCTGAGACAGGTTCTCTTCCATTGCCCCCATGAAACCAACTGGGATTTACATCCATCACCGCCTGATACTGTTCTTGCGTTACCTGATATTTACCCATGTAAAAACTGCTTAATGTTACATACCCTTCATTCGCTGTTCGATAGTTTTCGCTTGTATCACGGTCTGTTTCAGTACTGGGGCTGCCCATGCGAAAGGCGCCGCCTACTATCCGTACCATGGTCAACTCGATATCACTGCCAGGTATGGTTATTGTTTCAATAAAACTGTCGACCGTAATTATCGCCACGGTAGAACGAACGGACTCTGCGCCAGTCGCGCTCACTTCGCAGAAATAGTAATATACCCCTATCGTAAGATTCGTGGGGATAGTAAAAATTGCATTTGTCGCGCTGCTTATGGCATTACCGCCGCAACAGTAATAACTCGTAAAAAACTAATATTCTTTTGCATAATTATGCTCTATACCAATATTCAAGTGTTTTTTGCAGCGCTTCGTTGAAAAAGTGCCAGTCATGGTCGCCAGCCCATTCCTCGTAGGCAAAATTAAAATCGGTGATCTTCATTTCATCCCTGAAGGCCTGATTTTCTTTTCTTAAACCGTCTTCGGTTCCGCAAGTGGAGAAAATCACCGGCTTGGGCTTATCGGCGGGGAATTTTTTTATCAGTTCCACAATATCATAATCTGGCCGATATCCCAAAGCGTCACCGTATGTAGCCAGTAAATCGACAAGTATCTCTTCTCCTCCGGGATGAGATTTTGTCACGCCAATGGGGTCGGCCCGTACGCTATCCAGAAATGGCTTGAAATACAGGCACGCCGAAGAAATGGCCCCGCAAAAACCAAATTGTTCCGGCTTTGAAAGCGACAGAAAAAGGGAGCCATAACCGCCCATGGAACAGCCCATCACCGCGGTGTCTTCCCTGTTGGCGGAAATGTTAAAAATTTTGCGGCATACCCGCGGCAGTTCATCACTAACATAATCAAAATACTTGCGCCCATATTTCAGATTCAGGTAAAAACTCCGCGATGCTTCTGGCATTACAAACACCGCATTATATTCTTTGGCATACACCGGAAGCATGGTATTATCCAGCCAGGTGCCCTGATCGCCGTGGAGACCATGCAATAAATATATTATCCGGTAAGGCGCACTATTCCGTTCCGGGATAAACACCTGTACATTGGTACTCATGGCCAGTACCTCGGAAGAAAAATTACCTCGCAGTATCATGTCTAAACTCCTAATGCATTACGAAAATTCGTTTCGATGATTTGTTCCATACCGGTTTCACCGCGCAACGATTCCATTGTGTGCAGTATGGAAACAATATCAGTATAGCCTGAAAATTCCCTGCCGCGCAAGGGCTGAAAAGGGGCATCGGTTTCGGTAAGCAGACGATCGGCGGGAAAAGCGGCACAGCAATGCATTGCCTCACGGTGATTAAGCATGATCGCCGTGCCAAATGAGAAAAAAGCATTAATCCCCCGCCGTACCAGTGCTTCCCCCTCCCCTGCCGTACCAGACCACGAATGAAAAACAACCGCCCTGCATTTTTTCAAACCGGCCGAATACGAAAAAATCTTGTGCATAGCCCGCCGCGCATGAATCACCAAAGGCAGATCATACCGCAGCGCAATCTCAAGATGAGCAGCAAACATTTCCTCCTGCCATCGCTCCGTCTCCCTGAACGCCGCATTAAATAAATCGAACCCCGTTTCTCCGATTGCCGCCAATCTCCCACTCGCCGCCAACTTTTCCAAGAACGCTATCTGCTCAAGGCCTTCGGCAACTGCGTACCTCATTTCTAATTCCTCATTCCTCATTCCTCCCCACTGCGGATGTATGGCAAAACACGGTAATAACGGCGCAGCGCCATCGGCTTTTGCCTGCAGGGAAAGTTTTTCGCAATATTCAAATTCTTCGATGGTGGCTGCGCTGGCGGCGCAGATTACGCCTAACTTACGGCGTTCGTCTTCGGCGGCGGGAAAATGCGTTATCAGATCAAAAGGATGGCAATGGACGTCGGTGAGCATTGCTTAGGGCTGCCTGACCGTTACCAAATGCACCCTGCCGGCAGCAATACCCCAGCGCCTGCCGACATATCCGGAAAAAGATTCCGCTTCGCGGGTGAACGCCGCTGCAAGAACAGGCCATGCGCCGGAGCTCTCGTCTTTGTCGGGAAGGTCCGCTTTCCGCCAGGTATTTTCAAGGCGGGACGGCAGCGTCTGACCAAAGTAATGGCCTGCCTGCGAAACCGATTGCTGCAAAATATGGGATGCAAATTCTTTTATCAGGATAAACTCATCACTTGTATCGTACTGCTGAAAATTAAAATACGAAACCATAAAACGTTTTGCTTCTGCCGGAAACTGCTGCCAGCGATTGCGGCTAAAGGTGCGGAAATCTTCATCAACAAAATAGAGGCCGTGGTATCCTTCGTGCGCCATAAAGCGAAAACGAAGATATTCCGGCGCTTCCCGCGTAACTGAAATGATTCCCCCTTCCCCGCCTTGTATCTCTCCGCCAAGCTCCCGAATAATGCCGGTATTCAAAAGAATTCGTTCCAGTTCACGTTCCTCGGCAAGCAGGGGGAAGCGCACATTACGCGCTGTTTGAAAAAAACGGGCAAGGTCTTCCGCGCAGTAATCATGGGCATTCCAGCCATGCAAATGTCCGATTTCCGCATCAGAGGACAGCCTGCCCCGAAAGCCTGTTTTCTCAACAAAAAACGCCAATCGTTTAAGCATACGATCCTGCACGGCATAATCGGCAAAATCAAAAATCAGCAGAGAAGGAAACGATTCCCAGCGGAACACTTCATAGCGGCTATCGCGCCAGGTTTCCAAAGGCCATGTTAGCACCAGGCCGGGGTCGGCGCTAATGGGTTCGGGAAATGGAGGAATAGTTGTGTACACAAGACGAAAAGAAGCGGCGCGATCTCCCGATACGGCAAACGATGATGTTGCGTTATGCGCAATTACTTCTGCGGGAACATTGAGCTGAGTCAGATGAGACGAAGCGATGAAGCGGCGGTTTCCCGCGGTAATGCTTGTTTCATTTCCCGGCAATAATCCCGCCGACAAACTGGGGAAAAATCCGGCTGGAACATCAAAATTCGCAGGCGGATCAATGACCCATGTTCCACCCGGCTGTCTGGACACAAAGGGGCTAAGGTATAAATGACTATGCGATGCATCTTGCCGGCGATAAAAACCAAACCAGCGGCCGGTGAATCCAATGGAATGAATCCGAAAACGGACAGAATTATTTTTTGCCGCATTACCGGTCAGAACAATGGTAAACGTATCAGCCTGCGTGAAAGGAACCGCATAGTGAAAAACAGTTCCGTCAAAAGCATGCGGCAAAATCCATGAGTGTCCTGCAATTTCCAAAACAAGCTGCGTATTGCCTGCCGCAGCAGGCGCGTCTGTCATGGCAGACGAACCGCCGAATGAATATTCTATTTCAAAAGAGACAGGCTCCATTACCGATGATGCAAGCGGAGCAGCGGTAAACCGGTACTCCAGTTTTTTCGGTTTGGAAAAATCCAGAAACCCTTCGGCAGCCTCACGGTTCATTCCGTACAGTGTCTGGTTTGTCCCCCACACCGAAAACAAAACCGGCTGCTCCTTCGCCCCACAAGAAACCAAAAACATTGTACATAATATTATAAAAAAATTTATTCCCATTTTTTCTCGCAGAGCACGCAAAGGCACAAAGAACGCAAAGTTAAAAAGAAATGTATTAACCCGGATAATTTCTAAGCTCACCGTCTATTCTCCTTAATCTTCCTCTCCGCGCCTTTGCGCCTTTGCGCCTTTGCGAGAGGAAATTCGAGAAAATTCTTACATGGAAACAATGCCTTTGGCTATCAGCATGGCCAGATTGAATCTTCGTTCCATAGGTTCTCCCAATCTGGTACCCAGGAAACTGTCAAGTTGGGTAGAAAATGATCGAGGCAGCACCGGTAATTCCAACACCTGCCTGTAATAGGCCCGGTGCGACGGCTCAAAACGATGGTTAATGCAGAACAGGGTAAGACAGGCGGTCTTAATAAAACCAGCAGAGGCCAAAAGATAGTGAAACTCATCACCCTGAAAAGACGCCGCTCCCAGATCGGACAAAAAATGTTCCATTTTTGACTGAACCACTCCCCGCATTTCCACCCAAAACGCGTCTCCGATACCTTCAAGCCGTTTTCGTATATCATGTATCCAGTTACTGCGGGAAAACACAATGAGCCCGTTCATCAGCCGGTAAAAGCCATATGTCCCAGAATCTTTAATCAACCACAGGGAATCCACTTTCGTATCGGCAATGGTTACCAGTTCTTCTGTCTTTTGGATAGATTTATATTCCAGCCGCACCGGAATATCGCCAATAAGAAAACGATCTTTTTCATTCATGCCTGAGCTTTCAAAGGCTGCCACATCATTGCCGTATATTTGACACCGCTCTTGAGCGCAGGGAATGGGGCCGGAGCAAAACACATCAAGAATCAGCGCGAAGTACGGATCCAAAATATCCGGCAGCGCGGCCTCATCCACGGTAATACATTCAACGCCGGCCCACCCTGAAAGTATCTCAGCAAACCGATCAACCAATACCTTTGTTTTGTATTTCATAATACTCCCCTTTAGGTATATAATAACACAGGATTTGGATTTTGAGAATGGGGCAAAATATTAGATTTTGGCCAGATTATTTACCTTTCAATCTGCGCCATCCCTCTTAATGCCGCCGTGTTTTCCGGGTCTCTTTGCAGAGCCTGTCTGAACCAGCGTTCGGCTGCGGTAAAGTCATTCTCTGTCAGCGCGAGGTTGCCCCGGTTGGTCATTGCGGGGACTGAACCTAATGCAGCTGCCCGTTCGTACGCCGCTTTTGCTTCGGCTATTCGTCCCGCTCTTGCCTGTAGTATTCCCAAACGGTTATGCAGGACGGCGGTCGGGCTTGCGTTGATTTGTGTTTGCACTTGCCGTAACAAGACATTTATTTCCTGTTCGATGTAGGTTTGCATAGCGCGATTTACCGCTCGCGCCGCAGCGTCGCTGTCCGTGCGTAACACATTTCTGCCTAATTCGGGAATCGGCGCGGGAGGATACGCTGCCCAGGCATCCTGTACGATTATAAAGTCAACCCACTCGTCATGGTCAAAGGCCTGTTTGAGCATTGCCGCGCCGGCAGCCCAGCAAGCGGTAAAGCCTTCGTTAAAAGCGGACATTGACAAGGGCAGCCATACTTCATTGTTGATTATCAATATTCGGTCAAAATTGCTGAATAAGGTTTCCGCTGCGTTCGCGTTTACACCTAACGACACCGCAACAAGCAGTTCATCGCCTTTTACCTTGATTAACGCCGAGCCGATGCCGACGCCTTCAAGACAGGCGGCGAGCAGCAGGGCTAAATCACGGCTTGCGCCGCTGCGGAAAATCAATGTTTCTGCCGGAAATTGCGCGTAATGCATTCCGTCTGCGGTATTGCGCGCTTGATCAACGCTATCTGCCAACTGCGTACTGCTCACGGTTAACTGGGAAGCCCGCAGCGTTTCTACCAGCCAGATTGCGTACTGCATATTGTTGTTATGCCCTGTGCGCCTGCTTGAGCGGTCGAGCCCCGCGACCATTCGCGCAAAGTCCAGCGTTTCGGGGGATGTCGGAGAGACAAACGCCGCAAATGCCGACGGATCGCCCATCGGTATGATATTTCGGTTATGGGCGGCGACCGTTACGGCTCGTACCGATTCGCGCTCCTGTCCCAAAAACCGGTAGCGGATAACGAGCTCGCCTATTACTCTGCCGCTGTCGGTAAAGCGTAAAATATCATTGGAAAAATCAGCTAACAGCGGAAAGGTAACGCTCCTGCCGCGCGGGATAACGGAAATACTGCCGCAGGGGAATTCCGAAGCGGTGTAATTGCCCGCGCGGAAGAACAACCGTACATCCCGGATTTCGGCGTTTTCGTTGTTGCGGATTACTACATCACCGACAGGGACACTCTGATACAACTGCATAAAAGCCGGATACACCGGTTCCGGCTGGCCAAGCGAAGCGCCGGCCCCTTCACTCGTACCTCTACCTGCCTGAAAAGTAATCTGTGCGGTAAGTCCGGCATAAAGTCCCGAGTTAAAAACATCTTTTCCTTCATACTGCCGCCAGCCTGCGTTAGCCGCCAGCGTAAATCCCGGAGTGAATCGGAAGCCTGTTTCGCCGCCTGCCCGCCAGAACAGATCGGCGGTACTGTTGCCTATTTCCGTTGCCGCCGCGTATACGCCTAACGTTCCGTCTGTCCGTACAAACAGGCGCGACAAGGGAAAATAGTACAGAGCCAGTACGCCGCCTGCGGAATAAAAGCTGACATTATCAACGCCTTCGCCCAGAAAGGGGTTTATCATCATCCCGCCTTCGGCACCTGCCGTATAACCAAGCCCGATAGGATTAGTCCAGATTGTAGAAAGGTCTACTTCAAAACCGAGTTCTCCGCCGCCGCCGATGTCGTACCGTGTATTGTTTTGCGGATCGATGCTGCCGGCTCCCATTGGGATTGAAACGAAACCTTTGGGACGGACGTGGAAGTCAAAGCCAATGAGCAATGGGGAATGAGTAATGAGCAATGCAAGAAAAATGAGCAGTGTACAGATACCTTTTTTTGATTTTTCACCGTTTTTCATGTAATATACTCCTCTTTTCCCTTATTTCTCATTGATAACTTCTCCCCATTATGTTATATTTACCTTAAATTAAGCTATAAGGAGTAAGAGAATGCCGGTTGCACAACCAGTTTACAATGACCTTATTAAAGTTATGAGTTCCCTGCCCGAAGAATATGCTGTTCAAGTTATTGATTTTGCGCACTATCTCAAGGCAAAAGCCACACAGCAAGCAGACATTATGTCCAACGAGTGCTCTATTTGCGCCAATAGCGTTCCCAATGCTGAAACCATTGCCGCAATTCAAGAAGGTCGCGCAATGATGCGCGGCGAAATTCCGGCAAAGCGTTTTAGCTCTCTTGATGAGATGTGGGAAGACCTTGAAAGGCACGATCCGGAGCTGGATGACTAACCAATGCTTGAGCCTATCTATACAACACGTTTCAGAAAACAATTTAAACTCATGCAAAAACAAGGCAGACAAATGTTCAGGCTTCGTGAAGTTATGGATATGATTATTAACGAACAACCTTTGCCCCCTGAACGCTGCAACCATCCTCTTCATGGAGAATGGAAAGATTCCTTCGGCTGCCACATACAAGGAGACTGGGTTCTTATTTATGAACCTGACAA
>WQXQ01000107.1 GCA_009784775.1 Treponema sp.
CTTCTGTTAGGTGCAACTTATACTTTTTATGCATCCTCGTTATACGACGTTTGGACATACACTTAAAATTATTCTAACACCTTTCTACAACACCACATTTGAATATTGTTTATTGTTTTAGTAACAATGCATATTTTTATTTGAAAACCTTTTACAATTTTTTCATTCAGAAAATCTCGTTTAATTAATACTGTGTAACTGTCATATTGTTTATTTATATAATTTTCTACATAAATTGTAACTTGATCAACAATTCCATCTAAAATATTTTTTGCCAAACTTATGCAAAAAGCATTTTCTATATTAATTTTGAAAATATTTCCAATATTAACATTTTTATATATTTCCATTATTTTTCCTTTGATTTCAATAATTTCATTGTTTGTTTTACATTCAATTTTTTTTATAGGTATTTGATAATGAATTTCTCTTTTTAAATAATTTTCAGTTTCATCCAATTTATTTTCTTCTATTGAATTATCAAGTTCATCTTTTACAAATTCCCATAACCCATCTGATGACTTTAATGGAATATCGCTATTTTGAAATAATGTATCCTTTCTTTCTATTATTCCAGTTGAAGCATTATTTTTTGTTAAGTGCCAACCATTTCCATATGGACATTTATATACATTTAAATAAATATTTCTACTTTCTTCAACAAATTTAGTTGTGTCATATGCTTTTTGAAAAGATTCATATATGTCTTTGCCTTTACCATCTTTTCCTCTACAATAATCACATTTTCTCAAATGTTGGATAGAATTATCATATGATTGAGTTAAAATATCTTTTATGGTTCTTTTACTCATTATTGTACAAACTATATATTATTTTATTAATTCAGTCAAATCTTATGTCCAAATGCCGTATAACCCTCCATTTTTGGACAAAAAGCGACGTTCATATTAACACTAACTGGTGAATATAATGCGACACTTATGTCGTATTATATTCAAATAGGGGAGTTAACACGACATAAAGATAATTATCCCAAATTATGGCATATTGTCAAGGGGGCTTTGGATGCTGAGAAAACCGCTTTTGGCTACGTGGGTATAGCGTTCGGTTGTCTGGATGCTGGTATGGCCAAGAAGAGCCTGAATGTAGCGGATATCGGTTCCATTTTCAAGTAAATGAGTGGCAAAAGTGTGGCGAAGGCTGTGAATCGATATTTCTTTGGTAATTTTTGCATGGTTGGCGGCTTTGTCAAATTTTGAAAGAATCATAGGGAGCCGTCCATCATGATGAGGGCGCTTTCGTACATTGATATTCTTGTCTTTCAAAACATTTCTGTAAAAAAAGTTAATTGAGCTGATGGCCAGGTTCAATGATGATGCTGAATAATTTTTATTTTTTTCAACACTTGCCAAAAATTGTATTATATCTTCCGGTTCGATTTTTTCGGGGGACGTTTGAAGGGTTCGGCATAATAGGCGATTGTAGTATAAGTAAGCGCTTCGGGTTTGGGGGCTGTATTTTCGGGAGCGAAGCTCGGCTTCAAGTATGGTTCGCCAGTGTTCCGTGAATTGTTCGGGTGGGGATGGAGGGCCAATATTAAACATTGCCGGGGAGGGACTGGGGGCAGGGTGCAGATTACGGACAACAACTTTGTTCTTTTTTCATTATTTTCTTTACTTTACACAACTACTCTTTTCAGCTATCCTGTACCAATAAGAGGTCGTCATGATACTTACTGAATTAAACACCCCCATACGGGAAATAAAGGCTAAAATCTACGAAACGTGGAGGCGGCTTTGACTCCTTTGAACGGCAAATAGCCGGGTTGGAGGCAAAAACCGCCGAGGCGGATTTTTGGAACGATACCGCGGCGGCGGAAAAAACCATGTCCGAATTAAAAGGACTCAAAAGCCGGTATGAGCCGTGGAAGGAACTGCGCGCCGAAATTGATGATCTGGAGACTTTGTACGAACTGGCCGCCGAGGCGAAGGACGAGAGCGAAAGCGCCGGAATTGCAAGCGGCTTAAAGAGTATTTGCGCCCGGTATGAAAAGCAAAATCTGTTCGAACTGATGAGCGGCGAAATGGATAAAAGCGGCTGTTTTTTGACCGTCCATTCCGGCGCCGGGGGAACCGAGGCCTGCGACTGGTCGCAAATGCTGTACCGGATGTACGTGCGCTGGGCCGAACGGAAGGGCTTTGCCATCGAAGAGGTTGACCGGCTGGAGGCCGAAGGGGGCATCAAGTCCGTAACCTGTAAAATCGAGGGCAGTTTTGCCTATGGGTACCTTAAGGGTGAAAGCGGGGTACACCGGCTGGTGCGTATTTCCCCCTTCGATTCCAATGCCCGGCGGCATACCTCGTTTGCGTCGGTCTATTTATTTCCGATAATTGATGATACCATAGAGGTAGAGATTCGCCCGGAGGACCTGCGGGTAGATACCTACCGGTCCGGCGGCGCGGGCGGGCAGCATGTGAACAAAACGGACAGCGCGGTGCGCTTTACCCACTTGCCAACGGGTATTGTGGTTGCCTGCCAGAACGAGCGCAGTCAGATAAAAAACCGCGCCGTTGCCATGAGTATGCTCAAAGCGCGGCTCTATGAACATTACCGGCAGGAAAAGGAGAAGGAAAACGAAAAGTTTCATCAGGAAAAAAAGGATATTTCATGGGGCAATCAGATTCGTTCGTATGTGTTCCAGCCCTATACCATGGTAAAAGATTACCGCACCAAAGCGGAAATCGGCAATATTCAGGCAGTAATGGACGGCGACATCGACCTATTCATCGAAGAATTCCTTCGCTTCGCCTGGTCCCAAACTACAAGGAGTTAATGAAACTTGAGAAATAACAGACCTATTTCCTCATTCCTCATTTTTCTCCTTTTTCTTTCCTCATTCCTCATTCCTCATTCTCTTTCCGCTTCCGGCAAAAAAGATACGAGTGATCAGGCGACATTGAACGACGAATGGATTCTCTGCATTACGGCGTTTGACTATAGTATGCTCTCTCCGGCCCGGCGTATAACCGGCGAGGTTGTTACCAGAAATCTGGTGAGCAGGCTGAATACAGTCAGTTACCGGTTTCGGATAGATCCCGAATATGCCTATTATGAAGGGTATGCCTGGCAGCAATCGCTGACCGCGGCGGCAAAGGCGCTTGCCCAAAAACAGGAAGAACGTTCACGGATGTTATACCGGGGCGATCCGGACTGGCGATACCGGACTAATCTGAAAAAAATCAACGCGGACATTGAAAAACTGCAGGAAGAGTATCTTAAAAAAGAGGCGGAAAAACCCCTGATACATCAGGAACCAACATTCCGCCTGATGCAGGCCAATGTCAGCGGGACATATCCGGCCCCTCCAAAACCGGGTGCCGAACGCCGTTTTTGCCTGACTCAAAAGGTCGATGCGTTTCTTACCGGAGAAGTGCGGGAGTTTCATGGCCGTTACTTTGTACTATTGCGGCTGTATACCCTGTATACCAATTCATATGTGTATGAAGATGATATTATTTTTTCAATGGAAGATACAGACGGAGCGGTGGACGAAATTGCCGCCCGGCTTACGGCGGTGCTTGCGGGAAACAGGCCGGCGGGCATAGCGATCAGTGCCAGTCCTCCCAATACGCAGATATTGATAAACCAGAACTATGCCGGCAGGGGAACGGTTGAAACACGGGATCATCCGCCGGGAACAGTAACCGTCGCATTTGCGGCGGAAGGTTTCATGCCCGAAACAGTGGAAACAGAACTGTTCCCCGGGGAACTTGCTGAAATTGACGTATTTCTTGTTCCCATGCATTTTGCCGATGTGCAGATTGGAGTGCCGGGCAAAACCGGCGCCGCGGTGTATCAGGGTGCCCTGTATGTGGGGCAGGCTCCGCTTACCTTGCGTTTGCCGGTTGAACAGCTTAACTATGTGGTTGCGGAAACCGGACGAAATGAGATGGGCAAAGCAGTGTTTGCTTCGCCTGATATACCCGATGGTATGTTTGATGTTTCCCTTAAAACAAAAAGGTACCCTCCGCCCGGAGAAAAAAGGGTAAACAAGGCGCGATCCCGGTATTATTGGGCATGGGGCAGTACCTGGGTTGCCGCCATAGCGGCGTGGGTTACCAATGGAATATACGCAAGTCAATACGGCGCTTTGCAGTATGAGCGGTACGATGATGCTTTTTTACAGAATACCCTGCGTATGTACTATATCAGCACCGGCGCGGTCATTGTAGTCGGAGGGGTTGTGGTGTATAAGTTTATCCAGCTTGGGCGTTACCTGAATACCGCGTCAGAGCATGTTACGCCGATTGTCAAACAGGAGAAACAACGAAAATGAATTTTGCCGGAAAAATAAAATCGTTCTTTACCAGAGCCCCCGCGGTTTCACCGGAATTTTTTGAGGAATTGTCCGATTTGCTGGTAGAGGGGGATCTGGGCGCCAAGGAAGCCTATACCACCAGCGAATTGCTGCAGGAACGGTGTAAAAAAGAAAAAATTGCCTTGCCGGAAGAGGCGCGTATCCGGCTTGCGCAGCTACTGGAAGAACACTTACTCATGGCAAGGCCGTTAACCTTGCCAGAAGACAGGTTAACGGTAATGCTTATGCTGGGGGTTAACGGTGTGGGAAAGACCACCACCGCGGCAAAAATAGCTTCGTTGTATGCTGCCGGCGGCCGCAAGCCGATTCTCGCTGCGGCGGATACGTTTCGGGCGGCGGCAATCGATCAGCTCAAGATACACGGCGAGCGGCTGGGGCTGCGGGTTGTCGCCCATCAGCAGGGCGGCGATCCTGCGGCGGTTGTATACGACGCGATAGAGGCCGCCGGAAAGGACGGGCTGGTCATCGCCGATACTGCGGGCAGAATGCACACCAAAACGGCGCTGGTAGAAGAGCTGCGGAAAATCGACCGGGTGGTGGAGTCAAAGGCCGGCGGCGGCGCGCAATACCTCAAGTATCTGGTACTGGACGCGACTACCGGCAGGAATGCGCTTACTCAGGCGGAAACTTTTTGCGAGGCCGTTTCTCCGGAGGCGGCAATATTGACCAAGTACGATTCTACGGCAAAGGGCGGGGTGGTTTTTTCGCTGGCTTCTGCCTTGCGTTTACCGGTGGCGTATCTTTGTACCGGCGAAAAATACAGCGATATTCAGGCGTTCGATCCCCATGCCTTCGCAAAGGAATTCGCGGGGATTGAATAGAAATGAGGAATGAGGAATGAGGAAGAAGAAAGTCTTGGGGTTGATGCCTTATGTTCTCGTTGCTGTTCTGATATTGGCTGTGGGGGTTTGGGCGATTACGCAGGAGGCGTCGGAGGAGGATTTTGAGCTTAATGAGATGCTGCCTGAAGATATCGTTTTTGATTTTGATGATTTGGATAATATTGAAGAAGAATGGGAGCCGGGGTGGATTCCGCCGGGGCCGCCGCGCTGGTTTCGATCCAATGCCGGCGGCATGATGCTGCAGGAAACTCCCTCGCGCCTTGCCGCGCTCCGTAACCAGTATGCTCTGGTAGTCGATTACATCCCTCCCCATGAATTGGATCCCCGCCTGACTTCATTTTACCGGGAGGATTATATCATTGAGGTTCGGGTGTTATACGAAGAGGGAACAGAATCCCGCAAGCAGTGGTTATTTCGGGACAGGCAGGGTGCAACCAGACTGAATGCGGTGTTTCTCAGCGAATACGTTAATCCGGGCAGTAATTTTTCCGCGGAGACCGGGGAAACCGGGGAACCGGAAGAGCAGGCGCCTGCCGCAAGCGGTGAACGGCTGGGCTTTATCGAATTGTACGATGAAAGATCCCTGATTACCAAAGATTTTTGGCTGTATGACGATGGCGGAGAAACCTTTGTTGAATATTTTTATAGAAATGGTATTCTGATAAAAACCGAGACACGGCAAAGGTCAACAGGTTATAGAGCGACATATACTTTGGTGTACACGGACAATTTCCGGTATAACCGTTCTTTTTCGCTGCGTAATGTCGAGCGGATGTATCACGATGCGGCCGCAGCGGAGCCGGTTCGCCTGCTTTTTCCCAGCCGTGTATTGGATGCGGCTTCTGACGTCAATTTTATCAGCGACAAGCTGTTTGTGGGGTCCGAATTTTTGGGCAATGTGTTCATTGGAGAAGCGGGGAGCCGCATCATATTTGACACCGACAGCAGGGGCAGGATATTGACTCAAACCATGATTGATGATGAAGATGAAGTAGTATGGGTGATTAGCAATGTCTGGGCAGATGACCGGATTATTTCCATAGTGAGAACAGAAAATGAGAATATAAAACGTATTGAGTATGAGTATGACGGTGATGGAAACAGAATTGTCCAGCGTGATATACATAACGGTGTTTTGGAGCGGATTGTGCATATTGAAGGCAAAAAAGAAACCGAAGAACTGATGTTTAATGGTGTGGTCGTACTCAGGGCGTATTGGGAAAATGGCAGAAAAATTCACGAAGAACGGGTGCGGCAGTGATGAGTTTCAACTGGATATGGTTTATCGCGAAACGGTATATTTTCCGCAAACAAAAAAAATCGCATTCCCCAACGCTGTCCATTCTGGGAATAGCCACCGGGGTATTTGCGTTAACGGTCATCATTGCGGTGATGAACGGCTTTCAATTGGGCTTTATCGAAAGTATTCTGGAGATTTCATCATACCACCTGCGCGTTGGGCCGCTGCAGTATGAAAAAGCAATGGAATCAAGGCCGGAACTGCTGGTTATTCCCGGGGTGGAGGCGGCGGTTCCGTTTCAGGAATTTCAGGGGCTGGTTCGCGGCAGGCGGGGAGGGCAGCAGGCGCTTGTTGTCCGCGGGGTTCCGGCAAATGCCCTTGCGCTGGATGCGGGTATGGGTAAGCGGCTGGAATTCGAAGACGGCGCTTTTGACCTTACCAATGAGCGCAATGTGCTGCTTGGCGCGGAGCTTGCCCGGCGACTGGGAGTGCGGGTCCGGGATGAGATAACGCTTTTTTCGATACAGGCAATTTTTTCCCCTGCCGAAGACAGTGACGAAGGCGCTGGCTTGAGTGTGTTTACGGTTGCCGGAATATTCAGAACCGGTTTTTATGAATATGATACCACCTGGGCTTTTATTAATATCGCCAGCGCCGCGGCGTATTCCGATAGGGGGCCGGTGCTGGGGGTAAAGATAAAAAACCGTTTCCATGACCGTCAGATGCGGGAACTGGTCCGGAAAAGCCTTGGCGAACAGCCTGGTTTTGAAACCGCGGATTTTTCCAGCTGGCGTGACTATAACCGTTCGTTTTTTGGCGCCCTTCGTACCGAAAAGCTCTTTATGTTTATCCTGGTGGGGCTTATCTTTATTGTGGTTGGCCTGAATATCTATCAGGCGCAGCGAAGAACGGTACTGGAATACCGTGAAGAAATAGGGCTGCTGCGGGCCATTGGCGGCGGCGAGCGGGCGGTGCGCCTGATCTTTGTCTGTGACGGGGCCATTATTGGTTTTACCGGCGCGTCAGCCGGTCTTTGTCTGGGGCTGCTTATCGCCTCGAATATTCCCCTGTTTTTTACCTTTATGGAATCAATCGTCAATTTCTTTATCAATATTGTGAATGGTATTGCCAATATTTTTCAGGCGGATAACGGCGCCTTTGGCGATTTCGCGTTCTTTTCCCCGGCGGTATTTTACATCAAGGAAATACCATCGCGGATAATCCCGCAGGAAGCGGTGTTAATTTTTATGTTTGGTTTTCTTTCCGCCCTGGTGGCGGCCTGGTTTGCTTCGCGCAAAATTTCCCAAATACATCCGGCGGAGGTGTTACGGTATGAATAACAATGCGATTATGGTTCGCACCGAAGGCATAGTCAAAAACTATGTTTCGGGCAATGAGACTCTCCATATTTTGCGGGGTGTCAATTTTACAATCCCGACCGGCCTTTCAGCGGCGATTAGCGGGCAGAGCGGCAGCGGCAAAACTACGCTATTGAACATTCTGGGCGGTCTGGATCTGAGTAACGGGGGAAGCGCTTTTGTCGGCGATGCGGAAATTACCGCCCTGCCGGAAA
>WQXQ01000108.1 GCA_009784775.1 Treponema sp.
GGGTGTTTGCCCTTGCGGCCGGTATCACTGCGCGCCCTTGCCATTGACAGCGAGCACCGCCTGAAAAACCCGGCAGAAGCGCTTATGTTTGCGGAACAAGGCCTGGAACTGCTGCCTTTGGAATCGAGCCTGCGAAAAGATTTTGAACGCAGAGTGGATCGGTTGAAAGGAAAATTAGGAATGAGAAATGAGGAATGAGGGGGGGCTACCTCAAATACATTCTTAGTTTTTCGAGTACTCTGTCGATATCGAGTGGTTTGCCAAGGTGATCGTTCATACCTGCCGCAAGGCAGTCATCGATATCGTTCTTAAAAACATTTGCGGTTAATGCTATTATTGGTAATGTACCACACCGGCGATCAGGCAAGGCGCGTATACGCCGGGTTGCTTCGTGGCCGTTCATTACGGGCATTTGTACGTCCATGAATACGATGTCGTATTTTTCAGGAGCCGCTGCTACCATCTCTAACGCTTCTTTACCGTTTTCGGCACAATCGATCGCCAGCTTTGTGTCCTCCAAAAGGGCGATAAGAATTTCACGATTAATTTCTATGTCTTCGGCAATTAACAACTTTTTGCCCTCAAATTCACCGGCACTGATTGCATTATCATTTTCGATGTTATCTGTTATACCTGAACTCTCATTTGTATCGGAACTCTTGCTGCCGCGCTGCACTTTTACCGTAAATATAAACCGCGCGCCTTTGCCCAGTTCCGATTCGATCCAGATATTACCGCCCATTAGCTCGATAATACGTTTCGATATGGCAAGTCCCAATCCCGTTCCGCCGTATTGCCGGCTTGTTCCGGTTTCGGCCTGTTCAAACGCAAGGAACAGCCTTTCTTTCTGTTCGGCGGATATGCCAATGCCGCTGTCCGTAATCTCGATACGCAATTCACAGTTTTCGTCATTTTCACCAATCACAAATGCTTCAAGGCGGATTTCGCCCCCTTCAGGCGTGAATTTTACCGCATTGGACAACAGATTCGTAATAATCTGCGCCAAACGCTGTTCATCTCCAATCAGAAATCGCGGTACGTTTTTGTCGATATTCAAAGTCAATCGCTGCCGCTTTTCATCTACCCGGAAATTAACAACGGTCAGTACATTCTGTAACATTCGTTCAAAGTGATACTCAACGGGCGACAACTCCAGCTTGTTTGCTTCAATCTTTGCCATGTCAAGTACATCATTAATTACCCCAAGCAAGTGGGAAGATGCGTCGCCGATTTTGTTCAGGGCGTGGTTTTTTTGCTCTATATCATTGGCTTTCTTTCCGATGGTCGTCATGCCGATAATCGCGTTCATGGGAGTCCGCATTTCATGGCTCATGTTGGCAAGGAAGTTGCTTTTCGATTTACTGGCTTCACGTTCTTTTTCGGCTATATTCTGCAGTATTTGCTGTTGTTTTTTTTCTGCGGTAACATCCTCGATTGATGCAAGCGATGAAAGTTCCCCCTGATAATCTACCGTGCAGGATTTTATTCGGGCAAAGAATGGTTCGCCGCCCAGTTTAAGGCATTGCATTTCTATGTCTACCGTGTCGTTTTGGAAAAATTCGGCAACCATATCAGCGGTTTTTTTGCCGTTCGGCTGCATTTCGGGCATAAATTCAAAACCATTATGACCCGACACCTGATCCTCAAATGATTTACAGTTAAAAACTTTCAGTGATGCTTCATTCGCATAAGTCAAAGCGCCGTCCTTGATGCGCATTATCCTGACACCGACAGGCAGCATATCAAGTATTGTTTGCAGTTTTTTGTTCTTGGTTTCAATTTCTTCCCGCAGCCGGATTTGTTCACGCATATCGTATATGTAACCAAGCCCTATATAGCTGTCGCCCTGCTTCATGCGCGTCATGGTAAGTTCTACCGGCAAAGGATTGCCATCAGGCATACAATGAACCCATTCAATGCGTATCGTTTCACCGTTCATGACCCGTTTAATGACTTCCATCGATTTATCACGGGAATTTGAACCATCAGGCTGCAATTCGGGTGAATGGGCAGCGCTGCCAAAAAAAACGCTATAAAACTCTTTTGTGACGCCGTATATTTTGAGAACCGCTTCATTGCAGTCGATGAATTTAAAATGTTCGTCAAACAAAGTCAATCCAACCGGAGCGTTTTCGAACATAACACGGATATGTTCGTTTTTTTCGGATATATCATCGTGCGCCTGTTTAATATAGTTTTCCTGAGCCAAACGCTCGGCCTTGAGCATATCCATGACTCTGTCGCGGGTAGACGTCACCATTTCTGCGCGGGCTATTTGTTTTTCCTGCTGCGAAATAAGACGATTCAGTTTTTTTATTTGCAGCTGTAAGCTTTCTACCGTATCCATTTCGTTACTCATAACATACATATAACAATCGAAAAGTTTTGCAAATGGTTAACAAATTGACCATTTGCAAGCTGATACGGAAATATTTCCCCTCCGGCGTAGGCAATATAGAAACAGGCTGAACTGCCGATAACATCACATATGGTATTGGCTTCCATCTCTCTTTGGTTCGCTCCCAAAAATTCAAGACGCGCCATACAGGTATAAATAAGGATATTTCTGCCGTCTGCAATCTCAAGGGCTTTTTTTGAGATTACTTCGCTTGTGGAAATTGTATCCGATAATTCCAGCATCGTGAATCCGATTTTTGCTCCTTCGGGCACATGCCCGCCCATAACCGCCCCGCCTTGCCCGTCCCCGCCGATGCAGACGCGTACAATTGTTGAGCCGTCTTCCAGTTTTGCAATAATCGGGGTTGAGTACAATTTTTCCAAATTGCCTTTTTGCTCGATAAGCCCTATGGATATGACGTAGTCTTCCACTGCCATTCCGTTTATGGCATGCAGAATATTGCCCGTGGATTTGGTAACAGTGGCCAATTCCCCGATTATGTTTTTTTCGGGAACCGATATGGTCAAAAATGACGGATTAACATTGCCGGTAATCGCGATAAGACCCGTTGCCCTTTCATAGCTCTCGCCGTTATACAATATATAACATTTGCTGTAGTCAATTTCTTCGGAAAATGAAAACGCGCCAAAAACGGGAACATTCGGGAAACAGTTACTGATGTTCTGAACAAATTCGTCGGCGTTTATCTTTAATACGTGCATAAAGGGCCCAAACGCCATAAGCATGGGGGGCTTTTCATCGCTTTTTAGCCTGGCCGAAATCTCGCCGCACAGTTTTTCCGTTGCCGGTCTTAGATTTTCTCCGCCAATGGCAATGGAATCGGATAAACCGGTAATAAAGTCCACGTCATCGCCGGTGAGTATATTGAGCATAAGCCCCATCGAACTTGCTTTTCCGGGCAGCCGGACATACGGAACCGTTATGCCGATAATGGTAAATGGCAATTTTTCGGACAGGGTTTTAACGACCCCGCTGTCTATAAACTCGTGGTAGCAATGCAAGATACCCACCGCGTTTTTCATTAATGAATGTTCCAAATCCAGCTGATTCAAGACCTCGGTTATGGCCGCATCGACATCATCAATTTCTTCCGTGAAAGCAGAAAACATTTTAATCATGGTTTTATTCTCCTAACGTAATTATTATACACAGGGCATAGGCAGCTTGCAATAGGGCGCATTGCCTCTGTGCAAAAAAAGGCGAATAAAGGCCCTAGCGTATTGCCAAACAATATGGTAAAATAAGACAGAGGGATGATTATGACATTGACATTTAGTGAAAGAATGAAAGAACTGCTGGAGCAGGGAGTGGCGGCGTCAAAGGACTTTGCGTTAAAGGCAGGGGCCAAGGCGCAGGACCTGGGCGAACGGGGCATACTGATACTCGAAGTAAAACAGCTTGAGGGGCAGGCGCAAAAGCTCCTGAGCCGTTTGGGGAATGAAGTGTATCGCGCGTTTGCCGAACGTGAGCAGGACAGCGTCAGCAAGGATATGCCGGAAATTGAGCGCATCATGACGGAAATTGCCAAAGTGCGCGACGCCATTGATCAAAAGGAAACAGAACTGCGTAACAGGCGGGCTTAAATATACAGTATGAAACTCGATCCTTTTCTTACCAAAGCATGCAGATTGGCGCGTTCCCGCAAATACGAATCGGCAATCCGAATGCTTGAACCGGAGGTGAATCGCTACCACGGCTCATTTCACTATTATTATATTCTGGGCGCCTCCTGCCTGTACACCGGAGACTTTGGCGGCGCGTTAACATACTTCAAACTTGCCCATGATGTAAAAAGCCGTGAACCGCTGGCAATTTTGGGGCTGGCAGCCCTTTTTCTGCGCCGGGGCGAAATGGAGCGCGCCGTAGACTATTATCTTGACATCCTTGAAATTGATGAGAAAAACCGCATTGCCGCCAAGGCGCTCAAACTTATACGCAAACAGGCCGGCACCGATACCCTGGCCTCATGGGTTGAAGCGGGAAACCTGCCTTCATTGTATCCGCCCATTCCTTTTACCGGTTTTTCAATGAAAGAAATACTTATCGGCGCTGCCATACTGACCGCCGTTTTTTGCATCACATTCGGCAGCCTGATCAAATCCAGGGTCATTCCCAATCCCTTTAACCCGCGGGGCGCCCGGCAGGATATTGCCGCGTTTTCCCTGACCAGCGAAGACAGAATGGCCCCAGTCCAAACCGGCGGCGCCTATCGTTATATTCTTACCAGAGTGCAGGCGCTCGAAACCTACGACAGGGCTCTTTCCCTGTTTACCAATTACCGCGATGAAGCCGCCCGAATCTACCTGAATCGTATCCTTGAATCCAATGCCGCCGAAAGTCTGAAAAACCGGGCGCGGATCATCATCTCTTACATGGAAGTACCCGGCTTTGATACCTTCAGGCGCGGCGATAATATCAGCTATGCCGAGGCAGTGGTCGACCCCATATTGTACAACGATGTGCATATTATCTGGCGGGGCATGGCAACCAATATTGTCACCACCGATAGCGGTACCTCGTTTGATTTTCTTGTTGGCTACGATACCCGCAAAACCCTGGAAGGCATCGTTCCCGTTATTTTTTCCCATGCTATTTCACTGAATCCCGAACGCCCCCTTGAAGTGCTTGGCCGTATAATACCCGCCAGCCCCGACGGCCCCATCCAATTAAAGGGCATTTCCATACACCAATCCGGCCGCCTGGAACAATGAAAGCAGTAGTGCAGCGGGTCATTGACGCTTCGGTGACGGTTGATGGGGTGGTAAAGGGCAGTATAGGCCGCGGCTTGCTGGTGTATGTAGGCGTAGCGCATGATGACAGCCCCGCCGATGCGGACTGGCTTGCCGAAAAAACAGTTAATCTGCGAATATTCAACGATACCGATGACAAAATGAATCTTTCGCTTCTTGAAATCGTTAACCAGGAAAATGACATGGTTAACGACGATGAGGTTAACTCTGTTTCTCCATTGGTTAACTCGATGCTCCCCATGCCTTTGTATGGCGTACTGGCCATATCTCAATTTACCTTACTGGGAGATGCCCGCAAGGGGCGCCGTCCGTCATGGGGAAGAGCCGCGCCGCCCGAAAAAGCGCGGGACTTATACATATACCTTATCGAAAAAATCCGCGAAAAAGGCCTGCCCTGCGAAAGCGGCGAATTCCAGGCCCACATGATGGTGCGCTGCACCAACGACGGTCCGGTAACCATTCTCCTGGACAGCAAGGAATAATTATTGGTTAAACAAACTTGGCGTGTTCAGATAATCGCTTGCATTAAAGGGGCGCAGGAGTTTACTCATTGAAGTATTGGTAACGATAGTCCTGATGATCTGTGCGGAAAGCCCCGCGGACGATACCACCTCAAGTCCCGGAATTTGTTCCCGCAGGCCTGCGCAGCATACGGTGTCGGTGACAATAATTCGTTTGAGTAATCCATCCCGTACTAAACCGGTCAGATTTTCATAGGCCTTTGGCGGAGAAAAAAGCGCGTGCACTGCGACAATGTTGATTTCCCTGGGGTTTAGCGGGGCAAGGGCGCGAATCAGCTTTTCCACCGATCCAGCCGTATCCAGCATATCATCTACCACCCACAGTACCTTGTCCTCTATAGGCTCTGCGGTAAGTATATTTATGGAATTAACCGTATTTGCCCGCGAATGATCCCGTTGCTTGTGGGCAATAACCAGCGGGGCGCCAAAGGCATCGGCAAAGTTACGGGTTAGTTTTTCGCCGCCGGCATCTACCGAACAGAATGCCCATTGCGAACGGACTTCGTTTTCCAGTTTGTCCGAACTTTGAATATAGGTATCGCACAGATACCGCTTAAGCAGAGTGAGTGCCGGTATATCGTCAAAATCGCAAATTGTTGGATCAACCATCGACCTTGATTTATCCGAGTGAAGCTGATAGGTCACGATATGCTGTGTTCCAAGACTGGCAAGTGTTTTCACATGGACCCACAAACCAACTGAACTCCTGCGGAGGGAACGATCCGATCGGGAGCAGGATATAAACGGTTCAAACACGATAATCCGTGCCGCCTGTGATCGTTTGAGCGCGTCAATTGTATGATACAATTCTATTTTGGCCTCTTCCACACTAATGCCGGCCTCATTGCGGGCGCTGGAAGTAAACACGATAATATCCTTGCCGCGTATAGATTCTTTGAGTACCACTTCCATTTCACCGTCGGCAAAACAGTCGGCGTAGAGCAAATCGATGCCGGAAAAATCCTCGTACTTTTCGGCAAAGCCGGGGAATTTTGCCAGATGCTCCGCTACCCGCTGCGCATACTGTTTCATAGACCTGGTCGCGCAAATCACAAAATCGTTCATAGTATAGTAATACCATAAAACCGCCCGCTAAAAAAGGTATCAATCACTGTTTTTTTTGGTATACTGTGGTATTGAAACAACTCGAAACCATACATGAAGACAGCGACTGTATTGTCATCAATAAACCCGCCGGCCTTGCCGTCCAGGGCGGGAAAGGGATAACTGTTTCTCTGGACAATATCCTTGAGCAAACCTGGTCGCAGCGCCCGTTCCTCGTACACCGGCTGGACAGGGATACTTCGGGACTAATGCTGGTCGCAAAAACCAAAGCGGCAGCAGCTTTTTTTTCCGGGCTTCTTGACAGCGCCGCGCCTGCCGGTAAAGGCATCACCAAACAATACCTCGCAATCTGCAAAGGCAAACCGCCCCAACCGGAAGGGACCATCTGCCTGGATCTTGCCATTCACGGCAGTGTAAAAAAATCGGTAACCCGTTACCGCCTGCTTGCAAATGCCCTGGAAACAGAAGTTTTTTCTCTGTTGGAGCTTGAGTTGGGAACCGGCAGAATGCATCAAATACGCCGCCACCTGGCCCTCACCGGAAACCCCATCATCGGCGATGACAAATACGGCGATTTCAAACTGAACCACCAACTCCGCAAAACAATGAAACTCCGTCACCTCCTCCTCCATGCCTCACGCCTCATCATCCCCCAAACCCCCAACGGCCTCAGCCTTGACCTCAAAGCCCCACCCCCGGAGTATTTTGGGGATGTCCAGGAAAAAAAGCCCTAAAAAATATTTATTTTTTTTTGCTTAAGCACTTGACAAAACTTTAAAAAAAAGGTAGTTTTGCAGAACCGGCTTAATGGTAGTCTAGGCCAAGAGTCTATGCGCTAGAGCCGTGTGCGATGAATAATCGCGCTTGATAATTGGCAAAAAGCCGGTGCCGCAAGGTGCTGGCGAAAGGGAAGGGGAGAGAGAATTAGGAAGGAGCCACCGGCCTCTGAGAAGGGGCCGGCTGCGAAGTTTTGAGGGGACTGACTGGGGAACTGGTCAGTCACCCCTGCCTGCCAGGGCAGGGACTACAGTGGTAATCTAACCGGCTTCGGCCGGATAGAGTAAATATCATGGAGAGTTTGATCCTGGCTCAGAACGAACGCTGGCGGCGCGTCTTAAGCATGCAAGTCGAGCGGCAA
>WQXQ01000109.1 GCA_009784775.1 Treponema sp.
CTGTTCCTCGTGCCGGTACTTCATATATATACACCATTTTTCATCTTTCTGCAAGAGTTCGGTGCCTGTTTTGCCCACCAAGTAATCCTGTACTCGCTGTTTCAGCTTCGGCAGTTCGTAGAATATGATTTCGACCGTGTTGGTCAATAAATCACCCTCTTTTTCCTCCCGGTAGCCGTACCGCCGGGGTACTTTGTCGCTTCCCTTGAACAACACGCAGTTCAGAAAGAAAATCTGGTACGCCCGTTTGGTTTCACTGTACTGCTTTCCCCGTCTGGCCTGTCCGGCCTGGATCATCGCGGCGTAGACGGTAGCCCGGGCTCTCAGGTCGTCATCGGACTGGCCAATCTGCATTTCCAGATCAGCGACTTCACCGTCATTGAAGGTGACGTGCACATCGAGCCGCGCTGTTTTTGCGGCAAGGTGGGCGGGCAAGAGTTCGTTGTTGAGCACTTTGACGCCAACAACCTCGCGGTGGATACAAGCGGACAGAAGACTGCGAAGGGCTTCGCGGGCGTCATCATTGTCAGCCGAGAGCATAGTCTTGAAGACCACGTCATCCAAAATACTAAGGGGTTTCCCCTGATTTTCGCGGGCAAGCCGCTTCAGTTCCCTGGCAGACCAGGGCCTATTAAAAAGTAACTTCATACATAGTATATGGCGGAAACATACAAAATGCATTAGTGTTGGCGGATTTTTTTTATCTTTTCTTTGTTCTTTTCCCCTCTTCCTCCGTGCCTTGGTGTCTCTGTGCCTTCGTGTGAAAAAATGCGAGTAAAATCCCTCACCCATTCTGTGCGGCAAGTTTTAGCCGGTATTCGGCGCGGCGGAGTTTTTCTTTGGCTTTGTTGATTTCAAATTTAAGGCTGGCCATGGTTAGGATTTCTTCCGCGTTTTGTTTTGCGGCGCGGGCGCGGTTTATATCGATTTCTTTTGGCCATTCGGCAGTGTCGACTAACAGTACGGTTTTATGGGAACTTACTTCCAGAAAACCGTTGCTGATAAAGGCTGCACGGGTAATACCCTTATCGTCCTTGAAACGGAGTATGCAGCTCTGTACCGGCGCGGTAATGGGAGTGTGATGTGCGTATACGCCAATTTCGCCGTCAAGGAGCGTTAAGCTGATCGATTCTACCGGGCCGGAAAAGAAAAGCCGGTAGGGGGTATATACCTCAAGAGTAAATACAGCGGGCATTAATGCGCCTTTGCGAGTACATCATCGATGCTGCCGGCCATGAAAAAAGCCTGCTCGGAAATGGAGTCGCACTCGCCGTCAAGGATCATTTTGAAACCTCTAACTGTTTCCTTGACTGGCACAAAGCGGCCCGGAATGCCGGTGAACTTTTCCGCCACAAAAAACGGCTGGCTGAAAAACCGCTGCACCTTGCGCGCTCTGGCGACAATGAGTTTGTCTTCGGCGGAAAGTTCGTCCATGCCGAGTATGGCGATAATATCCTGCAGTTCCTTGTATCGCTGCAGAATTTGCCGGGTGCGCAGGGCAGTGTGATAATGTTCTTCGCCAACTATGTCCGCGTCAAGAATGCGGGAACTGGAAGCCAGCGGATCCACCGATGGGTAAATGCCCAGCTCAACAATTTTGCGGGAGAGCGTGGTGGTTGCGTCCAGATGGGCAAAGGTGGTAGCCGGAGCGGGATCGGTCAGATCGTCCGCCGGCACATACACGGCCTGGATGCTGGTAATAGAACCTTTTGAGGTGCTGGCGATTCGTTCCTGAAGGCTGCCCATTTCATTTGCCAATGTCGGCTGATACCCGACGGCGCTGGGGATGCGTCCCAGCAAAGCCGATACCTCAGCGCCGGCCTGAATAAAACGAAAAATATTATCGATAAAGAGCAGAACGTCCTGGCCTTGGGTATCGCGGAAATGCTCCGCCATGGTAAGGGCAGTCAGGGCAATCCGCATACGAGCGCCGGGCGGTTCGTTCATCTGGCCAAATACCAGCGCGGTTTTGTCGATAACGCCGCTATCGATCATTTCCTTCCAGAGATCGCTTCCTTCCCGTGAACGTTCGCCAACGCCGGCAAACACCGAGTAGCCTGCATGTTCTGTGGCAATGTTGCGAATAAGTTCCATGATAACAACGGTTTTGCCCACACCGGCGCCGCCAAAAAGGCCCACCTTGCCGCCTCTGGCGTAAGGGGCAATTAAGTCAATGACTTTTATGCCCGTTTCAAGCAGTTCCGTGGCAGGCCGCTGTTCTGCAAAGCTGGGGGCAGAACGGTGAATAGAATCGTATTGCATTGCGCTGAAAGCGCCCTTATCGTCAATGGGATTACCGGTAACATTGAACATTCTGCCCAGTACCGCTGTGCCAACCGGCACATTGATCGATTGGCCGGTGTCCATAACCGCGAGGCCCCGTGCCAGGCCTTCGGTGGCGGACATGGCAACGCAGCGTACCCGGCTGTCACCAATGTGCTGCAGTACTTCCAGCACAACGGTTTCTCCGTTATTGGCGCGCACCGTAAGCGCGTTGAGAATGGCGGGCACTGTTCCCGCTGTAAAACGGACATCCACCACCGGTCCAAGTATCTGGCTTATGTATCCTTCGTGTGCCATTTTTTAACCTCTTAAGACGGCGGATCCGCCGACAATTTCCGATATTTCCTGGGTTATACCCGCCTGCCGTGTCCGGTTATACGTTATCTGTAACGATGCAAGCATATCTTCGGCGCTTTTGGAAGCCTCATCCATTGCGGTCATGCGGGAATTTTGCTCGCTGACATAACATTCTATCAAACAACCGTATATAGTACCTTTGATATACTGGGGAACCAGCCGGTCAAACACGGCTTTTTTTGAAGGCAGGAATTCAAACGGTACGGTTTCCCGTCTTTGGTTTCCCATCGCGGAAAGTTCTTCCTGTATTATTTCCGTGTTCAGGGGAAGCAATTGTATATCTGTGGCCTGTAGTTTTATCGCGCTGTGCATATGGGTATACACAATATGCACTTCATTAAACATTCCCCACAGAAATTGTGAAATAAGATAATCGGCAATTTCTCCGGCATTTTCCAGCGTGGGTATGTGCGAATGGAACGAAAAACTTTCCAGAATAACGCGGGGCGTGTGGGCAAAATAGCGATTACCGATTGCGCCGATAAGGATCAGTACCGGGTTTTTCACCTGCGCGCAGATCTCGTTTGCCAGCCGGAATACATTCGCGTTATACGCGCCGGCCAAACCTTTATCGCTGGTGATGACCACAATGGCAGTATAGGAAGTTGTTGCCGGGTCGGGTTTGCGCAGGAATTGACTGTGTACTCCGTCCATGCCGGAAAGAATGTCACACATTGATTTTTGAATGCGGGTGAAATACGGTTCGGTATCTGCAAGCATACGCCGGCCTTTGCGGAGTTTTGAGCTTGAGATCAAATTCATCGCTTTGGTAACCTGCAAGGTTTGTTTGATTGCCCGCATCCGCAGGCGCAGATCCCGTAAATTTGCCATGGCCTATTGCAGTCCTTTGCATGTTTCAATGGCATTGCGCAATGTTGTTTCCTGTTCTTCCGAAAGAATCCCGGTTTCACCAACGCGCTGCATAAGATCGGCATGATTATTGTGCAGATATGCAAGGTATGATTTGATAAACGATGCTATGTTGTCTGTTTCTATATTCATTAAATGCCCGTTAGTTGCCATAAAAAGAATCGCTGTTTGCTGTTCCAGCGTATACGGCGCGTACTGCGGTTGTTTGAGCATTTCCATTAGCCGGGCCCCCTGGGACAGCTTGTCCTGGGTAGCCTTGTCAAGATCGCTGCCAAACTGGGCAAAGGCTGCCATTTCGCGGTACTGGGCAAGGTCCAGCCTTAAACGGCCGGAATTTTTTCGTATCGCCTTTGACTGGGCTGCTCCTCCTACACGGCTGACGGAAAACCCTACATCAATGGCTGGTCGGAAACCGGCGTTAAACAGTTCCGAGTCAAGAAAAATTTGCCCGTCAGTAATGGAAATAACGTTGGTCGGAATATATGACGAGATGTCGCCAGCCTGAGTTTCAACAATAGGTATCGCGGTGATTGAACCGCCGCCTTTTGCCGCAGACAGTTTTGCCGCCCGTTCCAAAAGCCGCGAATGTAAGTAAAATACATCGCCGGGAAAGGCTTCGCGTCCCGGAGGCCGGCGCAGCAATAAGCTGATAGTGCGGTACGCAACAGCATGCTTGGAAAGATCGTCATATATAATCAACACATCTTTTCCCTGATGCATAAAATGTTCTGCCATTGCAACGGCGGCGTAAGGGGCTATGTACTGTAACGCAGCCGAATCCGAAGCGGACGCCAATACCACAAAGGTATAATCCATCGCCCCGTGTTTTTCAAGATTATGGCACATAGCCGCCACCGACGATGCCTTTTGTCCAATGGCGCAATACACGCACAATACATTGTTCCCTTTTTGGTTAATGATGGTATCAATGGCAATGGCAGTTTTACCGGTTTGCCGGTCACCGATAATCAGTTCCCGCTGGCCTCGCCCTATGGGTATCATCGCGTCAACCGCAATGATACCGCTTTGCAGGGGAGTATCCACGCTGCCCCGGTCTATGACCGATGGGGCGGGGTTTTCAATGGGCAGGAAGGCTTCCGCCGGTATGGGGCCTTTATCGTCTAACGGTTCGCCTAGTGGGTTTACTACCCGCCCTAAAAATGCTTTTCCCGAAGGGATCGATATGACTTTGCCGGTTCCTTTGACCGTTTCGCCGTCTTTCACCAGCGATTCTCCGGAAAGCAGTACGCAGCCCACATACTCTTCTTCCAGATTCAGGACAATGCCTGCTGCGCCGGAGGCAAAGATCACCTCTTCTCCATAGACGGCTGTGTCCAGACCGTGTACCGTGGCAACCGAGTCCCCCACCTGCACGACAAAGCCCGAATCGCCGGACGAAGCCCTGCCTTCCCAATGTTCGATCTTTTCCTGCAAGACCCTGGTAAGTTCGCCATAATTCGTCATTATATACCCGCCCTTAATGCTACGGCCATTTTTTCTATTTGTCCTTTCAGACTTGCATCGATGTAAAATCCGCCGATTCGCAGCACATATCCGCCCAGTAATTCCGGAACCAATAGTGTGTTCATTGTAATGCGCACCGCGCCGGTTCGCTCCAGAATTTTTTCCCGTAATGCATTTTCGAAATCAGCGTCCAAAGGCTCCGCCGATTCGACGGTAACCGCAAGTATTCCATTCTGCGCGTTAATTAACGCTTCAATATTACGAATAATCGCATCAACATATTTAAAAACATTTTTTTCAAGCAACAAGGTGATGAATCGAATAGCATACTCGCAGGCTGTATCTGAAGTACCCGCGCTCTCCCGCAGCAGCTTCTCCAGCCGCCGGGAATTACGATACCCAAACGCCGCGCCGGCAATGGATTTAACCGGCCCAACCATCGCCTGCAAACAGGCCAGTCCCGCAGCAGCCTCTGCGCCCAAAGCCCCCACAAAAGCAACCGCCCAGCAATTCCCCCGAAACATCGCTAACTTTTCCTTGAAAAGACTTCACGCAAAGGCGCAAAGGCGTGAAGGACACCAAGATTAAAAAATAACGCGGATACCCTCATTCTTTTTTTCTTTGCGTTCTTTGCATCTTGGCGTCTTTGCGTGAAATTCTTCTGTTTATTCATTATTCTTTGCACCTAATTCTTCCAGCAGTAGATTCGCGTAGCGGCGTTTGTCGTCGCTGGCGAATTCCCGTTGTACCAGGCGGGCGGCGGCGGCCATCACCAATGCTGCGGATTCCAGTTTGAAGCGGGCAAAGGCCGCCTGCTGCTCCGATTCAATTTGTTTGCGCCCGGCTTCGGTTAATGCCTGTGCCGCGGCTTTTCCCTCGGCAATAATGCCCTTGGCTTCTGCCTCGGCTTTTGCGCGGGCGGCTGTAATGATGGCCGCCGCTTCGGCGTCGGCGGCTTGCAGTTTGTCCTGATATTGCTCCAGCAGCTTGTGCGCCTGCGTCTTTTCCGCCTCAGCCTGATCGATGGAATTTTGAATCCGCAACGCCCGTTCCGCCATAAATTTGGTTACCGGCTTGAACAATATCGCCCGCAGAATAAAAAACAGAATTGCAATATTGATAATGGTAATGATAAAAGTGACGGAAAAATCCAGCATCAATATACCCTATAATTTGGTAATGAGCAGCAGCGCAACGACCAGCCCGTAAATGGCGGTCGCCTCTGCCAGCGCTATACCGACAAAAAACATGGGGGTAATTTTCCCGCTTGCCTCAGGCTGGCGGGCAATTGCCTGTGTTAGTCCCGATGTGGCAACCCCTATGCCAATACCGGCCCCAACGCCGGTAAATACCGCAATGCCTGCGCCAATCGCAATCAATACATTCAGTTCCATAAAAATACTCTCCTTATTCTGCGTGAACTTTTACCGCCTCTGTAATATAGAGACTGGTTAGAAATACAAAAATACCTGCCTGAATAAATCCATCAAAAAAATCAAAATACAATGAACAGATCATGGGCAGCGCGATGGGCAGCAATCGTTCGATAAGATGCATCAATACAAAACCGCCCAGAATATTCCCAAAAAGCCGGAGCGCCAGCGACAGCAGCCGCGTGCCAAATTCCATTATATTGAATGGCAGCATGATGGGAATGGGGTACAATAGATGTTTGAACCATCCGGCAAAGCCCCGCGCCGCAAAACCGCAGACCACCACCAGCGCAATCGAAATTACCGCCAGCGCCGCAGTCACATTGATGTCTCTGGTGGGGGGCCGGATCGTAAAAAGCGGAGTAAATTCGCGCCCAAAGGCCCGTATTTCAACCGGCGACAGCACCCCAATAATATTTGCCAGCAGCAGGAACAGGAACAGCGAACCCATATAGGGCCCCAAAAACCGTGCAAAAGCCCCAAACTGGTTTTTGGCAAAATTGTTCAGGAATTCAACACCTGATTCGAGGATTGCCTGCGGCCCGGCAGGAATGATGCTGAGTTTACGGGTAAGCAGTACAGAACCGGCAATAAGGATAATCATCACCAGCCAGGAGATGATCACTGTTTCGGTAATGGGGATCCTCAGGCCAAGCACGGTCAAGGTAAAAATCGTCTTAATTTCCAGCGCTTCCATGATATCCGCCTACCATACTACCATGCGGGGAAGGAATTGTATAGGGGAAGGGGAGGGGAAAAGAACAAGGAACAATGAAAAAAGTTAAAAAAATTCCGCCAACACCCATGCATTTTACACATTTCCGCCATATATAGGGTATGAAGAATGAACAATTGTCTGGCGGCAATGCTGCTCCGCTTGTGTGGCATCCCGCGTTTTTGCAGGCGATCCAGATCGAGTTA
>WQXQ01000110.1 GCA_009784775.1 Treponema sp.
GGGGGGGGGGGGGGGGGGGGGGGGGGGGGGGGGGGGGGGGGGGGGGGGGGGGGGGGGGGGGGGCATGGGGATGGCAAGTGTATACTTTTTCATACACTTTGCTGTGGGTATGGGTGCAATCACACTATGAGCGAATTTTGGGCATGGCTGTACCGGTACCATCGACATGGGAATATAGTACCAAATTTTGGAAAAAACCGCAAGTATTACGTAAGCCCAATCGCTTCCAGAATGGCCTGTTTCTGTTCGGAACGATGGGACGATACTGCCATGGTATGGGTGATTTTTCCGGGTTTACCGTTAAGGATGTGCACCGTATCCGAAAGAAGCAGCGCTTCATCAACATCATGGGTGATGAATATGGTCGAAAGTTTCAAATTTGCGGCAATGTCCCGGTACCAGTCCTGCATGTGCCGTCTGGTAATGGCGTCAAGGGCGGAGAACGGTTCATCCAGCAAAATCACATCGTTATGCGTCATACATGTACGCAGTAATGCCGCCCGCTGGCGCATCCCGCCGGAAAGCTGCCAGGGATATTTTTTTTCATAACCGGCAAGCCCAAATTGCGGAAAAAAAGCGGCGGCGTTTTCGCGGGCGGTTTTCTTTTTTTCGCCGCGAATCAACAGGGGAAGTATTACATTATCCAATACGGTTCTGTGCTCCAGTAACAAATCTTTCTGCGGCATATACCCTACCCTGCCGCCAATGCCGGTAATATCTTCGCCTGCCAGCAGTACTTTTCCCGCATCGGGCAGATCAAGCCCGGCAAGCACATTGAACAGCGTCGTCTTGCCCACACCCGAAGGCCCCAGTAAAGAGATAAAACCCCCGGTTGGCAGTTCGAGGTTGATGTTTTCGACTACGGGAATATTTTCATAGTTTTTGGTGATGCGTTCACAATGGAAGATATTCATTACTAAAGCCGCCGGTGCCGATGTCTTTTTCCAGTAGGCCTTGTTCGAACATCCAATGGTAGAAATTGCCCCAGCGGTCGGGATCAATTTCGCCCCAGCGGGGTGAGTCGGCCTGATAGCGGGGCGCAAGGTATTCCTGGCTTCGCATAACAAGCGCGCGATCCAGTTCGGGGGCGTGTTTAAGCAGAATTTCTCCCGCTTCAGACGGGTTTGCAATGGCGAAGGCATAGCCCTTGCTGGCAGCCCGCAGGAATTTTTGCGCGGCATCGGGGTTTTTGGCAAGCCAGTTGGTGTTGGCGGCGAGTATCGGCGTATAAAAATCAAAGCGCGGATCCAGACTGCCAAGATCAATGTAATTAACGGCAATACCGTTAACTTCGGCGGCAATGCCGTCCCATGCGTAATATACCCAAATCGCGTCAATGTCGGTTTGCAGAGCGGAAAAGGCATCGGTGGCAAAATTGGGAAGCATCCTGACTGTGTTAAAATCGCCGCCGTCATTAGTAACGATTTCCTGTACCAGCGCCGTAATAAGCGGCGTTTCCCAGGAGCCAAAGCGCTTCCCCGCCAAATCCCGCGGGCTATAAATGCCGCTTTCCGCCAGCGACAGTATCCCCGACGTATTGTGGCTAATGATTGCCGCCACTGCCTGTACCGGCATGGCATCACGATTTTTGGCAATGGCCGGCCCCATGGTCTCCTGAAAATCAACGGCAAATTCGGCATTACCCAAAGCCAGCAGCACCAGCGCCCCGTCCTCGGGCGGCTGTATCAGCGTAACAGTTAAACCTTCTTCCGCAAACCACCCTTTTTCCAGCGCCGCATACAACCCCGTATGATTAGTATTCGGCGTCCAATCCAGCACCACCCGCACAAGATTTGCATCTTTTTTACCTTCACAGGCAATAAAAAGAGTTACAACGCATACCAAAGCAAGTACGGCTTTCCATGATTTTGTCTTCATTTTGATTCTCCTTCATTTTGGGACTGGGGACTAGGGATTATTGCTCGTTAGCTTTGCATATTAGCAACCCGCTATGCTTTGTAACAATACTTCCCCATTCCCCAGTCCCTAGTCCCCAGTCCCCTTATCCATCCAGGGCAACGCCCGTTTTTCCAGCATTCCTATTACCTTTATCAATACTATGCTTAACACTGAGGTCAGCAATATTACCGCAAACATTTTGTCGAAAGAGTAGGAGCGCCGAACACGGATCATGTACACTCCCAGGCCGGCATCACCGCCAAGCCATTCGGCAATAACGGCGCCGATTATCGAATACGAGCCGGCGATTTTCAGGCCGGAAAAAAAGGCCGGCAGCGCCTGGGGGATTTTGATGTACTGGTATATCTGCCGCCGCGAGGCACCCATTGATCGCAATAGGTTGATCGCATCGGTATCCGCGCGGGAAAAGGCGCCTAACAGCCCTATGGTCATGGGAAAAAAGCAGACCAGAAACACCAGGGTAATTTTGGGAGCAACGCCGTAACCCATCCACAAAATGAGCAGGGGGGCAATGGCGATGGTGGGCATGGTCTGGGTCAGTAACAGCAGCGGCGTTAATGATTTTTTGAGGAAACGGTTAACATCCATGGTTATTGCCAGCACAAATGAGGCGGCAATTGCCAGTGACAGCCCGGCCATTGCTTCAAACAGGGTCCGCCACAGGTGGCGCATTAACAGGGAGAAGTCGGCGACAAAGGCGTTCATTACCCGAACGGGGCTGGGCAGCATAAAGCCGGGCACAAGGCCGCTCATGCTGAGCAGCTGCCAGAGTAGAACCAGAACGGCAATGGAAACAAATGCCTGCCAGTTACATATAACTAATATGTTTTGCTGTTTTTTCTGCAATTGACCAGACTCCGCTTTGGGGGTTATACGCCATTTTCATGTAAGTCAACAAGCCGGCTGCGCCTGACCTGACACAGATACGCTGACACTCTGCGGCAATCTCCATGAGCTGCTCAAAATCGCCTTCAATAACGGTCTCAAAAGGACCAACAACGGTATGCAATCCCGTATTTTTGATGTACGCAATGACCTTGTCAACGATACTCAGTACTTCATCGCCAGTCACTGACTGGGGCAATACCTGTATGGCAAGACTTGCCTCTGGTTGTTTCATTCTTTACCTCCATAAAAAAACGCCTTCGGGATAATTCCGCGAAGGCGTTTAATTCTGTTCTAATAGAATAAACATTTCCCTCCGCTGGCATTATCCAGAACCTCCGACGAGGTCAACCGACCGAGTTTCCCCGCCGGCTCAGGTAAGGCGTTTTATAACGCCAAGGGTACTCAAACTTCAATTCGCTTGATCTCAGCCGGAAATCATCCAGCGCCCCGTATATGTATGGTATAATACAAAAAGGCAAAAGTGTCAAGGGATTTTCCCTTTTCTTTTTTCTCTTTTCCCTGTATACTAAGTCCATGAACGACACAATTCGCATACCAGGCCGCCAGGAAATAGCGCAGGCGGATACCTGGGACCTTTCCAAATTATTTGCGCATGACGAGGCATGGCATGAGGCGCTTGCCGTCTATGAAACAATGGCCGAAAAGATTCCGGCTTTTCAGGGGACGCTGGGGCAATCTGCCGAAAGTCTTGCCGATTATATGGATTTTAGCCGCGACTTTGGCATACTGGGCGAGCGGCTTTTTTATTATGCCGACCTTAGACAAACCGAAGACGAAGGTTCCGGCATAGCGCGAACCATGTGCGGAAAAATTACCATGGTCGCGGCAAAAGCGCAGGCTGCCGGCGCGTGGGAAGGGCCGGAGATCCTTGCCATTCCTCAAACGGAAATGGAATCGTTTCTTGAGCATCCCCGCATCGCCGATTACCGCATTTACCTGCAGCGGATTATACGCTACCGCCCCCACATTTTAAGCGATAAGGAAGAACGGATCATTGCCCTGCATGCCGAAGGCGAGGGAGTCCCCAACGATGCCTTTTCGGTGTTGACCAATGTTGATTTTGATTTCGGCACGATTGACACCCAGCCCCTTTCCCAATCAAGCTGGTCGGTGTTTATGGAAAGTCCTGATCGCGATTTGCGCCGCCGCGCCTACACGGCATTTTATAATTGTTTTGAATCCCATAAAACCACACTGGCAAGCCTCTATTCAGGATCGGTTAAGCAGGATGTGATTAAAGCGCGGATACGGGGATATAAATCGGCGCGGGCTGCGGCGCTGTTTCCCGATAATGTAAACGAAACAGTGTACGACAACCTTATCGCTACGGTCGGCGGCAACCTTGGCGCGCTGCACCGTTATTACCGGCTCCGCAAACGGGCGCTGGGGCTTGCGGAACTGCGGCACTACGATGTGTACACCCCGCTGGTGCAATCGGTAAAAAAGAAAACAAGCTGGAACGAAGCAGTTGAGCTTATCTCGGCGGCGCTTGCCCCGTTAGGCGATGAATACGTCTCCACCCTGCGCGCCGGGCTTTTGGGCCGATGGGCGGATCGTTACGAAAACAAGGGCAAGCGTTCCGGCGCTTTTTCGGCGGGCAGCTTTACCGGCGAGCCCTACATTTTGATGAATTATAAGGAAGACAGTATTCGCGATGTGTTTACCCTTGCCCATGAAGGCGGCCATTCCATGCATTCATGGTACTCGTCCCGTTCCAATCCATTCATGCACTACAGCTACACCATTATTGAAGCCGAAGTTGCCAGCACCTTTAACGAGGACTTACTGTTCAAATATATGCAAAAAAATGCCGGCAGCGCGGAAATGCGCCTGTACCTGATAAACAAACAGGCCGATGAATTACTGGCCACCCTGTACCGCCAGACCATGTTTGCCGAATTTGAAAAGATAAGCCATGCGCTTGAAGAAGGCGGCACACCGCTGACGGTGGAACTGCTCCGCGCCGAATACCGCAAGCTGCTGGAAAAATATTTCGGCCCCGAAATGGTGTTCGAGGCAGCAAGCGATCTGGAAGGCCTGCGTATCCCCCACTTCTACCGGGCTTTTTACGTCTACAAATACGCCACCGGCATTTCCGCATCCACTGCACTGGCAGAGCGGGTGGTTTCCGGCGGCAAGCAGGAGCGCGAAGACTATTTTGCCTTTTTGAAATCCGGCGGTTCCCGTTTTCCGATAGACTCGCTGAAAATCGCCGGCATAGACATGAGCTCCCCCGAACCAATACAGGCCGCCTGTCAGGTTTTCGCCAAACTCGTTGATGAACTGGAGAAGTTGCTGTAATTTTTATACCATGCTATAATATGTTTTATAAAGGAGAGATGATGACTATTTATGCCAATAAAATTGACAAGTCAACCGTATTGCTCAGTCTGGATGGCCGCCTTGACGCGGCAAACGCTCCCCTGCTTGAACGAAAGATCAATCAGTGGGGAGATGAAATCACCAAACTGGTGCTTGATTTTTCGAAATTAAGCTACATATCCAGTATGGGCCTGAGGGTTTTACTGCACGCCCAGAAAACAATGAAAGAAAAAAAAGGCCGCCTTATCGTACAAAATATATGCGAAGCTGTCCGGGAAGTTTTTCAGATAACCGGCTTTTTGCAGCTAATGATAGAGGAAGAAAAACTGGTGATAATACGCAAGGACGAAACTGACTGCGTCACGCTTTCTCTCAATGGAGAAATAGATGCAGGAAATATTTCGTCAGTATCAGAAGCGTTGTTCAAAGTAAAAGAAGAAAAAACAAATAAACATATATCCACAGTGATTTTGAACATGGAAAATATTCACAGTCTTTCACCAAACGCGGTAAAACAATTGAATCACATCATCGCCGATACTGCATGGGAAGAAAGAAAATTGCACATACAAAATGCTTCTGAAGATATACAGGCAGCGTTAAAAGGACAAATGTAAACCACAGAGTTCACATTCCGTGTCCTCTGTGGTTACCTCTTGCTTAATTTACTCTCCGGCTTCCTCTGCAGAGCCTTCTTCTTCAGATTCCTCAGCAGGTTTTTCTACAACAGGTTCAGCAGGTTTCTCAAGGATAAATTCAACCCGGCGATTTTTCCACCAGTTAGCTCTGTCGGCAAACTCTACAACGGTACGGGCACTGCCCACGCCTTTGGCAGAAAGTCTTTCCCTTTCAATATCACCAAAGTTTACCAGATAATCTTTTACCGCAGTTGCCCGTTCCTGACTGAGAGGCAACAGACCCTTATCACCGCGATATAAACCTTTTGTTTCCTCGGTGGTTCTGTCTCTGGTTCCCGGCGCAGTGGTCGGATTTGCATGGCCTTCAACCAGTACTTTGTAAGTATCAAAGCGTTTGAGAATCTCGGCAATACGCTGCAGAATTCTTTCGTTGTTTGCCATTACTTCGGGATCAAGTCCGCTAAAGTCACCGGTATTGGGAGCAAAGACGATAGACGGAACGATTACCCTTAAAAGCTCTCCATCCCGCTGGACAAGCACGTCAACCCGAATCTTGCCTTCAAAATATCCGGTACCATTGTACTTGTATTTATTGTCTTCATCACCAAATTCATGACCATCATAAATATTGTTGACAAACATCGTAAACGGATATTCCTCGGCTGACTGCACCAGTTCACCCGATGCGTTTCGTCCATTCCAGACAATTGTTGCCGGCGGCTTTCCTTCGCCTTCAGCTTTCCATTCGAAAAACAGCTGATACGGCGGTTTTGGCTCGCGGATAATAAGATGCCAGGCATGAATATCAGCTTCGCTTTCAACACTGATAAATAATGTCAGTTCATCATTACCCCCATCAACATCAGGGCTAAAAAGCTCAGGAGACACCCTAACCTGCACAACAGGCGGCGCAGGAGGCTCAAACTCCGGCTCTACCTCCGGCGGCGGGGGGGGCGGCGGCGGCGGCGGGGGTGGCGGCGGCTCTTCCGGCGGCGGGGCCGGCGGCGGCGTCATACAAGCAGGTATGACTGCAACCGCTATAAAAACAGCCAACAGCATAAGAATCAGCGTAAAGATTTTCTTCATTTATAACCTCCAAGTGTAAATATCCCTAATATTTTGCACATTTGGAGAGTTTTTGTCAATGGGGCGCATTGCCTCACTCAAAATGTTACCGAAAAGAAGTAATGCCTCAAATTGAAAATGTTACCCAAATTAAACTAAGGATGTCTGAAGGAGGGCATCCAAATGGGGTTAAAAATGGGGGTAAAACAGGCTATAACGGTGGAATACAGACCTCGTTATCAAAAGGCATCCAAAAAAGAGAAGAAAGCGCTGCTGGACGAATTTACAAAACTGACCGGCTACCACCGGAAATCGGCAGTCCGGCTGTTATCCGCAAAGCCGGTAAAGCAGGTCATGCTCTA
>WQXQ01000111.1 GCA_009784775.1 Treponema sp.
CTTTGCTCATATAAAGATTCTAACATGGCTTTTCATCTTTGGGAATCTTTTAATAAAAAAAGGCTGCCCAAGATGTACTTCTCGGACAGCCCCTTTGTTTTTTTTCATTGAGCCGCGGCGGATTCGAACCGACGACCACCGCCTTAAAAGGGCGATGCTCTACCGACTGAGCTAGCGGCCCAGAAATAGCACCTGTGTGAGCGGTGTTAATTCACCTTAAATATGCCAAAATCGGAAAAAAAAGTCAATATCCCGGCAGCGTTTTTTTTCAAAGGATATAGGGGCAATTTTTACCGGAAAGCACATCAATTGCATTCTGTACCGACATCGCCGCCATTGCGGCAGTGGCCTCAGCGGTGCGGGCAGCCGTGTGGGGGGTCAGCACCACATTTTCCAGCGCAAAAAGCGGCGAATGCGGGGGCGGCTCGGTTTCGTACACATCCAGCCCCAGCCCGCCCAAGTGACCGGATTTAAGGAAATCATACGCCGCAGCCTCGTCAATAATCCCGCCCCGCGCCGTATTAATCAGTAAAACGCCCTGCTTCATGCGCCGCATAACATCGGCTGAAATAATATATTGTGTTTCCGGTTTCAGGGGCAAATGCAGACTGAGAACATCCGATTCGCTGATAAGCTCATCAAAGCCAACCGGAATAATCCCGTGTATTTTTGCATATTCCGGGTCGATGTGGGGGCTGCAGGCAAGTATCCGCATGGAAAATCCCGCTGCCCGCTGTGCTACCGCCTTTCCCACCCTGCCAAGACCCAATATGCCTATGGTTTTTTGGTATAACTCGGTGCCAATGGAACGATCCCATTTGCCTTCACGGGTACTGTGGTGCATAAACGGCAGTTTGCGCGCCAGGCACAACATCAGGCCAAAGCTGAGGTCGGCTGTAGCCTGGGCATTAACGCCCGGCGTATTGCATACGGCGATTTTTTTGGCGCTTGCCGCGGCTATGTCCACATTATCCACACCGGTGCCGTAACGGGAAATAACTTTTAAACCAGCCGTGCTCTCAATGACTTTTCTGCTAAAGGGATCAAGCCCTGCGATACAACCATCGCAGCCGGCAAGCAGGGCGATAAGTTCATCCTCGTTCAGGGGCCGGTTTTCCGGATTAAACACCAGGGTATCGGCAAAAGCGCGGAGCTGCTCCATAGCCTTGCCGCTGGTATTGGGTTTGAAAGAAGTCGGTGTTACCAGTATTTTCATGACTATAGCCACTGTACCAACATTGATGGGGTTTTGCTAGGGTTGAGGGCAATATTCTTGTTTTTATCTTGTAAACTGAACAAAAATGCACTATATTTGTTCAGTAGACTAAGTTGTATTGAACAAAATGAGGGTGTTATGGATAAAAATGTTCTAAAATCGGTAATTTCTGACTATATGGCAGAAATCCCAAAATACAAGGTAATCCCCAGAAATATCAAGTTTGAAGAAGCAGGGAACTATGTTTTTGTCGGTATACGAAGAGCCGGAAAATCGTACTTGCTTTACCAGCGAATGCAGGAATTGCTTTCTAAAGGTGTAAAACCACAGGAAATGCTCTATATCAATTTCGAAGATGAAAGATTATCCGGTATGAAGTCGGATGATTTGGATCTGCTGCTCGAAACACATTTGGAGATGTGCGGGGTAAGGCCTATTCTGTTTTTTGACGAAGTACAGAACATAAGCGGTTGGGAACAATTTGCACGCAGGCTGGCGGACACAAAATACCGTGTATATATAACCGGAAGCAATGCAAAAATGTTGAGCGCCGAGATACAGACAACGCTCGGCGGCAGATTTATTCCGGTTGATGTATATCCGTATAATTTTCAGGAATATTTAGACGCAAGTGATACAGATTATTCCGGAAATGCCCTTTTTTCCACAAGCGGCAAAGTGGCTGTATTAAGGCAATTCAATGATTATTTCCATTTTGGCGGGCTGCCGGAAACCTTGATGTTTTCTTCCAAGAGAGATTATCTGAACAGCATCTATCAGAAAATTTATCTGGGAGACATTGCGGCAAGGCATTCAATATCCAACCTCCCGGCACTTCGTGTTCTTTTCAAAAAACTGGCAGAAAGTGTCGGGCAGCCCGTGTCCTACAACAGGATTGCAAACATTGTATCCTCGACTGGAGCAAATATAAGCGTAAACAGCGTCATCAACTATATTGAGTACGCCAAAGATGCCTGGCTTGTTACACCAATACAAAACATTGCCGGTAAAATTGTCGAAAAAGAAACAAAACCAAAATATTATTTTACCGACAATGGCATACTAAATCTTTTTTTACTCGATGGAACCACATCACTGTTTGAAAATCTGGTGGCTATCCATTTATTAAAAACATATGGACGCAAAGACATGGTATTTTTTTACCATAAGGGTATGGAGGTTGATTTCTACCTGCCGGAAACAGCTACTGCCATACAGGCATGTTATAATTTGAACAGCACTAACGACACAAGAGACAGGGAAATCAACTCCCTGCTGAAAACAGCACATTTTTTGGAATGTAAAAAATTATTGATCATCACCGGCGATGCGGAAGAAACCATCACCGCCGGCGGGAAAAAAATTGAGGTCGTGCCGCTTTGGAAATGGCTTTTGAATATCTAATCACGGGTACCCCTCATTCCCCCGCCCTATCCACCAGAGAACTCAGGTCATCGCCGCCCTTGAAACGCAGCACATTCACCATAAAGATGTTCAGCTTGTTGACGATATTGGGCGGCAATAAATTACCGTCTACCTCCACCGAAATGATCGGATAGTTGCGTTCCCGCGCCCAGGGGGTAAACAGGCCTTCAATGACCCGGCCGATAAGACAGGCAAAGGGACCGATATTTACAATGCCGGAATACCCTGCATCCATTGCCGCTGCCGCAGAGCCGGAAGACACGGCTATTTCTGAGTTAAGTTCCAGATTAACAAAATGTTCCTGGGTATATTGCATAATGCGGCGCATATCGTGGGGCGTTTCGGGGATCAAACCCGTCGGTTTTAGAATGGCAAGCGTCTTTTTTTCCACCGAATGTTTCCACCATTCTTCCAGTTCCAGTTTTTTAAGGTCTTTCCAGGGTTGTGAAAACAGCCGTCTGCCGGGCTTGCGGAGTTTTATCAATTTTTTAAGGGCGTATTCCCGCACAAAATCCAAATAGTGAATCCATTCGGAAATGCCGGCAACCTTTACCACAATGCCCCGCGCGCTCATCAGTTCAATTAACTCGCCAACGGCAAAGTCATCGCGGCGCACATAAATTTCGCCGACAACCAGTACGCGCGGACAGTCCGCAACAGTCCGCTTTAACGGAATCTGTTTTACATCCGCCGCGACATGCGCAAGCTCTTTCCATATTTTTTTGGGATCATGTTCAACCGCATGCATAATCCTTCGCCATGAATGTTCAAAAGCGGCCTCCGCCTGTACCGGATCAACCGCGGTCGCCAAAAGCGAACACTGTATGTCTTTCAGATAATCGGACAGCACCAGCCCAACCCACATTTGTTTTGCAAAACTGGGGCCAAGTTCGGTATAGGAATTATCCGCGGAAAGGATAAAGACCACCACATTTTCAAGCCGTAAATCGCGGAACAGGTTTTCATAATACACATAATACTGACCGGTACGGCATGGACCGGTGGTGATTGGCACAAAAAGCAGGTACATTTCGTCCTTGCGGTAGCGCTCGCTGAAGAAAAATTCCAGGGCGCTGCCCAGCACCAAATGACTGGGAACACATTCCTTTCCGGACGCATGGGCGCGGGCAATCTGGATTGTTTTGTTAGTCGCAACCGGAAGCGCTTCGGCGTTAATGCCCTGGCTGCGAATCGCGGCGCCTATGTACTCGGTGGAAATAGCCCCCATGTTGGAGAGCAGCACCTTTACCCGCTTATTCCCCACAATGGGAAGTTTTTCTCCGGTTTTTACATTGTCAACACGAAGATCAAATTTTCCTTCAGATTGTTTTTCGCTGATAAAACGCCAGTTATTGTCATAACGTTCCGCCTCAAGCTGATCTTTTTTCGCCCGGTAACCGTCAATGATGTCAAGAAAGGCTTCGACTCTGGTATCTACCCCCGCATCGGCGGAATGGGAATCGAGTTCCAATACAAGGAAGGGCTTTTGCCCCATCATCCATTTGATGTAGTGTAAAATAAACGAATCCGGCGCGCAGGAAAAATTGGTAATAAACGCAAGATACATATTGTCTTCTTTTTTGAGCAGTTTTGCCGCTTTCAAATCCTGCTGACCGTAGTACCAATACATATTGGAAAAGATGGTTTCATCGTGGAAGGGCAAAATATCAAACGGAACAATTGAATAACCCCGCGTGGTAAACTTGCGGGGAATACCCATATTTGCTTCCGGGGTAAAGGCATTGTACGGCCTGCCCAATACCGCTATAACCGGCCGGTCTGCCTTGCGGGCTTCTTCCAGCGCCTCCCTGCCCATCGCATGAATCGCGTCAAAATATGCCTGTTGTTTGGCCATGGCGACTGCAAAAGCAGCCTTTGTCTCTTCCTCGCCAATGCCCAGCCGTTTGGTCATCTCGCAGAAAAGTTCCAGCGCCTTGCCTTCGCCGAACTTAAAACTGACAACTAACGGCAGCCAGCGATTTTTGTCGATGTCGGGAAAGGCTTTTTCGATATAATACGGTAATGCCTGGGTAATGGGACAGAAATTGGCGTGAATATCGTCCTCATAAGAGGGCATATCGCGGAAATGGGGCAGCAGCACATAATCCACCCCCTTGTCAAGGCAGTCCTGCACCGCCCCATGGGCTATTTCCGCCGGAAAACAATACTGCGCTTCGGTCCGCGCGACTCCCGCCTTTGCCACCTCGGTAGAGAGGTACGTCTTGACACCAAGCTCGTGGAAGAACCAAGAGTACAGGGGGTAGAGCGTGTGTACAGAAAAGGCACGGGGGATACCTATGGAAAGGGATCGGGGACTGGGGACTGGGGACTGGGGATCGGGGGTTGAGTTATTGGGGTATAACTTAGAGTGATTATCGTTATTCAAACTATTAGGAACCGTGTTGGGAGCGGTGTCGCTATTCGAACAACAATCCCTAGTCCCCAGTCCCCAGTCCCCAGTCCCTATACTGGGTGCGGCATACTCTTCAAATAACATCTTTTGTCTTCGTTCGACGTAATCGAATATGGGGACGTCTTTGACGTGTTTGCGCATATTGGTGTATTTGTTGCAGCGGCCGCCGAACATGTATTTGCTATTATTGACGTTCAACACCTGAATGGGGCACAGATTTTCGCAGGCCTGGCAGGTAAAGACGCGCTCGTAGCCTATCTCACGGCTGACAATGGCATCGATATTGATATTTTGTTCAGCAAGCAGGCCCTCGGCATTTTTGCGTTTGGCCAATAAGGCGACGCCAAAACAGCCCATCAGTTCCGGCGAGGGGGGGACCAGAATTTTTTTGTTGAGGAGCATGGCAAAGGCCAGCGGCACCGCGGGATTTTTGGCAACGCCGCCCTGCAGAAATATCTTGCCGCCAATGGTACGGTTGCCCACCACGCGGTTAAGGTAATTTGACACGATTGAACAGACAATCCCCGCGGTAATGTTTTCCCTGCTTGCCCCCTGCTGGGCTGCATTGCGAATATCGCTGTTGATAAAGGCAGAGCAGTGTTCGCCGAATTTAAGCGGCGCATCGGCGTTAAGCGCAATGGGACCGATGTCTTTTGCGCTGTTAATCGAAAGATCTCCGGCGGCGGATTCCTCCAGAAAGGAGCCGGTACCGGCGGAACAGGCTTCGTTCATCGCATAATCAATGGGAACGCCGTTTTTGAGCAGCACATACTTTGCGTCCTGGCCGCCAATTTCAAAAATCGTTTCTACTTCCTTGTCAAAATAGGTAGTTCCCACCGCATGGGCAATAATCTCATTGTACACGCCCGGCGTTTCCAGAAACACGCCGAGGATCTCACGGCTGGAACCGGTGGTGGACACCAGCCGTATATCAATTTTTTTGCTGCCGGTATCGGCAACGATTTTTTCCTGAATGATCGCAAGGCATTCTTTGAGCGCCTTTACCGGATCGCCGTGGGTGCGGCCGTAATGGCTTGCCACTACTTCATCGGTTTCCATGTCCACCAGACAGGCCTTGGTGGTGGTGGATCCGCCGTCAACACCCAACACATACCGGCGATCGGCGCGGATCTTTCCGTCTGATGTATCAAAAAACTGCACTTTATCTTCCCAATCCCGCAGCGCGCCCAAAGTGCCAAAACGGATTTCATTGGTTTTCAGCAGTTTCTCCACCGGCGGCAGGGGGCTTCCCGATTGGGGCGCATCGCCGCTGCTCGCAGTGGCAAGCACCGCCGCGCCCAGAGCCTCAAAAACCGGAGCGGTTTCGGGAATGATAAATTCAATCTGCGGGGCTTTTTCGCGGATAAAGCGGGTAATATGCCGGTTCATGGTGACACCACCGGTAAGCACTACCTTTCCCTCGGTCACTTTTGCCCGTTTCAAAAAGTCGATAACCTTGACCGCCATCACATCGGAAAGGGACAATACAATATCGTCTTTGGTTGCTTCCCGTTTGTTCAGCCGGTGGGTACAGTCGCTTTTCATAAATACCGAACAGCGGGTAGAAAGCGGATGCACCTTTGCGGTGTCAGGCACCTTTTCGATGTCATCAAGGGTCATATCCATGCGGGCAAGCTGCTGTTTGAGGAATTCTCCGGTGCCGCTGGCGCATTTATTGCCGGAAAAATTGTTGATGATCTTGCCGTTTGCATCCAGCGAATAGACAATGAGGTCTTCTCCGCCCATGCTGACTACCGCATCGGCCTTAAGACCTAAATTCCGCAGGGCCGCTTCCACACAGAGCGGCTCCAGGGTGCCGGACACATCGAACATAAACCGGCCTTCATTACCGGTAACCAGAGCGGGAATCCCCGTGGGGATTTTCCCCTCTGCCAGCAATTTCCGCACTGCCGCGCCAAAATCCCCTTCATGGGGCGTTGAAGCGGTCCACACCGCCTTACCGTCTGCCAAAAGCGCCATTTTTAGGCTGGTTGAGCCTATGTTTATACCAAGTGATTGCATCCTTGCTATTTTATCAGGGTTGCGGGGAAGGTTCAAGGGGGCGCATTGCCTCACTCAAAATGTTACCGAAAAGAAGTAATGCCTCAAATTGAAAATGTTACCCAAATTAAACTAAGGATGTCTGAAGGAGGGCATCC
>WQXQ01000112.1 GCA_009784775.1 Treponema sp.
AGCTTCCACAATTTTTTTTGTTATAGTCAGCCCAAGTCCCGTGCCGCCGAATCTGCGTGTTGTACCGACTTCCGCCTGTGAAAATGGATCAAATATTCTGGTAATTTGTTCACGTGTCATACCGATACCGCTGTCTTTTATCTCAAAACCCATGGTGATGGAATTTTCAGTTTTTTCTTTTATTTGTACGATAAGTTTAATGGTGCCGGTATTGGTGAACTTTACGGCATTGGAGAGTATGTTGACCAGAACCTGCCGCAGCCGCATGGGATCGCCCAGCGGTCTTTTTCCCATGCTTGGCTCAGCATAAAAGTACAGCGTAAGTTTTTTTTCAATTGCTTTCGGCATGATTAAACTGCGGCAGTTTGACAATACATTATGCATATCAAAGGGAATATTATCCATTTCCATTTTGCCGGATTCAATTTTCGATATATCCAGAATGTCATTAATAATCAACAAAAGCCCTTCTGCGCTTTCATGAATTTTACCAAGATAATCTTTGGTCAAGGGAGGTATTTGGTCATCCATTGCCAGCTCCGAAAATCCGATTATACTGTTCATCGGCGTGCGGATTTCGTGGCTCATGGTTGCAAGAAAAGTACTTTTTTGCAGGCTGGCCTCATATGCTCTATTCCATGTGGTGACAATAATTATCATAATGGCGAAAAGAATTATCCCCATGATGATGCTTATGAGTATTGGAATCATCGTCATTGTATTCATGGCTGCGTAAAAATCTTTTACGCTTGCTATTATGCCCACATACCAGCCGTTTTCAAGCGTCTGGCAAAATACGATTGACTTTTCGTTTCGATAATTAAGCAGTTTGCGCGTTGAAATATCAACGCCGCTTATTAGTTCATCCGCAAGGCCGGCAAGTCCGCTGTTTGTATCCGATAAATTCTGGAACATAAAATCAGGGTTTTGATGGGCAAGCACCCTCAGATTTTCATCCAGTATAAATCCATAACCGCCTTCGGGAATGTATTTTTCAACAAGATAATCGGTGATAACATGAGTCGGCACTTCCATGGCGATTACAGCAATGAGATTGCCTTCATTATCGTAAATACCGCGCGAATACGCGAAAGTATGCAGACCTCCTTCAGCCGCGTCAACATACAATACAAATATAAGGCCGCCGCCGCCTGCCGCGCCCGCTGTGTACCAGGGTCTTCCTGACGGATCATACCCTTCCGGCGCAACAAAATTGCCGCCATCATGGAATATCCCTATTTCCGGGAAATATCCAAAGACGGAGCTAAAATCAATAACAGACAGCTCCAGTCTGTTTACAGGGTCGGAGCATTTATCAATATACTGCAAAATGACGTCTATGCTTTCGCCGCGCAATATCATATCCTGTATGTTGTCCGATATAAACTTAAGCGTTACTTCCAGCCCCTTTAGGGGCATTAAAACTCTGGACTGCGCTTCATTCATTTTTTCTTTCATCAGCTTATGCAGGTTATCCTGATAAGTTTCTCTCATAAACTTAAAGTTAAAAAAATTCAGTACAATAAAAATAAGCACGAACAATAATACCAGCAGGTATACAATACGGGACTTTTTTTTCATTATAGGAATCAACATATTTCTGCTTTCTCCCCATGGCTCGTTTTTTTATTTTTCACACGTATCTCCTTTTTCCGGTACCATTGTCATTATACCGTTATTTTGTGCTATGTACTAGTAAGACTTGCTATGGTTATGGTATAATCAAAGCATGAAAATACTGAAATTTGGCGGCACCTCGGTTGGGAGCCACTTGGCGATAGGCCAGATCATTACAATTTTGAAAGACAAAGACCATGCGGGTAAAACCCCGGCGGTTGTCGTTTCTGCTTTTTCCGGCGTTACCGATGCCCTGATTGCTATGGCGCACAAAGCGGTTACGGGAGAAACTGCGCACAAGGAGCTTGAGGCATTAGCTGTCCGGCACCGTGAACAAGCGACTCGGTTTCTTAAGGACAAGGAGCGAAAAAGCGCGATCGCCGAAATCAATGATACGCTTGCTGAATTGCAGCGTATTTTGGACGGAATAGCGCTGCTGGGCGAGCTTTCGCCTCGTACATTAGACCTGGTAAAGAGCTTTGGTGAACGGTTTTCCGCCGGGCTTTTGGCCCGCATATTCACCGCACACGGCATAATGGCGGCTTTTCTTGACGCGCGTACTCTGGTCAAAGCCAATGATTGTTTTGGTAATGCCCGGTACCTGCCTGCGGAAACATTTGCCAACATCCGCTCATTTTTTAAGTCCCGGCAGGCAGAGAAACTTCCCCTGCAAGTCGTAACCGGCTTTATCGCGTCCACGCCGGATGAACAAACCGTTACGATGGGCCGCGGCGGTTCCGATTTAACTGCTGCTATTTTCGGCGCCGCCCTTAAAGCGGACGCGGTTGAAATATGGACCGATGTTGACGGAATTTTCACTGCCGATCCCAGACTGGTAAAAAACGCCTTTATGGTAAAAGAAATGTCCTATGCCGAGGCAATGGAAATTTCTCATTTTGGCGCAAAGGTTTTGTTTCCGCCGTCGGTGCGGCCTGCGCTGGAACAGGGTATCCCCATCGTTATTCGTAATACCTTTAATCCTTCGGGCGCCGGTACCCGCATCATAAACAAGGCGGTGCAGGGAGAATTTCCCATCCGGGGAATCAGTTCGATGGAGCATATTGCACTGGTGCAGATTCAGGGGCCGGGCATGGTCGGTGTTGCCGGTTTTTCAGCGCGGGTATTTGGCGCGCTGGCCCGCCGGGGAATCAGCGTAATCCTTATCACTCAAAGTTCCAGCGAATACTCGATCTGTTTTGCCGTTCTTCCCAATGACGCCCGCCGCGCCGAGCAGGCCCTTGAAGAAGAATTTGCCCATGAGATTCGCGGCGGCAGTATCGACAAGCCTTCTGCAAAAACGGAACTTTCGATAATTGCCGTGGTTGGATCCAAAATGAAAAGTACTTCGGGCATTTCAGGTAAATTTTTCCATGCGCTGGGCAGAAATGGCATTAGCGTCGTTGCCATTGCGCAGGGTTCATCGGAACTTAATATTTCAGCGGTCATTGCGCAGCAGGATGTGGCAAAAGCGCTGAATGCCGTACATGAAGCGTTTTTCCACGCCACAATGCGTTCGGTCAACCTGTTCCTGATGGGCACCGGCCATATTGGAGGGACGCTGCTTGAGCAAATAGCCGACCACCGGAAACTGCTTGCGGATAAAGACCAAATTCGGATCAATCTTATTGGCGCTGCCAATGATAAATGGATGATATTTAACGGAGAAGGGCTTGATCCCAAAAAAGCAAAGACATTAGTGAACGACACCGATGCGCCGAAACTGGGCCAGGGGCCGGGCCAAGGGCCTGGGCAAAGCGGTATACAAAAAAACGGGCTTGAACCGGTTAGTCTGAAAGCGTTTGTTGACAAAATGATTTCCTTTAATTTACCCAATGCCTGTTTCTGTGACTGCACTGCCAGTGATGCGGTTTCGGCGTTATACAGTACGATTCTTGGTTCGTCCATTTCGGTGGTGACGCCGAACAAACGGGCAAACTCCGGCAAGCTGGACTATTACCGGCAGCTTACCGGTTTTTCCCGCGAGCGGGGAATTCCCTATCTGTACGAGACAACGGTCTGCGCCGGCTTGCCGGTTATTTCAACGCTGCGTGACCTGTACCTTTCCGGCGACCGGATACGCCGCATCGAGGCGGTTCTTTCGGGCACATTAAGTTTTATTTTCAATAGTTACGATGGCAAAAAACCATTCTCCGCATTGGTGCGCGAGGCAAAAGCCAAAGGTTATACCGAGCCGGATCCGCGCGACGACCTGAATGCCATGGACGCAGCCCGCAAAGCCTTAATCCTTGCCCGCGAGTGCGGTCTTCCCCTTGAGTTCGCCAATGTCACCATCGAGCCGATTCTGCCGCCGGCCTGTTTCAAGGCAAAAGATGTCGAAGCCTTTTTCAAAGAGCTTGAAAAGTCCGATGCCGCATTTGAAAAACGCCGCGCCGAAGCGGCTGCGTTGGGAAAGGCATTGCGTTATGTGGCCGTTATCGAAAACGGTGTCGCCAAACTTTCGCTCAGGGCCGAACCGGCAAACAGCCCCTTCCGCAGCCTGGTCGACAGCGACAATATGGTCGTCATAACCACCGACCGTTATTCGAAATTGCCAATGGTCATCAAGGGCCCGGGCGCCGGTGCGCAGGTAACCGCCGGCGGTATCTTCGCCGACATCGCCCGCATCGCCCGGACGCTGGTGTAAAATAAAAGATAAATTTTGGAGGGTAAAATGAAAAGAGCGTTAATTTTGTTGGGAGTAGTCCTGGTGCTTTTTGGTATGAGCGGCTGTGAAAAAGAATCGGGGATTGCGGTGTGGTCGTTTACCGATGAGTTTAAGGAAATGATCATGGATCACTATATACCAGCTCATCCTGATGTCAAGGTTAAGTATTCAATGACCACGACAGAACAATTCACCAATAAACTTGATCCGGTATTGGCTTCGGGCCGCGGAACGCCGGATGTGTTTGCTTTGGAAGCAGCCTTTGTCCGCAAATATGTGGAATCGGGGCTCCTATTGGACCTTACCGATATTTATGAAAGAAACAAAGAAAAACTGCTAACGTATCCGGTGGAAGTTGGATCATACAATGGCAGAGTATACGGAATGTCATGGCAGGCATGCCCCGGCGCTCTGTTTTACCGCCGCAGCTTTGCGCAAAAATATATTGGCACCGATGATCCGGCAGTCGTACAAACCTATTTTTCTGATTTCAATAAATTCCTTGAGACCGCGCAGCTTCTGAAAGACAAGTCGGGCGGTTCTTGCGCGGTAGTAGCCAGCCGCAGAGACCTGTATCATCCTTTCGCCGGCGGGCGTGTCCAGCCATGGGTTGTAGATGAAAAACTGCATATTGATCCGGCAATGGAAGCCTTAATGGACATCAGTAAAATTATGCATGATAACCGTTTTGACGGTCGTGTCGGCGGACAGTGGGCAGAAAGCTGGTTTGCCGGTATGAACGATAAGCTGAGGGATGAAAAGGGCAACTTGATTGAAGTGTTTGGATACTTCCTTCCTACGTGGGGTTTGCACTATGCGCTGAAAACCAATGCTCCCGATACCAGCGGCGACTGGGCCATGATCCCCGGGCCTGCTCCCTATCGCTGGGGCGGCACATGGATTGGCGCCTGGAAAAATACCAAAAATGCAGAAGCGGTCAAACATATGATCGAATGGCTGACCACCAATGATGATTTTCTGGAGACATGGGCGCGGGAGACCGGCGACTTGGTCAGTAACACCGCGGTTGTAGACAGGATAAAAGACGGTTATACGGAACCATTCCTTGCCGGTCAGAACCACTATGCCGCATTTGCTGCAATGGCTCAGTCGGTTGACGGCCGGCTGGCTCAGGGAACTGATCAGGCAATTGAATTGCTGTTCTTCGAATCGCTTACCGCTTATGTCGAAGGTGAAAAAAGCAAGGCGCAAGCCCTTGCGGATTTCAGGGCTCAGGTTGCAATTCAGCTTGGACTATAAATGCACAAAAAGATAATGGGCTATGAGACAAAAACTAACCGCTGGGGTTATGTTTTTGTCGCGCCCTTTATAATGGTATTTTGTATTTTTAATCTCTGGCCCACTATCAACACATTTTTTTTGGGGTTTACCGACTTAAGAGGTTTATCATCAAGTTATACATTTGTTGGACTGGAAAATTTTGCCAAATTGATAAAAGACCCTTACTTCTTTAGCGCCCTTGGCAATACGTTTATTATGTGGGGCTTTAATTTTGTACCGCAGTTGGGAATGGCCTTATTGCTTGCGGTTTGGCTTTCAGATACCCGTCTAAACCTTGCGGGCAAGGGGTTATTCCGGGCAGTGATCTATTTGCCCAATCTGCTGACGGCAGCGTCGGTTGCATTGCTCTTCCGAAGTCTTTTTGGCTATAACGCCCATGTGAGCGCGCCGGCGAATCAATTTCTGCGTATGTTCGGTATTTACTACATGCATGAATTTCAGGGAGAAATAATAAAAGACGCGTTTAACTTCTTTCGCAGTGTTCCTTTTTCAAGAGGGCTTGTATCGTTTATTCAATGGTGGATATGGTATGGGCATACCTTGATTATCCTTATGGCAGGTATTACCAGCATTCCCGTTTCGCTGTATGAATCGGCCGTTATTGACGGTGCAAACAGCCGGCAAACTGCCTGGAAAATTACGCTGCCCATGCTCCGTCCCATTATGCTCTATATCCTTGTGACCTCCATGATCGGCGGTATGCAGCTGTTTGAAATTCCATTCCTGTTAACCGATATGCAGGGCGCTCCCGATTTCAGGATACGGACAACCGCATTGTATCAATACAACATTGCCTTTCAGGGCCGCAATGATTATGCGTATGGCTCTGCCATTTCCATCGGCATATTTGCGGTTACCATAGCCCTGGCCCTGATGATATTTTTCCTGCTGCAGGATCGCAGTGAACTAAAGAAAAGAAGAGGCGCATAATGATACGCAGAAGCGATTATCCGGTAAAACGTATCTTTATTCAAACGCTCATGCTTTTTCTGGGGCTTGTTGCCATTGTGCCGATTTATGTGCTTATGATTAATGCGACTCGTTCCACCGAACAGATTAATATGGGGCTTTCCTTTATTCCCGGAACCAATAGTCTGTATAACTGGAACGCGCTTACCAGCCGCGGCTTTCAGCTGTGGCATGGATTTTTGAACAGTACGATTATTTCCATCAGCGCTACTGCGTTATGTGTCTATTTTTCGGCATTAACCGCCTATGGCCTGCATATTTATCGTTTTAAGGGCAGGCTTGCCATTTGGACAATCATTCTGATTATTATGATGCTTCCGGGATCGCTTACCTTTATCGGATTTTATCAGCTTATGGCGCGATGGG
>WQXQ01000113.1 GCA_009784775.1 Treponema sp.
GAATTTGCCTACGGCACCGACATGGACAAGGCCGCGAATGACGCGCAAATACTTGTCAACCGCATTGCCAACTCCCTTCCCGAAGGCGTGCAGACTCCTATCGTGCGGCGTTTCGACATGAGCGCCACGCCGGTAATGCGGCTGATAGTGCGAGGCAATTACCCGCCTGACCAACTCCGTATTTTCGCCGAAGATGAAATTCAATCCAGCATTGAACGAGTGGAAGGCGTTGCCTCCGCAGAAGTTACCGGCGGCACTACGCAAATTGTGAAAGTGGCGGTTTCGCTGAACCGGCTTGCCGCGTTTAATCTTACGTTAAACGACATTTCGAACGCGCTGCGGGGACAGAGTGTGCTTGCGTCCGGCGGCAATCTGCGGCGCGGTACCCGCGAGTATCAAATTATGACGCAGGAAGAGTTGGTCAGCGTGGAACAGATTAAGCGGCTCGTCGTTAAGACCGTGAACCTTTCTCCTGCCGGCAGCGCGCAGCCAAGCCGTTCGCAGGTGGTGCGCATCGAAGATGTCGCCGATGTCAGTCTGGGGTATAATGAAAATGCCGCACGGGTAACCATTAACGGACAGAGCGGCGTGTACATTCAGGTCACCAGCGAAAGCGGCACTAATCAGGTAAAAGTGTCCGACGGCGTCAGGGCAGCCCTCATTGATATCAACGAGGCGCTGCCGCCAGGGCTCACCCTTGAAATCCTTTCCGATAACACCAATATGATCCGGGCAACCCTGAAGCAGGTCTATGCCAACGGTTTGCAGGGCGCAGGTCTTGCCATGCTGATACTGCTCCTGTTCCTCCGCAACATTAAAGGAACGCTGATTATCGGATTAGCCATTCCCATCTCGATGTCGCTTACCCTTATGGCAATGTCGATTTTTGGATTTACCCTGAACCTTCTTACCATGACCGGACTTATCATGGGACTGGGAATGACCTTGGACGGATCTATTGTCATTCTGGAAAATGTGTACAATTACCGCCAGCGCGGCGCAAAAGCCCCCATCGCCGCCATTCTGGGCAGCCGCGAAATGACGCGCGCCATTGTAACGGCAACAATAACAACCCTCTGCGTATTCATACCGCTTATCATTTACAAAAACGATCTGCAGGAAATGGGACAGCTTTTTAACGACCTTATCTTTACCGTCGTCATTTCGCTCAGTACTTCGCTATTGGTTGCCATTACCCTTGTACCCAGTTTGTGCGGTTCGATTATCCGGCTGGATACCCGCGTACAAAAACCGCTGAAAAACAGATTGCTCAAAAAAATTGACAATGCAATGGAGCGGTTTTTCAAGTCGCTGGATAACGGCTATCGTAATGCGCTGGATTATTGCCTTTCCCACCGGACAATAGTGCTGTCTCTGGTCATGTTGATTTTGGTCTTTTCGCTCATGCAATTCGGCGGCATTGGCATGAATCTGTTTACCCGCATACGCACCGATGACAATGTCAACATCAACATAACCATGCCGCCGGGAACCGCAATAGATGTTACCGAAGAAATGTTATTCGGGATAGAAGAAGTGATCAAACAGGAGGTGCGGGGCTACCAGCATATTATTTTGACTGCCCGGCGCAGCGGCGCTAATCAAGGTAACATACAGATTGTCCTTCCAGAACCGGGAAGACAGCTCGACACACCCGATTCGATTATCCGCAAGATGACGCCCATATTAAGCCAAATCCCGGGAATACGTTTTAACTTCAGGGCGGGACGGGGAATGACCACCACTTCCGCAATTGAAATTGCCGTAAGCTCCCGCAACTATAACGCCATTATGGATACCGCCAATGAAATACTGGGCATCATTGAACGGCATCTGCCGGAAATTGAAAATCCCGCCATCAATATTGACGAAGGCGCGCCGCAATTGCAAATTGAAATTGATCGTGACCGCGCCGCCAGCTTCGGACTTTCCCTCACCGCAATTGCCTCGGAGATTCGCACCGCCATGGACGGGTATACCTCCACAACCATGAGCCGCGGCGACCGTTTGATAAACGTGCAGGTACAACTGCGGGACGAAGACCGCCAGGGATTGCCCAATCTGGACGCCATTTTTGTCATGAGCCGGAACGGTAATCGCGTTTCCCTTTCCAATGTTGCCAACATCGTAGAAGGCCGCGCCCCCACTTCCATACGCCGTGAAAAACAGGAACGGGTTGTCCGTGTCACCGGCGACCTTGGCCCCGGCATTGCCGCTACGGAAATGCAGCGCCGTCTTGAAGAAGCCGTCAACCATAATCTTGTCCCCCGCGAAGGTGTAAGAGTTCGCTTTTTGGGAGAAGCCCACGAAATTCAAGCCTACTATTTGCGTTATTTGTTAATTATTGGTACCGCTGTCTTTCTCATTTTTGGCATCACCGCAAGTCAATTTGAATCGTTTGTCGATCCATTGATAATATTCTTTTCAATACCCCTATTGTTTATCGGGGTTATCTGGATATATAAAATCGGCGGACAGGATATGTCGATGTTCTCCGCGGTCGGCGTCGTCGCCCTGGTCGGTGTAGTAATCAATAACGGCATTGTGCTCGTGGACTATACCAACACCCTGCGCTCGCGGGGACTGCCCTTACGCGAAGCCTGTCTTGAAGCAGGCCGCAGCCGCCTCCGCCCGATATTGATGACCAGTTTGAGCACCATTCTGGCCATGATCCCCATCGCCTTTTTCCCCGGCGCAGGCGCCGCTACCATTCAGCCCATCGGTCAAACCTTTGTCGGCGGCCTGACGATCAGTTCGTTTATGACCCTGTTCGTTACCCCGGTAATGTACTCGATTTTGAACACCCGGAGCGAAAAAAAGAAACTCGCAAAAATGAATATGGAGGTTATCACATGAAAAAAATAATTATATTAGCTTTACTGGCAATACTGGGTACCGCCTGTTCAACTGAATGGAAAGGATTACGATCTTCACTGCCTGACCTGAACGACAAACCAGATGGCGTCTATCGCGGCGTTTACCATGTTTCCGGCACACCGGTAAAGGTTACCCTGGATGTAACATTGCAAAACGGACAGTTAACCGTAATCAGGATAATAGAACACAGAAGTTCTCCCATCGGGAAAAAGGCCGAAAAAATTATTGATACCATTATTGCAGAACAAAGCCTCGCAGTTGATTCGATAAGCGGCGCAACCGGAAGCAGCATAGGCATAAAAAAAGCCGTAGAAATTGCCTTGGAGTGAAAGACACCAGACACCGCTTACGAAAAAGCGGTACCTGTTACACTTGCATCCCCATAATCACCGGTGCTGTTTATTTTAAGTATAGTCTTAGCTTCTCAATAACCCTGTCTATTTCGAGAGGTTTACCAAGATGATCGTCCATACCTGCTGCAAGACAGTCCTCTATATCGCTCTTAAAAACATTTGCCGTTAATGCTATTATCGGAACTCCCTTTGGTCGTTCCGATAATTTAGGAGTTTGCTGCGCAAACTCCACACCGTTTTTCCCTTTAAACCTTTGTTTTTCAAATTCTCTTATACGCCGGGTTGCTTCATGCCCGTTCATGAATGGCATTTGCACGTCCATAAAAACGATGTCGTATTTATCGGGGGCTGTCTCCACCATCTTCAACGCTTCTTCGCCGTTTTCGGCACAGTCAATCGAAAGCCCTGTATCGTGTAAAAGAGAGATAAGTATTTCCCGGTTAATTTCTACATCTTCGGCAACTAAAAGATTTTTACCTGAGAACTCACCGCCTTTAATATTATCTTCCTTGTCTTTGTCAAATAAACCCAAATTTTCGTTTACGCTGTCAAACTTATCGCTGCGCTTGGCTTTCATAGTAAAAATAAATTTCGCGCCTTTACCAAGATCAGATTCGACCCAAATCTTACCGCCCATAAGCTCTATGATCCTTTTGGATATAGTCAGCCCAAGCCCTGTGCCTCCGTATTGACGGCTTATTCCGGCATCAGCCTGCTCAAATGCCATGAACAATTTTTCTTTTTGTTCGGTAGATATGCCAATCCCTGAGTCTGTCACCTCGATGCGAAGCTCACAATTTCCTTCATTTTCAGAAACCAAAAACGCGTTCAGGCTGATGTCGCCTCCTTCAGGCGTAAATTTTACTGCGTTGGACATCAGATTCGTAATAATCTGCACTAAACGCTGTTCATCCCCAATCAGGAAGCGCGGAATATTTTTGTCAACATTTACGGTCAATTGCTGCTCTTTTTCTTCCACCCGGAAATTTACTACGGTCAACACCTTTTGAAGAACACGTTCAAAGTTATACTCTATGGGAGAGAGCTCCAGCTTGTCAGCTTCGATTTTTGCCATATCAAGAACATCATTTATCACTCCAAGCAGGTGGGAAGAAGCGTCCCCGATCTTGTTCAAAGCGTGGTTTTTATCTTCAATGGATTGAGATTTCTTCCCTATTGTCGTCATGCCGATGATCGCGTTCATCGGAGTACGCATCTCATGGCTCATATTGGCAAGGAAATTACTTTTTGATTGACTTGCGATTTCAGCATCCATCCGCGCTTTTTTAAGGTCAAGTTCCCGTCTGCGAATATCAGTTATATCATGAGCGTTAGCAATTATGGCAAAGCTGTCCTCGTATGATATTTTTTTTAAACTCCACATCAATAATTCTTATGCGATCTTCAAAATGAAGTTCCGTTTCAAATTTTTCGATACCTTTTTCTACGGCTGCTGTCAGCCTTTCTTTCAATGAAGTGGTGATTCGTCCGTCTGACTGGATTTTTGGCAGGCTTCTTGCGACACGTTCAGCAAACCCTGCAGATATTTGCTCTTTCGACTCAAAACCCATGAAATCCAAAGCGACATCGTTGCAGTCAATCACCTCAAAACGGCTGTTAAAGAGAAGATTTATATAGGGGTTTGAGTCGAACATGATTTGGAAACGATCGTTGGCTGTTTCAAGATGTGTCATGGTTTTGCGTAAAGTTTTGAAAAGCGTATAAGTTAGCGCGGTAAAGACAACTATTATGGCAGCTACTATAATTATAACATGGATGATCAGCCGTGATACTGCACTCATGGCAATATTTCTGTTCTGCATTGTGACGACAGACCATGAAGTTGAATTACCGGGAAGGTCTATGGGTTCATAACTCATATAGTAACTTGTGCCGTTATATTCTACGACATTAAGACCGCGGTTCCCGTTCATTACCGATGTGATCAAATTACTAAAACTGTCAGAGACGGTAAATTCTTCTTCCATTGTTACTACGCTTGTGTCCGGGTTTAACAGCGCGTTTCCATGTTCATCCATTACAGAAACGGTGCGGATCAACGTTTTATAATTTGTAAGCGTTTCCAAATAGCGGTAATCGGGATGCGCGATCACAACTCCTTCGCCGTCAATGATGAATGAAAAAATCCCGCTGTCCGGATTTGCGAATTGCTCGGCTAACTGCTGAAGGTATAGAAGATCAATATCCGCGCCGAAAATACCTATCATTTCATCAGAATCGTTTTGGTACATGGGCAAAAAAATGGAAGTGCAGGGCATATTTCCCGTCAGCGAATAATACGACGGAGAAACGAACGATTGTTTGGTTTCATTCATCTGTTTAAACCAAAAGCGTCCGCTGCGGTCGCCTAAAGATCCGCTGGACCGCGCTATCTGCATACCGTCCATGCCGGTTATGTATAAAAGCACCATGTAGTCGTTACGGTTTACACAAGCGGCAAGTATTGGCGTTAAAATATCACTGTTCATGGTAAGGATGGCAGGGTTTGTTGCCAATTCGCTTGACAGGTTATATGCACCGTCAACAAAGGAACGAACTGTTTTCCTGATAAACGCTGACGTTTTAGTCGTTTTGTCCCGTATCTGGTCATCATAAGCCTGGGTGAGTATGTAAATAGTTGTTAAAGGTATTACCACAAGCAATACTACGATTACAAAAATGGATACAATAAAGAAACGCGGAATTTGGTTTTTCTTTTGCTGGTTTATATTTTTAGCCTTTTTATTCATAACTCATTATTTTGTAAAACCTAAAGCTATATTACAATAAATTCGTAATAAAGTCAAACATTTTTTAAGAAAATAACATAATTGCCAATCTGGACCTTGCAAAATGAGGCTTTTTCCTCGTATTTATGCTTTTTAAGTGGTCCAAACCGCAGATTTGATTTTTCATTGTTTATTTTTCTCCTTTATTTTGCGGGGCCCGTTTCATTGACTATGGCTCCTTTTTATGCTATATTTGAAACATGAGTATTACACAAACCGTTGAAGTTACGGACAGCTACAGGCAGGTTACTGTACCTCGTGAAATTCCGTCTGGACCTGTTATTATCACCTTTACCCCTGCCAAAACAGAGCCTGCGAAAGTCCCTGTTTTTGGCTGCGCTAAGGGGCAATACAACATTACAGACGCTTTTTTTGAACCACTTGAAGATTTCAAGGATTATATGTAAATGGGTCGATATTTGCTTGATACCCATACTGCCATGTGGTTTCTTAATGGCGATGTAAAATTGTCTAAAAACGCAAAGGAGACTATTCTTAATCTCTCCAATACAAAATATCTTAGTATTGCTTCTGCATGGGAGATTGCTATTAAACTCAGCATAGGAAAGCTGGACATTGTAAAAAGTACGGCAGATTTTTTGCATGATGCAAAAGAAAACGGTTTTATACTTATCCCAATTTCGCCTGCTTCCCTTACTGTGCTTGAAACTCTGCCAATGATCCACCGAGACCCCTTTGATAGATTGCTTATCGCAACTGCTATTACGGAACAAATGACGCTCATTACTGATGACGAAAATATCGCCAAATACGAAGTGTCTCAAATCTGGTA
>WQXQ01000114.1 GCA_009784775.1 Treponema sp.
TAAAACCCTGCATTTCTTCCTTGACGTTTGCAGGGTATTTTAGTACTTTATAGTAAATACCATGATTATGGGTGAAAAAACCCGGAACCAGACAGGAAAAAAATGTCCATGCAGCAAAACGATTCAAAAGATACTGATGGGATCGCAGAAAGCGCCCAAGTGACCGAAAACGTTATAATTGATCCTCCGGAGGGTGGTGTGGTCCCGGATTCAGCCCAAACTGACGAACAAAATCCGGCTGCAAACGCGGCTGCAGCCGCCGATTCCCCGGAATCCTCCGGTGAAACCATTGCCGAAGGGCCTCATGCCGCCGATGGCAGTGAAAAAATGCCAGAATCTGTGGAAAATATCAGTGATGTACGTGAAAATTCGCCGGATGAGGCGGATTTACCCAAAAAAATCGCCGAATTGGAAGCGCAGCTTGCCGAATCTGGCGACCAATTGCTGCGAAAAGCCGCCGATTTTGAGAATTTCCGCAAACGGATGAACCAGGAAAAGCAAAGTGCCATTGAATTTGCCAATCAGATGCTCCTGTTGGACATTATCCCGATAATCGATGATTTTGAGCGGGCGATTCAATCGGCGGAAGCCTCAGAAGAACTTATTGGACAGCCGGCGGGGAAGGCCATGCTGGACGGTATCACCATGATCGAAAAGCGGCTGGTGAGCCAGCTTGAAAGCAAATGGGGCCTCAAGCGCTTCAATTCTGCCGGCGAGCCGTTTGACCCCAACCGCCACGAGGCAATGTTCATGGAAAAATCCCCCGATGTCGAAGAAGCAATGGTTCAGGAGGATTTTATCAAGGGTTATCTGCTGAAAGACCGGGTAATCCGGGCCGCAAAAGTGAAGGTACTTGTCCCTGGGGGGAATGAGGAATGAGTAAAGAAGACTTTTACAAAGCAGTAAATTTTAATATAATGAAGATAGGAGTTGCAAAATGGGAAAAATTATAGGTATTGACCTGGGAACCACCAATTCTTGTGTGGCTGTTCTTGAAGGCGGCGAGCCGGTGGTTATTCAGAATGCAGAGGGAGGCAGAACGACCCCTTCCATCGTTGGTTTTACCAGTAAGGGCGACCGTATTACCGGCCAGCCGGCCAAAAACCAGATGCTCACCAACCCGGAAAACACGGTCTATTCAATGAAGCGGTTCATGGGCCGCCGATATTCCGAGGTTTCAAGCGAGATGCGGCATGTTCCCTATCACATAGTTGAGCAAGGCGATGACGTGCGGGTAGACATCAATGGGAAAAAATATTCCCCGCAGGAAATTTCTGCCTTTGTTTTGCAAAAAATGAAGCAAACTGCCGAGGACTATCTGGGCGAACCGGTTACCAAAGCGGTTATCACCGTGCCGGCCTACTTTAACGATGCCCAGCGTCAGGCAACCAAAGATGCGGGTAAAATTGCCGGTCTTGAGGTCGAGCGCATCATCAACGAGCCGACTGCGGCGTCGCTGGCTTTTGGCTTCAACAAAGATCAGAAAAAAGAAAAAACCATTGCGGTATACGATTTAGGCGGCGGTACTTTTGACGTTTCCATTCTGGAACTTGCCGATGGCGTTTTTGAAGTAAAATCCACCAATGGCGACACCCATTTGGGCGGCGATGATTTTGACCTTAAAATTCTTGAGTGGCTTATCACCGAATTCAAAAACGATACCGGCATTGATTTAGGCAAAGACCGAATGGCTCTGCAGCGCCTAAGGGAAGCTGCGGAAAAAGCGAAAATTGAACTTTCTGCCATGCAGGCCACCGATATAAACCTGCCCTTTATCACCGCCGATGCAAGCGGCCCCCGGCACTTGCAAAAATCGTTGACACGGGCAAAATTCGAGCAAATGGTTTCCGATCTGCTTGAGCGGTCCAAAGAGCCTTGTATTAAGGCGCTGAAAGATGCAAAAAAGACTGCCGATGAAATTGATGAGGTTATCCTTGTTGGCGGTTCTACCCGCATTCCGGCGGTGCAGCAGATTGTCAAAGAGCTGTTCAAAAAAGAACCAAACAAGGGCGTAAACCCCGATGAAGCGGTAGCTGTTGGCGCGGCAATTCAGGGCGGTATTTTGGGCGGCGATGTTAAAGATGTATTGTTGTTAGACGTAACACCACTCTCGCTGGGCATTGAAACCCTTGGCGGCGTGATGACCAAGCTCATTACCCGCAATACCACTATCCCAACCAAAAAAAGCCAGGTGTTCTCCACCGCCGCCGATGGTCAAACTGCGGTATCGATTAATGTGTTGCAGGGTGAGCGGGAAATGGCAGGCCAGAACCGTGTCCTGGGGCGTTTCGATCTGGTAGGTATTCCAGCCGCGCCTCGCGGTGTTCCCCAAATTGAAGTTGCCTTTAATATCGATGCAAACGGCATTGTCCATGTTAGCGCAAAGGATTTGGGTACGGGCAAAGAACAGAAAATTCGAATTGAAAGTTCCAGCGGTCTGAACGATCAGGACATTGAGCGCATGGTGAAAGAGGCGGAACTGCATGCCGAAGAAGACAAAAAAGAACGGGAAAGGGCCGAAATTCGCAATGAAGCGGACACGATGATTTACAGCACCGAGAAAAACATCAAGGATTTGGGTGACAAGGTAAATGCGGAAGACAAAAGCAAGGCCGAGGAAGCCATAGCCGAACTCCGCAAAGCCATTGAAGGCGGCGATATCCAGGCAATCAAAGATAAAACCGAGGCGCTGAAACAGGTCTCGTACAAAATTGCCGAGGAAATTTACAAACAGCAAGCCGCTGCAGGCCAGCAGCCCGGCGGTGAAAGCGGTGGTCCCGGCGCAGGCGGCTTTAACCCCAATATGGGCGGCGGTCCAACCGGCGGCAATGATAACAACACCAAAGGCGCCGAAGACGCAGACTACGAAGTGGTAGACGAAAAGTAGGAGGAAGGGACTAGGGACTAGGGATTAGGGACTAGGGATTATTGTTCGTAAGTTGTACGTGTTGGTAACTCGTTATGCTTGCTAACTACTCTCCCCAGTCCCCAGTCCCCAGTCCCCAGTCCCCATAATATGGCTAAACGCGATTATTACGAAGTTTTAGGTGTTGAAAAAAATTCCTCGAAAGATGATATAAAAAAGGCGTATCGTAAACTCGCTGTTCAATATCACCCGGATAAAAATCCTGATAACAAGGAAGCGGAAGATAAATTTAAGGAAGCGACCGAGGCTTACGAAATTCTTATTGATGATAAGAAAAAAGCCGCCTACGATCAGTTTGGTTTTGCCGGAGTGGACAATATGGGCGGCGGCGGCCATGACTGGAGTCATTTCCGGGGCTTTGAGGATATTTTTGGCGGCGGCGACTTTGGCAGTATTTTTGAAACTTTTTTTGGCGGCATGGGCGGCTTTGGCGGTTTTCGCAGAGGCGGTGCGCAGGGAGGAGCCCGGCAGGGGGCAAATCTCCGCTACGATATTGAAATTCCTTTTAAGGATGCAGTTTACGGCGCCAAGGTTGAAATTCAATTTTCACATAACGAGTCTTGCCCTGCCTGTAAAGGTTCCGGGGCTGCCAACGGCGCCGGCAGAAAAACCTGTCCCACTTGTCAGGGGGCCGGCCAGATACGGCATAATCAGGGCTTTTTATCGTTTGCGTCTACCTGTCCGGCTTGCGGTGGTCAGGGTTCTGTTATTGAAAAGCCCTGCTCCGACTGCGGCGGCTCCGGTACGCAGAAAAAGCGCCAGAAACTTTCGGTAACCATTCCGGCGGGAGTTGAAAATGGCAAGCGCTTGGTGATTCCCCGGCAGGGGGATGCGGGTCCCAATGGCGGTCCGGCGGGCGATCTCTATGTGTTTATCAGAGTAAAACCCCACGAATATTTTGAACGGCAAGACCTGGATTTATACTGCGCAATTCCCATTTCGGTAAGCCAGGCCAGTTTGGGCGCGGATATTCATATAAGCACCCTGGATGGCAAAACAATCAAGGTAAAGGTGCCGGCGGGAACGCAGAACGGCAAAATGCTTCGTATCCGCGATGAAGGTGTTCCCGCAGCAGGCCGCCGGGGGAATCTGTACATTAAAATTATCGTTCACATACCGGAAAAACTTTCCCGCCGGGGGAAAGAACTGCTGGAAGAGCTTGCCCGCACCGAAGGTCAAAACGACAACCCCGGCCCTATTCCTCTGTCACAATTGGGTGGGTAAGGCCATAAAGCAGGCTCGACTAGTTTTGATTTTTCTGATATAATAAATAGGATGAGCAAGGTCAAAAGTTTTCAGGTTGATCAGAAAGTAGTGTATCCCAGTCAGGGCGTTGGTATTATCAAGTCCATTGAACAGAAAAAGTTTAATGGCGCTAAAGTGATGTACTATGTCATTTATATCGAGGCTTCGGATATGACTATTATGGCGCCGGTTGATAAAGCGGCGGAATTGGGTATACGTTCGACTGTGTCCAGAGATGAAGCGAATAAAGCGCTGGATTTGATAGGCGAAGACTTTGACCCAATCCCCTCGGATTGGAAACTGAGGTACCAAATGAATTTGGACCTTTTGAAAAAAGGCAGTATAAGGGACATTGCGTGCATAGTTCGTTCCCTGTATCACCGGAGCAAAGTCAAGGAACTGCCGATTTTGGAAAAGAAACTCTACGATTCTGCCCAAAAACTTCTGGAAGATGAGCTTTCAATCTCGCTTCGTAAATCAAAAAAAGAAGTGGAAGATCTGATCCACGAACGCCTTGAGCCACCTGAAGAATAACACGCAGTCCACGGTTGCGGCGATAGTGTGCGCCGCCGGCACCTCTACTCGCATGGGATCCCATGCAGGTAAAAAAGAGTACCGCCCCCTGCCTGGCAGGGTTGATGGCTTGACGGTACTGGGCGCTGCAGTTTTGGCATTTGCCGCCATCCCCGAAATTCAAACCATTGTTATCACCGTGCCCGTCGCGGCCGGGGCTGAAGCTGATGAAGCCCGAAAAGCCTTACCGCCGGAATTGCTTGCGGGGGAAAATGGCGCCAAAATACATTTTGTTCCCGGCGGCGCAACCCGTCAGGCCTCTGTTTGGAACGCCCTTTCCGCGCTGGAGAAAATCCAGCCCCCCGACTTTGTGCTTATCCATGACGGCGCTCGTCCCTTTGTTAGCCCTTCCCTTATCATGCGCATTATCGCTGCGGTACAAAAATGCCGCGCTGTCATTCCCTTGCTGCCCCTGACCGAAACCCCCAAAGAAATGGAAATGCCGCTGGATGCGGCAAATGACGTGGCATATGCCGCGGCATTTGCCGATCCTGTTTGTATACAGCGGCATTTGAAACGCGCCGTTATTGGAGCAGCACAAACACCGCAGGCATTTGCTTTTCCCGAAATTCTCGCCGCTCACCAAAAAGCGCTTGCGCAGGAATTCACTGACGATGCCGAAGTATGGGCTGCCTTTTGCGGCCCAGTGGCAGCCATCCCCGGCGAACCTGAAAACCGTAAAATCACTTTTCCGGAGGACTTATGATACGAGTAGGCTTGGGGCGGGATTTACACCGCTTGGTTAAAGGGCGGCGGTTTTTGCTGGCGGGAGTGGAGCTTCCTGCAAAACGCGGCGAGTTGGGTCATTCCGACGGTGATGTATTGGCCCATGCAGTGAGCGATGCGCTTTTGGGCGCTGCTGCGTTAGGCGATATTGGCGGCCTGTTTCCGCCGTCTGACCAAACATGGAAAGACGCTGATTCCATGGAGCTTTTGCGGGTTGTTTTTGGCATGGTGAAACAGGCCGGCTGGCGGCTGGTCAACCTTGACTGCGTGGTTTCTTGTGAAGAGCCAAAGGTTTTGCCTTTTCGTGACCGTATCCGCCAGTCTCTTGCGCAAACGTTGGAAGTTTCTGTCGACTGCATTTTTGTCAAAGGCAAAACCGGCGAAGGCCTGGGGCCAGTGGGAAACGGCAAGGCCGTGGAAGCCCTGGCAGTGTGCCTGTTGGAAAAAGAATAATGAACTGGGATGCCATACACCGGGCGCTTGCCAGTTGGCGGAAGGGCTTGCAGAGGCATTCTGCGGAACCCGGGTCTCTTACAGAGCCCTCGGTGACTACTGTGGCGGAATATTATGCACACGACCCCTGGGCGGTGCTGGTTTCCACGATTCTGAGCTTGCGCACCAAGGACGAGGTAACGCTGGAAGCCTCAAAACGGCTTTTGGCAAAGGCCCCTAATCCGCAAAAACTTGCCGCGCTGAGCGAGGAACACATTGCCAAGCTTGCCTATCCGGCGGGATTTTACCGGACCAAGGCGGCCAGCCTTAAAAAAATTGCCGCGATTTTGCTGGATCAATACAACGGCACGGTACCCGCCGACATGGATGCGCTATTGGCCTTGCCCGGTGTCGGCCGGAAAACCGCCAACCTGGTACTGATAGAAGCCTTTGACCTTCCCGGCATTTGCGTCGATGTGCACGTGCATCGCATATCAAACCGCTGCGGCTGGCTGAACACCAAAACACCCGAAGAAACCGAAATGACCCTGCGTGTTATCCTTCCCAAAAAGTACTGGAAAGGATTAAACGCGCTTTTAGTTTTGTACGGTCAAAACCTGTGCCGCCCAGTGAGTCCTTTTTGTTCCCGCTGCGTCATTGCGGATCATTGCAAACGGATAGGAGTGGAAAAGTGCAGATAGATTAAGCATAATTTTCCATTCACCGTAGAACTAATCCTGTCGCATATGATAGAGCGAATTTAGGGTGAGGAATTTTTAACAGTGTAGAAAATTTTTGATAATGTCACCTTGAAAAACCAGTAGAAATGTCACTTTGGTAGAATAGCTCTGGAGGTTGTAATGGCCAGGAGATTACCAATGGGTCAGAAAGAATTGCTGCGGGGCA
>WQXQ01000115.1 GCA_009784775.1 Treponema sp.
AACGGTGGTAACAGGGCGAATGGAGTCGCGTGCGAGAGGGGGGCACGAGGGAATGAGGAATTAGCAATGAGGAGTGAGTAGAGGGAGGCGCGGAGCGAGGTCAGGGCGGCGAGTGCAGCCCACAGGGCGCTGAGTTGATCACTGAGTATATGTTGCACTATCGCATCCCCTTTTCTCATTCCTAATTCCTAATTCCTAATTCCTCATTATATTACGGGTTTCAAGTGAAAGTGTCAAGGGGTGGTTTTGGGGGATTATCCAGTAATTCCCGTTGCCGGGTAAAAAATCCGCCTTTTTTGGAGGGATCGGTAGCAGCTACCTTTTTTTGAACAAATTTTCCAAAACACTAAAGCAAAACGTCAGTTTCACCCATATATACTATACAGACTTGAATATGAATACTTTTGCGTTTTCATATTTTCAAAAGTCTGATATAATTATTACAGGAGTTTGCAAATGGCAACGACAGTGAATGAAAGACCAGAGGGCAAGGCCCCACCAACCGGAGAAGGTCTCACTTTTGAAAAAGTATGGGCAATGTTCCAGGAAATTGCCGAACGGCAGCAAGAAACCGATCGGCAGATGAAAGAAAACCGCAACCAAATGAAAGAAACCGACCGAAAAATCGGGGAACTGAGCAACCGGTTTGGTGAATTGGCGGAACATTTGGTTGCACCCGGTATTGCCGATCGGTTTAATGAATTGGGACATCATTTTTACGGTGTTGCGCCCGGCGGCTATGAAATTCGTGATGACCAGAAAAAAGTTATAGCACAGATTGACATACTGCTGGAAAACGGCGACTGCATTATGGCAGTGGAAGTGAAGGCAAAACCACGAAAACAGGATATTGACCACCATATCAAACGGCTGGAAATACTGCGGAAATACCGGAACAAAAAATACGATAATCGTACCATATATGGAGCCATTGCAGGCGCAATATTTGGGGGCGAGGAAAAAGAAGCGGCTATTGCGGCTGGCTTTTATGTGCTGGAACAGACCGGCGATACAATGAAAATGGACATACCCGATAATTTTGTTCCCCGGGAGTGGTAAACAAATATATCCGGCGCTGTGTGCTTGTAACTTTTCACCAATATTTTTATTATTAGGATATAAGCATTATTATGGGGAGAAAAACGTATGAATCTCGCGCAAAAATTGGAATCGAAAAATCTGCTGGTGTTTAATCTGGTACTGATCGGGGTTATTTTTGGCTTTTCGCTGGCCTTTTTGTCATTTACCTGCTCGACACCCAAAACAAAGTTTATCGCTCAGGCCCAGGAAAACCCGGCAAATCCGGTAATTGTTTCCGAAAACGATCTGGCAGTCGCCATAGGGCTGCAAAATGCCTTTAATGCGGTGGCAGACAAGGTATTGCCTTCGGTGGTGGAGTTGCGAACCGTTTCGGTACGGCGGCAGACTCTTCCCAACTTTAACGGCATTCCCTGGGAATTCTTTTTTGGCCCCCGTGACCGCAGTCCCGACAGCCGGGAACGGGAATATCGCTCACAGGGCCTTGGTTCGGGCATTATTGTCCGTCACAAAGACGGGGTCTACTACGCGTTAACAAATCATCACGTTATCGATAATACATCCGAGATCAGGATAACCACCCGGAACGGCAATGAGTACCCTGCCGAGGTGGTGGGAAAAGACGAGCGCAAAGATCTGGCGCTGGTTTCCTTTAAGACAAACGATTCCTACCCGCTGGCGGCACTGGGCGATTCCGATACCGTACGGGTGGGAGACTGGGCAATCGCCATGGGCAATCCTTTGGGACATCAATTTTCTTTTTCAGTGACGATGGGAATTGTCAGCGCAGTGGGACGCACCGGCGGACCGGGCGGCAATATCAATGACTTTATCCAAACCGATGCGCCCATCAATCAGGGTAACTCCGGCGGGCCGCTGGTGAATATACGGGGCGAGGTTATCGGTATCAACACGTGGATCGCCAGCCCCACCGGCGGCGGCAATGTGGGTCTGGGTTTTGCCATTCCCATCAATAATGCCAAACGATCCATTGATGAATTTATTAGTTCCGGCGCGGTGAGTTACGGCTGGCTGGGCGTACAGTTGAACGAGCCAGGAAAAGAAACCACCACGGCATTGGGTCTTGATGGCAAACGCGGGGCGCTTGCCTCACAGGTGTTCCTTGGTTCGCCGGCGGACAAGGGCGGCATTGCCCCCGGCGATTTTATCACTCACGTTGACGGCAAGGAAATCAGAGGTGTCAACCAGCTGACGATGATGGTCGGCGATCTCAGGCCTGGCGATCGCGCGGCATTCACGGTCATCAGAGACGGCGCTTCGCGGGACATTCAGGTTCGCATTGAGGCCCGCACCGATGAGGTTGTTTCGGACAGTAAAAAACTCTGGCCCGGCGTACACATCGTTCCCCTCAGTAACGAATTAAAAGAAACGCTCAAGCTGGACAAGGACGCGCAGGGCCTGTATGTCGCTCAAATACTGACCAACAGCCCAGCGGATATAATCGGTCTGCGGCAGGGCGATTTGATAACGTCGATTAACGGAGAAAATATCAAAGACCTTCCTGCCTATTACAAATTACTGCGGGAAAAAACCGCCAAAGAACTATGGTTCGGCATTACCCGCGGCGGGTCGTCACTGGAAACATTACGATTTAAGCGTTAGGAGAAAAACAATGCGATCACTGGTTACCGTTCAAAAAGTAAAAATGATTAGTCCCATTCCGGATTCAGATTTTCTGGAACTTGCCCACGTTATGGGCTGGCAATGCGTGGCCAAAAAAGGCGAGTTTCAGGCCGGAGATATGGGCATCTATTTTGAAGTTGACAGCTTCCTGCCGGAAGATCCCCGGTATGAATTTTTACGGAATACTTCATACCGCGACAATGTTGATAACGGCAAAGGCTTCCGCATCCGCACGGTAAAAATGCGGGGTCAGCTTTCACAGGGATTATTGTTACCATTGGTAAAATTTCCTGAATTGGGATCGCTTGCCGAAGGCGAGGATCTAACCGAAAAACTTGGCGTCAAAAAATGGTACATTCCCGAAACGGCGAATGACAGCGGCGTTATTATCGGCGAACGGCCGTACGGCATTCCCGCCTCTGATGAAATCCGGATTCAGTCGGCAATGGAGCTTATCGAACAGTTAACGGGCAAGCCGTACTACATCACCACCAAAATGGACGGCACTTCGGGCATTGTGTATTACATCGACGGAAAAATCGGCTGCTGCAGCCGGAACAAAGAAATCAAAGACGATGAAGGCGCTTTGTACTGGATGCCGGTATACCACTACGGCCTGAAAGAAAAACTGGCGCGCTACGGAAAAAACATTGTACTCACCGGCGAAATATGCGGCCCCGGCATTCAGAAAAACAAATTGCGGCTGCCGGGTATCGAGTGGTATGTCTTTGACGTAAAGGACTGGGATGCCGGTTCCTATTTTCCCTACGATGAAGCCGTCAAGATATGCGCCGATTTCGGCCTTCAAGTTGTGCCGCTGGAAGAGCGCGGCGATAGTTTTTCCTACACACTGGAAACGCTGCTGGAAAAAGCAAAAGGCAAATACCCCAGCGGCCTTGAAAAAGAAGGCATCGTTGTACGAGACAGCAATCGTCCCAAAGTCATTTCGTTCAAGGTACTGAACAATGACGCATTATTGAAGGAAGAGTAGTTATCGCTCCCCCCAAGCCGATACCAAAAAAACGGACTTGGGGCGGCGTATCGGGAGAACATTCAAGCACGGCGAATGTTGCGCCAACGTTGCTGCGGGGTCTACTAATACTGCCGGGATTAAGCAATAAGAGGCTGTTATCATTACCCAGAAAGGGAGCATGGGTATGCCCAAAAAGCGCTACGGTGGCCCCATTGTTGCGCGCTGCGGCGATAAACGAATGGGTTTCTCCCCAGTGCAGCCCATACCGGTGTCCGTGGCACATAAAAAAACGATGCCCGCCAAAATCAAACACCGCAGTCTCTGGATCTGACACGGAAAATCCCCAATCGTTATTCCCCCGCACTTTTTGCCATTCGCAGACAAAACCCGACGCCATTTCCGCCTTTGGCAGATCGGCAACGCCATCACCCAAATAAACCGCAAGATCGGGCGCATAGTCATTTGCCCATTTGAGAACAGCGGTAAGCCCCTGGATATTACCGTGAGAATCGGAAAGCAGTAAAATTTTTTTGGTATTCACGCTTATTTAGGCATTATGACACGACTTCACCAAAACCGCAAGCTGTGTTACAATATCCCTATGCGTTACTACAGCACCAGAAACAAAAACACCTTTGTCAATTTTGCGACCGCTGCCCTTACCGGCCTTGCTCCGGACGGCGGATTATTTGTACCGGAAGTAATTCCCCAGTACCCCTCCGCGGTGCTGTCATCGCTGGGAACAATGGATTACCGCGACATCGCGCTGGAAACCATCAAACCGTATGTGCAGGGCGAAATGCCCGATTCCGTTTTGGAAGATATTACCGTTTCCGCCTATCCTTTCGGCGCGCCGCTGGTGGGCGTTGGCGACCGGCTGGTACTGGAATTGTTTCACGGGCCAACCGCCGCTTTCAAAGATTTTGGCGCCCGGTTTATGGCGCGGGCCTTTGCGTACCTGCGCCGCGGCGAGGACAAACCCCTGCATATACTCGTTGCCACATCCGGCGACACCGGCGGAGCAGTCGCCGACGGCTTTTTTGAAGTCCCCGGCATTTCCGTTACCGTCCTGTATCCCAAAGGCAGAATAACCCCCTTGCAGGAACGGCAAATCGCCGGCCTTGGCGGCAACATTTCCGCCCTCGCCGTTGAAGGCAGCTTCGACGACTGCCAACACCTGGTCAAAGCCGCCCTCGCCGATGAAGCCCTCAAAAAAAGGCTCTGTCTTTCCTCGGCAAATTCAATTAACATCAGCAGGCTTATCCCCCAGGCAGCCTACTACACCGCCGCCGCCGGCAGAGCCTCCTCCGGCAAAACCGACCCCGACGGCAATGCAACTCCGCGAGTTGAATTAGGGACTAGGGACTGGGGACTGGGGAATGATGTTAGAAAGTATAACGAGTCGTCAACACGCTTAGATACCAAACAACGATCCCTAGTCCCTAGTCCCCAGTCCCCATTACCCATTATTCTTTGCGTTCCCTCCGGCAACTTTGGCAACCTTACCGCCGGGCTTTACGCCCTGAAAATGGGCGCGCCGATACGGCAATTTATTGCGGCGACTAACGTTAACAAAACGGTTCCCGATTATCTTGACTCGGGCGAATATCAGGCACGGATTTCACAGGCGACTATTTCCAACGCGATGGACGTGGGCGCCCCCAGCAACTTCGAGCGTATGGCGGCGCATTTTTCGTGGGAGGAAATGCGGCGAATTATTCTGGGTATTTCCGTCTCGGATGATGAAACACGGGAGACCATCGCGCAAGTGCATACCGAAGCAGGCTATTTTCTTGACCCGCACAGCGCCGTCGGCTGGAAAGGCGTGGATAAACTGTTAGCCGAAAACAAGGTCACCGGTTCAGTGGGCATACTATCCACCGCCCACCCGGCAAAGTTTTCCGAAACCGTCGATCCGCTCACCGGCCCCGCGCCCGTACCCGAATCGCTTGCCCGCGCGATGGGGCGAACCGTCCATTCCCAAACCATCCCCGCGGACGTTTCTGCATTATTGGAAATGCTGTAAGGGTTTACTCCTCAATTTACCATTCTTTTGGCTGATTATACGGCAGAGTAACGTTAAATGTTTCTCCCGAAGGTTCTATAACAAAAAAGCCTTGTTTTAACGCATACTCTTTTACACCCGGTGGTATAACCACACCGGCAGCCGCGCCTAAAAAAGAGCGTTTGTCGCCGCGTAAATCGGCATACGCTCGCATTTTTTCAATGCGCTCGATGTGCTCATTGATATGTTCGGTAGTAAGCTTGGTTTTTACTTCAACCAGCATGGCCTTGTCGCCGTTTTCAAGCATAATATCAACTTCAAACTTAATATTGTTTTTATTATCATGGAATTTATTATTGGTACAGACTTTCTGGAAATCAAAACCCATCTCATTGAATTTATCCCGAAGATTGGGCGCAACCATATATTCAACCATTTCGCCAAAACGATTGGTAAAATCACCAAACCGTTTATTGTATTCCTTCATCTGGCGATTGGTTTCCTTAATTTGGAGATCAGTTTCTTGCATCTGCCGATCAGTTTCTTTTTGAGACAAGGCAAGTTCTTCATGCCGACGGGCATTTTCCTTTAACATTCGATCTGTTTCCTGTAAAGCTGCCCAGACCGTCTCAAAAGTAGGGGCATTGTGAACCAATGGTTCGGCGGTTTGTACTTCTGCCATAATTATCTCCCTATAATGTAAAAATACGCTATCCCACGGGCGATGTCAAGAAAAAAACACCATTCCCCCCCCCAAAACTGGCCCTTTTTTGCCCTTGACAATTTCACTTGAAACCCCGTAAAATACTCCCAATAAGCGAAAGAAACGCGGGGAAAAGAAAATGAGGAAAGGCAAGTGAACAGTGAAAAAAGAACAATGAACAAAATCCCTGTCTCCAATCTGTGCGTTATGGCACAAGTGATACTTGCATACAAAAACCTTTGTTCTTTGTTCCCTGTTCTTTCCTCTGCTTTTTCTCATTACTCATTGCTAATTCCTCATTCCCTCGTGCCCCCCTCTTCCACCCCACTCCATTCCCTATGTTTCCCTCCTTCGCTC
>WQXQ01000116.1 GCA_009784775.1 Treponema sp.
GCACTACGGATACGACTACGGCGGCAACGTGACGAGCATCACCGGGAGAAACCGCGGCGAACAATTCCCGTATGTCCGGCAGATAGGCTACGACGAATGGGGCCAGCGTATCTACCTGCAGTTGGGTAACGGAGTGGAGACTAGTTTAGAGATTTAAGTAAAGAATCTACAATTCATAAATATATAACCGGAAAATTGGTAGATGAAAAAGCGGTGCTAAAATCCATAGAACTTTTAAGGCAAATTCCCCCAATCCCCCGCTAGACAAGCCCCCCTTTTTCCTGCTATACTGACCAAAGTGGCGCCGTACCCAAGTGGTAAGGGAGCGGTCTGCAAAACCGTTATGCATCGGTTCAAATCCGATCGGCGCCTGTAACCCGGTTTATTCGCAAATTCCCCGCTTTTCCTTGTGTTTTGGTGCCTTTGTGCCTCCGTGTGAGGAAAATGGGAGAAAAATCTGTTGACTTTTCTTCTATTACAAAGTAGCTTTATGCAAGGACTAAATGCAAAGCGAGGGCTCCTAAATGAAAGATGGCATTATCAGCTACGACAAACACGGGTTTATTATCAACGGTAAAAGAGAATTTCTCATCGGCGGTGAATTTCACTATTTTAAGACGCCTGCCGCTTTATGGGAGGATAGGCTCCAAAAGTTCAAGGCAACCGGGGCAAACCTTATTTCGGTGTATATCGCCTGGAATATGCACGAACCGGAAGAGGGCAAACAGCGCTGGGACGGCGACTACGACCTGGACCGGTTTTTAACGCTGTGCCAGAAATATGGCTTGCGTGTATTGATCAAGCCAGGTCCGTATATCTGCGCCGAACTGGACTTTGGCGGCCACCCGGACTGGCTTATCGCCAAAATTGCCCGCGGCGAGTTCCGCCTGCGTATGATGGACCAAAAATACCTTGATCTGTGCTCGTATTGGTACAAATCCTGCGCGGACCAGATAAATAAACACCTGATAACCAACGGCGGCTGCATCATTGCCGCCCAGCTTGAAAACGAATACGACCATCTTATCGAATACGGCGAAGAAACCATTACGGTGGATGACGCAATTGCGTATTTCATGTTCCTCAAGGGAACCATGGAAAAATTCGGTATCGACGTGCCCAAATTCGCCAACGAAGCGGAATTCCTCCGCGGACGCGGCATCATCGACACCCGCACCTACTATCCCGACATACCCGGCCTGTGGATGGGCGAGTTTGAGCGCTTTGAAGAAAAATTGCTCAGTTCAAAAAAATCCCAGTCCGATTCGCCCATCATGATACTGGAACTGCAGGCCGGCTGGTTCTCGCAGATTGGCGCGCCCACCTACGAACCTGATCTGGACCTGGTGGCAAGCGTTTCCAAAAGCGTATTCATCACCGGAGCATCTATCGTCAACTATTACATGATGGCAGGCGGCACCATGTTTCCGTTCATCGGCGCGCGCGGTGATACATCGCTGGGCGGCTACGGCAATATCACCAGTTACGACTTTGGCGGCTCACCCATTCGGGAAAGCGGCGAAATACACAAGGACAAATACTACTGGATTAAGGGTTTTATCCGATTCGCGCGGGAGTTTTCCAAGATTATAACCGAGAGTGACGGCAAACGGTATGTAAGTATCACGGGCGGCGGCGAAGACATTGCCGTATTGGGCAAAGATTCCGCCGCACTGGACATATCACTCAACAAGGGTTTTGAAAACTTTACCACTTATGAAGAAGGCTGCGGCAACGGGCGTTTCTTCTTTGTCAGAAATGTCGAGGAACAACCCAAATCACTGGAAATAAGCGTAGCATCCGATGTTACCGGATCACCGTACAAGTTCCGCACCACCATTGCTCCCAAAGAAACCCGCATGGTTCCCATCGCCTTTAAGGCAGGCGGTTTGCGTATCAATTATGCGACATCGGAACTGCTGCTGACCAAAGCATACGGCGCTGAAACCGCCATTGTGCTGTGCGGCAAAAAGGGAACCACCGGTGAACTTTCACTGAATGTCGAGGCAGGCACTATACGCATTATTTCCGGCAATACTGAACTGTACCCCAATGGCAGCGCCAGTACCACACTCCGCTATGTCCACGACGGCATACAGATAGTCAAAACGGGGACACATACGCTGTTTTTGGTAGATACCAGCTATTGCGGCAGGATAGAAGAACTGAAGGACGGCTTGTTATTCCACGATTGTTATTATTTGCAAGAGCTTGCTGAAAAGGCCGACTGCGTATCGCTCACCCTGCAAGTCAAAGAACAGGCAAACAATAAGGTACGGTTTTACTCCATGACCGGCGGCAAGGGCTTCCAAACGGCGGCATGGGATAATGAACCTCTACCCGTAAAAACGTGTTCCTGCGGTATGCGTTCCACCGGCCTCAAAACCGGCAAATTTACCAACCGCCCAACAGTACAGTGGACTTCAGACTGGAAATACAAAAGCGATTCCGCCGAAACGGATCCCGCATATAACCATTCCGCATGGCGCAAACTGGAAAAACCCATTTCCCTGGAAGAGGCCGGTTTCCTGGAGCATGGTTACTACTGGTACCGCACTCAGTTCACCATAGACAAAACCCCCGAACATATCTTCATGAGTTTTGAACACAACGACGTAGATCGATATCTGGTGTATGTGAACGGCGAACTGGTATTCCGCTCCCGCAACAAGTCCATTCGGCAAAAAGATATTACCCGCCAGCTTAAGCCGGGCAGCAATAGCCTGACCGTACTGTACGCCAATGAATTCCACAATAAATCGCATCCGCATGAAGGCGCGATTGTAAAATACAGCGGCATCATGAAACCGTTTATCATAAGCGGCAAATATTCGGACGGAACCGCAGTCAACATTTCGCTGGAGTCCTTCTCTGTACGACAAGGGCTGCAGGGAATGGCAGACGGCTTTACCAAACTTGCCTGCAACGACAGCGGCTGGCGCACTGCGCCCAAGGCAAAAAAACTGGTAACTGACAAAGAGCTGGGACACATTGTCTGGTTCAGGCGGAACTTTACGTGCAGCGCGGCGGCAGAATTTTCCGCGCCGCTGGAATACATCCCCCTTGGCGCTGATGAACGGCTTACCGCCTACGTCAACGGCTGGCCGCTGGCACGTTATGACATTTTAGGCCCGCAGGAAAACTTCTTCATTCCGGAATCATACACCAACATCAACGGCGACAATGTACTCTCCGTCATATTGGAATGTCCCGGCTTCTACGAAGAAATCGGCAGCGGCTACCGGCGCGGCTTTATGATGGCGCCGGAACTGGTACACAGTTATATTGCAAAACGCGTAACACTGACGCTAAAATAAGCAAGCCAAAAATTGGAGGAACTGTATGAAGATTAAAAGCATTTTTGAGACGGCAAAGGATACCACCAAGCGGATTAGTCCCATCCCTGCGGCGGAAAGAACACTGGCAGACAAAAAACATCTTTCCTGTACTATTCGTCTGGATCAGGGACGCACATTCCAGCGCGTACACGGTTTTGGCGGCGCCCTGACCGAATCTTCCGGTTATGTGCTTTCGCTTATACCAGCGGAAAAACGGCAAGAAGCGGTGGCTGCGTATTTTTCCCCGGAAAAAGGCAATCGCTACACCATTGGCAGAACCCACATGAACAGCTGCGACTTTTCGCTGGGAAACTGGGCCTGTGTTGAACAACCCGACGAAAGCCTGAAATCGTTCTGCATGGAACGAACCGACAAATACATCACCCCGCTGGTAAAAGAAGCCCAGGATTGTATGGGAGGAAACCTGAAAGTTATGGTTTCACCCTGGTCGCCGCCGGCATGGATGAAAGACAACGGCGAAATGAACAACGGCGGCACATTACTCAAAAAATATTATCCGCTGTGGGCTGACTATTTTGTACGCTTTATTGACGAGCTCAAAAAACGGGGAATTAATACCTGGATGGTAAGCGTGCAAAATGAACCGCTTGCAAAAATGGTATGGGATTCCTGCCAGTGGACAGGGGTCGAAGAAGGCGAATTTGCCGCTCATCACCTGGGGCCGGCGTTGGAAAAATATACGGGCGCTGCAGACAAAATAAAACTGCTCATCGTGGATCATAACCGCGATATTATCTGGGATCGTTTTTCAGAATCCATGGCTGTTTCCAACGCGGACAAATATATTGACGGCGTTGCCATTCACTGGTATTCAGGCGACCAATATGAAAACCTTGCCAAAATTGCCAAGGCATTCCCCAGCAAAGAAATATTCTTTAGCGAAGGCTGCATCGAAGGCGGCCCCCGGCCCGGCGCATGGTTCCCCGGCGAACGGTATGGGCATAATATTATCAACGATTTGAATAATGGCCTAACCGGCTGGATTGACTGGAACATCGCCCTTGATATGCAGGGCGGCCCCAACCATGTCGGCAACTTCTGCGATGCGCCGATTTTGGTTGACACAGCTAAGGGCGAACTGCATTATCAGAGTTCCTATTACTATATTGGACATTTCAGCCGTTTTATCAAACCACAGGCACAGCGCATAGCTTGTACGATCGATTCGTATATGACCCCGGCAACGGTCGATGGAAAAATGGGCAATATGATGGAATGTTGCGCGTTTAAGAACAGCGATGGTTCTCTGGCTATCGTGGTAATGAACCGCACCGAAGCCGATATGCGATACGAACTCTGCGAAGGCGGCGACACCACAACACTGTACTGCCCACCCCGAGGAATTCAAACAGTGATAATTGGTTAATTTTTCACACGAAGCTCACGGAGACGCAAAGGCACGGAGTTTAAGAAAGAAAAAAAGAGGGAACCCAAGTGAGTTCCCTCTTTTCATTACTTAATTAATCGCTATTTCTTAGGGGATTTTAAAATATGCTCTGATCTGCAAGGCAAAGGTGTGTTTGGCTTTTTCGCTTCTTGCCCAGAGGGGAATATTGTACTGCGCTTTAAATTCCAGCGGCATCGGAAGCTTGTAAAAGAATGCCGTCGCACTGGGATTCAAACCCAGAGTGTGCGTACCATTTTGCTTACCGAATTGGGCTTCCAAATTATCTATAATTGCTTTTTCTACTCCTGCTTTTGCAGGTCCTGAAAGTTTTGTTTCTACAGAAAATTCAGGAGGGGGAGAAAAGGTATATTTGAGCGGCAGACCAACGGCAAGGGAAACTCCATCGCCAGGATGAAAGGTATAATTCGGCTCAACTTCCCATGTCATATCTAATTTATAGTCTATCTCTCCTTCAGCAGCCATCACAGTCGCTGCAGCTGGGCCCATTCCTGGTGCAATTGCACCTTTAATTGCATAGAACTCCGGCCCAGCCTTATTTAAATCCTGCTTAACAGGATAGAAAATGGTTTCATTGTACAGGTTGATAAAGAAATTTTTACTTAGCATAAAATCAAGATAGAACCTGCCGCCCATGGCAAGCGCATGTTTGTCCATCGAGCCAAAAGTTGCGTCTTCATCTTTACCCATGTTCTTGGCTTCTTCCTCAAAATCAGGGCCCCCCAGCGGGATCTTGATACCCGGCGCCACAGAAAATCGAATATTATCATGGGTAGATACCGTTTTTTCCTTTTGAGGTGTTTCATTTGTCCAACTGATAAGCTGGAATTTTACACCTAAAAAGAGGTCGGCTGTACCATTAGTATTAATATCTCCTTTAGGATCCATACCTTTTTCTTTTAATGCGGGTTTTATATCCGACGCGACAGTTATACCGGGTGCCCATTGAGCGGCGCCGGTAATCCAGTCATTAAAACCGTATTCCAGAGCAAAACCCAGATTAAAGATTTTGAGGGTACCAGCCTCATAATCACTCCGTTTTGCTTTCTCATCATACTGACCTGGAACAAAAGTCATGCTGGGAGCCAGATAGAGCCGGCCTACTTTCCCAGGCATTGTTTTGGCATCATCGGCAAACAGAACGGGACTCAGAAACAACAACACTAAACAAAGAGACAAAATTTTTTTCATGCAAATCCTCCTCAATTTTTTCCGGCTACAGGTATGACATACCACTCCGGTTTTATGAATATCTCAATATACCACATTATCGGCCACTAGTACAATAGAAAAAATTACATTTTTTGATTTTTTGTCATTATTGACCCAAAACGTGCCCCATCAATACCAAAACAACCCCGGTGGGGTGAGCGGCAGGGGCTATTGCTGACAAAGGAAGGGGCACGTTTAGCTATGAGTGGAGGGGTTTTCGCCCAGTGCCAAGCCCAAAATTTTGTGACTTTGTTCTTTTTTCACTGTTCCTCTGTTCTTTTCTCTTTTTTGTACTGGATTTAACCCGAAGCGAGGGCGTGGACTTCTTCAACGGGCATTTGCACTGCTTGGGCTATCATCTCTATGGGCATTTGCATCGCAAACAAATTCCGTGCTACTTCAGCTTTGCCCTTTGCTTCTCCTTCGGCTTTGCCCTCGGCTTTACCTTGTGCAATCCACTTGGGAAGGAGGCCAGCTTCGGTCAAAATTGATTCAAGTGTCGGCGCTGTTTTCATATCAAGTACCTCCAGAAATGTGTCACGGTTTGCCCGCAATAATATGTCGAAATATGCGTCCAGCGGCATTTTACCTTGCCACTGCTTTGTCTCTTTAAGTATACCATCAGCGTTACGAATTTCCAAGTCATTTCGCAGGGATTTGAGCCACAAATTTTCGCTTTCGGACAATTTTTTGGATTCGATTATCTGA
>WQXQ01000117.1 GCA_009784775.1 Treponema sp.
AAAATCCTTCTCATATTTCACTCCTTTTTAGGTTTCCAATAAACCAATTATATTAAAAAATTCTATAACAGAATTTTTATTACAAACTAATTGTCCTCTGTGTTGTCGGTCGGACTATTGAGGGACTTACGAGAAATATATTGATAATTCGAACGACGAAATGATGTACGGACAAGAAAAACGCTTCCGAGTTGTATTCTGATACTTCGGACAGCCTCTTCCCCAGTCCCTCTATTAGGGCAAATTTTTTTGAGAAAATTTAAGCTGGTGAATTCATGTGTGTGTGTGTGTGTGTGTGTGTGTGTGTAGCAAGTTCCGTGCCAAGCCGAACATTTCCGGGAAAAATTCGCTCGAATTTCCGCACGTTTTTTGCCACTGACCAGTCATGCTCTGCATGGTGAATATACTACCACATTTCCAAAAAAACGTCAAGGGGGAAAAAGAACAGAGAAAAAAGTCATTGTTCCCTATCTTATCCCTGGCTCCACCCGCCCAGATTACAAACCACCCCCTCATTCCTCATTTCCCCCCTCCACCCACAGCTAAACGTACCCCATTTGCCAGTAATGGCCCCGGTGTAGCGGGCGGCGGGGGCGGCAAAAATTCTGGGCGTCCCCGCAGAACAGACCAGCGAGAAAAATCATAAACTTAGGGGTACAGTAATGGCGTCCGGCACACTGGATATGAGGATACTCGGAGCCATAAAATAACCAAATACCTTGTAGCAAGCCCAAAGGCAGGACGGGGCTGTGGCAGCGGTCTCCCCCAGCTTTTTGCCGCCCCCGCCGCCCGCTACACCGGGGTTTTTGCGGTATGAAGCGGGGCAAGTTTAGTCTTTGCTCCGTGCTCTTGACAATGGACAAAAGCTGTGAAAATATGACTAAAGGACTATAAAAATGCCAAAAAGAACGGATATCCACACCATTATGATTATCGGGTCGGGCCCCATCGTCATCGGGCAGGCCTGCGAATTTGACTATTCAGGGACGCAGGCATGCAAGGCGCTGCGGAATTTAGGGTATAAAATAATACTGGTCAACTCCAACCCGGCCACCATTATGACCGATCCGGTCGTTGCCGACGTTACCTACATTGAGCCATTGAATGTGGCGCGGCTTACCGACATTATCGACAAAGAGCGTCCCGACGCATTATTGCCCAATTTGGGCGGCCAAACAGGCCTTAATTTGAGCCTGCAACTGCAAAAAGCCGGCGTACTGGAACAATACAAGGTAAAAGTCATTGGCGTAAATCTTGACGCCATCGAACGCGGCGAAGATCGCATCGAATTCAAGAAGGCAATGGACAAAATTGGCGTGGAAATGCCCCGCAGCGCAGAAGCGCTCACCGTTGAACAGGCGGAGGCGGTTGCGGACAGACTAGGTTACCCGGTGGTAATCCGGCCCGCCTATACCATGGGCGGAACCGGCGGCGGCATTGTCTACAACAAAGAGGAACTGCAGATCATTGCCAACCGGGGTATACAGGCCTCAATGATCGGGCAGATTTTGGTGGAAGAAAGCATCCTGGGCTGGGAAGAGCTTGAAGTCGAGGTTGTCAGAGACGCAAAAAATCAGATGATTGCGATCTGCATGATCGAAAATATCGATCCGGTGGGCGTGCATACCGGCGACTCATTCTGCGCCGTACCAATGCTGACGATTGATAAGGCAGTGCAGGAAAGGCTGAAACAAACCGCATTCAATATTGTTTCGGAGGTAGGCGTTATCGGCGGAACCAATGTGCAGATGGCCCATGACCCGGTAAGCGATAGAATCGTGGTTATTGAAATAAACCCCCGAACCTCCCGTTCCTCGGCCCTTGCGTCCAAGGCAACCGGATTCCCCATTGCCTATGTGTCGGCGCTGCTTGCCGCAGGGCTTACCCTGGATGAAATCCCGTACTGGAAAGACGGCACCATGGACAAATATGTACCCTACGGCGATTACATTGTATTGAAATTTGCCCGCTGGGCCTTTGAAAAATTTGCCGGGATAGAAGACAAGCTGGGAACACAGATGCGCGCGGTCGGTGAAGTGATGAGCATCGGGCGCACTTTCAAGGAAGCGTTTCAAAAAGCAGTACGTTCGCTGGAAATTGGCAGAAGCGGACTGGGTTTTGCAGGTAATTTCCACGAGTTAAGCATTGGCGCATTGCTGCAAAAAATAGCCATCCCCAACAGCGAACGGTTTTTTGCCATTTATGAAGCGCTGCGCAAGGGAGTCGGCGTTGATAAAATATACGATATTTCCAAAATAAAAAAATATTATCTGCAGCAAATGCAGGAGCTGGTGGACCTTGAAACTGAAATCTTAAACTATAAAAAACGGGTTCTGCCCAATGAGCTGCTGATCAAGGCAAAAAAAGACGGCTTTGCTGACAAATACCTTGCCAGGCTGCTTGAGGTGCCGGAAGAATATATCAGGCTGCACCGAAAGGTACTGGGCATACGGGAAGAATGGGATATAGTGCCGGTCAGCGGCGCCGATGCGGAATATTATTACTCAAGCTATAACGGCCTGGGAATACTGGGCGGCGAAGTGGCTGCATCAAGGGAAAAACGGGGAATAAAAGCGAAACCAGTTACGGCTCACAACAAAAAGGTTATTATTCTGGGAGGCGGTCCCAACCGAATCGGTCAGGGCATTGAATTTGATTACTGCTGCGTCCATACCGCCTTTGCCCTGCGGGAAGCAGGCTTTGAGACAATCATGATCAACTGCAATCCCGAAACGGTTTCCACCGACTACGATACTTCGAGTAAACTCTACTTTGAACCGCTCACTGTCGAAGATGTACTGTCAATCTGCGAACATGAGCAGCCTTTGGGCTGCATTGTGCAGTTTGGCGGACAGACGCCGTTGAATATTGCCATGGAGCTGAAGCAGGCGGGAGTACCGATACTGGGAACCACGCCGGAAGTTATCGCCCTTGCCGAAGACCGGGATCTGTTCAGAAAAATGATGGAACAGATGGACATCCCCATGCCCGAGTCGGGAATGGCGTGTAATTATGAAGAAGCGGCTGCCGTTGCAAACCATATCGGCTATCCGGTAATGGTCAGGCCATCGTATGTATTGGGCGGCCGCGCAATGGAAATTGTGTTTGATAACGATCAGCTTAAAAATTATATTCAGACTAATGCTCACTTTATCAGTAATGAAGCGCCGATACTCATCGACCGTTTCCTGAATAATGCCCTTGAATGTGAGGCGGACGCGCTTGCAGACGGCAAGAATGCGTTTATGCCGGCAATTATGGAACATATTGAATATGCCGGTATTCACTCCGGCGATTCGGCCTGCGTAATTCCCACGGTTAATATTACCAAAGAGCAAACTGAAACTATCCGCGACTATACCTGCAAAATTGCCGGCGAGTTGGGCGTTGTCGGATTGATTAATATTCAATATGCCATCCACCAGGGCAAGGTCTATGTTCTGGAAGCCAATCCCCGCGCATCCCGAACCGTGCCGATTGTTTCCAAGGTATGTAATTTGAACATGGCAAATATTGCCACCAAGTTGATTATGGCAAAACATACGGGCGACCATGTCGCTCTCGCATCAATGAAAATGCCGAACATATCGTATTACGGCGTCAAAGAAGCGGTACTCCCCTTCAATATGTTCCCGGAAGTTGATCCGGTATTGGGACCCGAAATGCGCTCGACCGGCGAAGTGTTGGGATTGTCTGATTCATTTGGGCTTGCATTTTACAAAGCGCTCGAAGCCAGTAAAACCATTTTACCGCTTTCCGGTTCGGTATTAATCTCAATCGCCAAAAACGATCGTGACGCACTGGAAGAGGTGGCAAAAAAACTTGAAGCCCTTGGTTTCACCATTGTTGCCACGAGAGGAACACACGCTTATCTTACCGAAAAAGGCATACGCGCTGAACTGATTTATAAGCTTAATGAAGGCCGGCCCAATATTGAAGACGCGATAAAAAATCGTCAGTTGCAAATGATCATCAATACCGCCAGTGGCAGCAAGCGCAGTAATGAGGACGGTTCGTATATCAGAAAATCGGCAATCAAGTACAATATTCCGTACATGACCACCTTAACAGCGGCGCTGGCCGGCGCAAAAGGCATTGAGGAAAAAGCAAAGAGTGATGGCAAAAATGTCTGTTCACTGCAAGAGTATCATTTAAGAACATAACAGAGGGGATATGCCATGCACATTGACAACAACCTGCTATCATATCTGGAAGATTTATCCTGCCTCACGCTTTCCGACAAAGAAAAAAGCCGTCTGGCGGATGACTTACAAAAAATCGTCAACGGCATTGCGCCGCTCAGCGATTTACATACTGACGGTGTGGCGGAGTGCAGTCACGTTTTTTGCAACAGTAACGTTTTTCGGGATGACACAGTACACCCATCCTTTGACCGCGAACTCATTTTAAAAAACGCGCCGGTCAGGAACAAGGAATTTTTCATTGCACCAAAAACGATGGAATGAGGGATGAGAAATGAGGAATGAGGAAATTACGGGCTTGACGGCTTTGGGGTTGGCGGCGGCTATCAGAGAAAAGAGATTGAGTGTTTCTGAAGTGGTGGGCGCTTACATTGATAGTATTGAGAAGAATGATGCGCGGATTAATGCGTTTGTTGCGGTGGCGAAAAATAGGGCGCTTGAGCGGGCGCACGACATACAGGTGCGTATTGATAATGGAGAATCGCTTTCGTCGCTTGCGGGGGTGCCCATTGCGTTGAAAGATAATATTTCTACAATGGGGCTGGAGACTACCTGTGCGTCAAAGATGCTTGGCACTTATAAGCCGGTATTCGATGCCACAGTGGTAGAAAAAATGGAACACGCCGGCATGATAGTGCTTGGGAAACTCAACATGGACGAATTTGCGTTGGGCAGCTCCAGCGAGACGGGGGCGTTTGGCGCCGTTCGCAATCCCTGGGATACATCACGTGTTGCGGGCGGTTCGTCCGGTGGCAGCGCTGCAGCAATAGCCGCCGGGGAAATTCCATTGGCGCTCGGTTCCGATACAGGCGGCAATATACGGCAGCCCTGCTCTTTCTGCGGCATTACCGGTATCAAGCCGACATATGGCTCGGTATCAAGGTTTGGGATTGCCGCCTGCGCTTCATCGCTTGATCAGGCCGGCCCAATGGGCCAAGACATCGAGGACTGCGCTGCCCTGCTGTCGATCATTTCAGGGCCGGACGAAAAAGACAGCACATGCCTCATCGAAAAACCGTTTGAGTTTAAAGTGCCAGAGAACAGAAAAATAAGAATTGGCTTACCGCGCAATTTCCTTTCCGGCAGCATTGACGCGGATGTAAAAGCCGCCGTTCTTGCGGCAGCGAAAGAGTTTGAAGCGGCGGGCGTATGTATCGAAGAATTTGAAATGCCCTTGATGGATTACATAATCCCAACGTATTGTATTATTAGCTCTGCCGAAGCATCATCAAACCTTGCAAAATATGACGGCCTCAGATTTGGATACCGCAGCCCTGATGCAAAAACGCTTTCCGAAGTATACCGGCTTTCCAGAAACGAAGGCTTTGGACTGGAAGTAAAAAGACAAATTATGCTCGGCTCGCTTATGCTTTCATCGGAGTATTACGACTCCTATTATAAAAAAGCCATGCAAGCCCGCACGCTTATCAAAGACGCTTACCACACATTGTTTGCACAATTTGACATACTACTCTCCCCTGTCGCGCCTGTTACCGCATACGAGTTAGGCGCAATGGATGACCCCATGGAAATGTACATGGGAAACATATACACCGCATCCGTTAATCTTGCAGGTCTCCCCGCAGCCGCGCTCCCCTGCGGTTTTGACAAACAGGGGCTGCCCATCGGTTTCCAGCTAATCGGCAACGCCTTCTCGGAACACACATTAATTGATGCGGCACGGATCTACCAAAGCCGCACAGAACACCACAAAACAAAACCAGAAATATACGCTGCGTCCTTTGCGCCGCGAACCATAGGTTCGATGCGCCTTTGCGAGAAAAAAGGAAGGGAAGCATGAAATGGGAAATGGTCATTGGGCTTGAGGTTCACGCGGAGCTTTCAACAAAATCAAAAATATTTTGCGGCTGTTCCACCGCTTTTGGCAGCGGACCAAATACCAATGTCTGCCCTGGCTGTACGGGAATGCCGGGAGCGCTGCCCAAACTGAACCGAGCCGTATTGGAGTATGCCTTGCGGCTTGGCATTGCGCTTAACTGTAATATTACCAAACACAGCACATTCGATCGTAAAAATTATTTTTATCCCGATTTGCCGAATGCCTATCAAATATCCCAGCTGCACGCGCCAATCTGTCGCGACGGATATCTTGAAATCGAAATTGACGGAAATAAAAAGAAAATTGGCATTCATCAAATACACATGGAAGAAGATGCCGGAAAACTGGTGCATGACTCCAGAGGCGCTTTCATGGACTTCAACCGCTGCGGCATCCCACTTTTGGAAATTGTTTCAAAGCCTGACTTTCGCAGCGCTGCCGAAGTAATCGCCTATCTTGAAAAACTGCGCGAAACACTCCTCTATCTTGATATATGCGA
>WQXQ01000118.1 GCA_009784775.1 Treponema sp.
CCGTTATTCTAGTGCCTTTTATACAAGGCTTCCCGAAACGAATTCCATTGTCAATTACGATATAATTTGATAATTCTTCTATTCCCATGTTTTTAATTATAAAGCTGTATTTACTTAATGTCTATACTAAAAAACCATTAAATTGTATGATTTTCTATACACTTCGTCTGTCAGACGGTGTCAATCATCATTTTACAAGTACAGATTAGAAACAGCAACTTTTTTCTTTGTTCACTGTTCTTTAGCCTATGCCAAATTAAAAAAGTGTGACTGTTACCTCTGATTCCCCCCCAAAGCCGTCATTGTACACCAACAGCCGTTGGTCTTCGGGTTTGAACTCGAAGCGTAGCGGTGTGGTGATGCTGGTCTTGGGGCCGAAAAATTCTGCCGGCAGATAAATGATTGTGGGTGCAGTGATGGTGCTATCGGCTTTGAAACGGTAGTGGAAGATGCCTTGTTTGTAATCCCACTTGATCGCAAGCGGCTCGCCGGCAGTGGCCATGGGGTAGGGGCGCTTCCAGCCGGCAACAGCCCGCTCTTTTCCTTCCGAAAAAATTGAAAGGTCTTCATCGTTCCAGTTATCGCCTGCCGCATTGGTATTGTCCGCGGTGTAATTCCAAAGCGTTGAATGAAGGAGGTTTGCGTCCACTGCATTGTAATACATGGTCAGGGCTTCTTCGTGCAGGGAATAGTCTCCGGTGGTAAAGGCGCGGCGATTATTCATGTCAAAGGCCAGGCCAAATTCTCCCAGCAGGCAGGGCATATTATTCATTTTTTCACGGGCCCATGTAATTCCGCCTGCCAGACTATTGGAAAAATGGTTCTGCACTTTTTTCTTGCCAATGATCACCTGAGCATTGGCCGGATTAACCGTAAACCAGGGCTGGAACCGTTTGGTAAACAGGGCAAAACCATCATACCAGTGAGCCGCATTAATAACGTTGGGAGGATCATTTTTCTCCCAGGTAAGATGCGCCTTATCACCTGATCCGGGTATACCCTCAATAAAGAAAAATGTTTTTTCATCCGCTTCCTGCATTGCCGCAATATACCGGAGTGTAAAAGGTTTATGGAAATCGGTGATAAAGTGCGCCTGCCGTCCTGCATACTGGGCAAAATGATCTTTGCGAATCAGATATGGCTTGCCGCCGTCATCAGCCCACACCCCGGCCTGTTTCCAGGGGCATATGGCGCCTTCCTTAAAAAGCGATTGGGCGTTGGGGTTAAATATTTCACTTTTGAAACTTCGCTTGCCAAAATTATTGTACACCGGTACTTTTACCGTATAACCGGAAGCGGCGCGAATGGCATCCCATGGACTGGGACGGGGGCCCAACGGCATCACCGGATTTTCTGTCTGCTCCAGATTTTGGTGAGCAATAAAACCATTATGCGGTTCATTCATAACGCCCCATCCGGCGATAGCGCCGCAATTTTTCAGGCGGCGATAGCAGTGGCGGAGAGCGGCAAAGTAATGGTCCTGCAGCCAGTCCTGAACATTTTTACCGTCTATGTACAAATCCGGAGCATAGGTTTTTCCGCCGAAAAAAAGACTGAACATGGTGGCTGCTGCGTAGCGATTGTAGTTACTGGGCCACATCATGCGGGGGTAAGGCGCTCCCTGATGGAATTCGCTGTAGTGTTGATGGGTTATCACCGCGCCTGTCGTGTCCAGTTTTGTAAGATCCATACCCAGCTTTTCCAGAGTCCATGCCGGCGCTCCATCGCCGCCCGTCCATCTGCTCCATACATCCTGATGAGGGTCTATAAAAACAGCAATGCCTTTTTCCGCTGCCATGATCAAAATTTTTCGTAAATACGCTAAATACGCCTCATCGTAAATGCCCGGTCCTGCGTGTTCCAGCGCTTCCCAGGTGATAACAAACCGTAAAAAAGTAAGTCCGGCCCGGCTGAGACGCTCAAAATGGCTTTCTGCTTCTTCCAGCGGAAAAGGGCGCCCCACAAAAGAAACTTCCGCAGGGTTTTGCAGGGATTCCGGACGAAAACTTGATCCGGGCGGACCAAAGGGACTTTTTGAACTGCCCCCCAGATTTACCCCCCTCAGTATAAGGGTTCTTCCATCTTCGTCCAGTATTCGATTGTTGTCGATGATCATTCAGACAGAATCTTTATTATTGCTTCCGGAGTCTGCGCGTTGAGGATTTCCTGACGTTTTTCAGCGCTCTTGAAAAGCAGGCTGATTTCGGCGAGGAATTGTAAATGAGGACCGGTTTTTTCTACCGGAGAAAGAGTCATAATAAAAATTCTGCACGGTATATGATCAAGCGCGTCAAAATCCACGGCTTTTTCTGAAACGCCTACACAGGCAACCAGGTCCTGAATGGTGTTACTTTTCCCATGGGGAATGGCAATGCCGTGCTTCATTCCGGTGGACATTTTTTGTTCACGATCCATAATCGCAGTGAAGGCTGCTTTCCTGTCCGGGACTTTTTTTGCCGCTACCAATATATCAAGCAGCTCATTAATAATTTCATCTTTGGTAGAACCTTTAAGACGAAGATTGATTGTTTCTGCCGTTAGTACTGTGTTTAAGTTCATATTATCCTTAATTATACACCTTTTGTGGTTAAAAGTCAACAAAAATTTAAAGAAAATAGCCTTGGGCGTTTCTGAAGGAAATGTCCCGAACCATGCCTCCGAGCAGATCAAAATCGTTGGGGATTTCACCGTTTTCCGCCCAGGTTCCCAGAATATTACAGAGTATACGGCGGAAATATTCATGACGAGGGTAGGAGAGAAAACTGCGCGAATCGGTCAGCATCCCCACAAAACGGGACAACAGGCCGGTGTTTGCCAGCAGCCGCAGTTGTGTTTCCATCCCGTCGATGTGATCCATAAACCACCAGGCGGAACCCAGTTGAATCTTGCCGGGTATTGCCTGTTTTGCCGGGCTGCTTTCGCCCTGGAAACAGCCCATGAGCGTTGCCAGGGGATACAGGTCTTTGCGGTTAAGGCTGTAGAGTATGGTCTTGGGGAGCTTGCCCTGCGAATGGAGCAGATCCATAAAACGGGCAAGTTTTTCCGTTACGGGGTAATCATGCACCGCATCATAGCCGGTGTCCGGGCCCAGCGATGCAAGCGCGGCGCTATTGGTATTGCGAATGGCGGCAAGGTGCAACTGCATGACCCAGCCCCGTTCGGCATATTCCTGACCCAAAAAATAGAGGAGAAAGGTCTTCCAGGATTCGTTCTCTTTGGCGCCCGGCTTTTTCCCGTTGAGCGCCTGGGCAAAAATGTCCTTTACTTCCTTTTCCCAAAGGCCGGGGTCGCACAGGGCACTGGTAAAGGGCATACCGTCCAGGCCGTGGTCGGAAATGCGGCAGCCCATGGTGTGGAAAAAGGCGATGCGGTCCCGTATGACGTCTAAAAGGTCATCGAAATGGTGTATGGTTTTGCCTGCCGCCGTTCCCAGTGTGGCGATATACTCGGCAAAATCGGGTTTTTCGATGTTGAGTATCCGGTCGGGCCGGAAAGACGGCAGTACCCTGGTTTCCATCGCCTTTGTATGCCATTTCAGGCTGTCCGCCGGGTCGTCCGTGGTTCCCACGGCAAAAACATTGAATTTTTTGAATATGCCATGCACCGAAAGCGATGGATCGGCGGCAAGCCGCTCATTTGCCGCCTTCCAGATTGCCGGGGCGCTTTGGGGGGTGAGCGGTTCGTGTATATCAAAGTATCGCTGTAGTTCAAGGTGGGTCCAGTGGTACAGGGGGTTCCCGATAAGCCGGGGAACGGTATCCGCCCAGGCAAGGAATTTCTCATAAGGGTCGGCATTGCCGGTAATAAACTGCTCGTGCACCCCGTTAGCCCGCATTTGCCGCCATTTATAGTGGTCACCAACGGCACCGCCGCCGGCACCACTGCCCAGCCATATCGAGGTCAGGTCGGAAAAACGGCGGTTTTCGGCAATTTCCTGCGGAATCAGGTGGCAGTGATAGTCAAAAATCGGCTCTTGTGCCGCGGCCTCATGGTAGAGCTTTTCCGCCGTTTTGGTCAAAAGAAGGAAATTTTGGTCTAAAAAACGCCTCATTATACCGTTCCTTGTTTTATTTTGCCATACATTTCTGAATTTATCCAGTAGCACGGCGCCAGTGCGTTGACATAACGGTCCATTTTGTGTATAATCTTAAGAAGTTAACTATGGGTGTTTTGACTGCGCAAAGAGTCGCTTCGTATTACGAACTCTTTAAGGGAATAGATGTAACTTTCACCAAGGATATGATTCAGGTAACCGGTCTTGTTCCTGAACAGGTATATGTGAAGTGTGGCAGCGATATTTGGCCCTGTGTTCTTTTTGCTACTTCCTTTCAATCGGCGAAAATTGTCGCAAATACCAAGTCCGGCCTGTTGGAAAGGATCCAAAAGGCCAATAATCTGGTCAGTTTGCGTCTGTGTTTCAGAAGCCCGGAGAAAGCAAACCCGGTGGCATTCTTCATTTCGGGCCGTGTTATGGGTACTGTTCCCTATAAAGGCTCCAACGATATTTCCCTGTTGACCATTCAGTTTACCCAGCGCCCGCCTGATGATTTGATAGAAGTAATCGGTCGTGTTCTGGATGCCAATGTAAATTCCGCAAAACGTAAAGATGAACGGATCATCATTACTCCCGAAAACCAACGGAAGCTCAAACTGCTTTCAAAAGAAACGGCCGTCTTCATTCAGGCAGTGCCCCGGCGCTGTATATTGCGGGATGTGTCGTTCTCGGGTTCCAAGGTGATAATGATGGGGATTGCCAAATTCCTTGTTGACAAGGAAGTGGTACTGCGCTTTGAGTTTGATGATCCCAGAGAAACATTCCAGATTAAGGGCAAGTTTATACGCGCGGAAAGCGTTGAGGGAAAAAAAGAAATGATAGCTTTGGCTATAGAATATGATGAGACAACGGTCCCAATGGGCTACAAAATACGGATTAATGAATATGTCAACACTATTAGGGCAGACAGCCGGTTCCAGCCAGCTAGTGAATAGAATGCTGCGGACACTTCCTCAAGATAACCTCCATGACTGATACTATAATATTCCTTGCGGTTCCCGAAAGTTTGCGCGGTCAGGTAGAAAGCATGGCCGATGATGACGATGCGGAGCGCAATTTTTCAATTGACCCGGACATTCCCATTCCGGTTGAAATTACGGTTGACAATATTGACGGACAGCAACTGAACCTGGAAGAACTTTCCTGGGAAATGATCATTTCGGGAATGCTTCGTGTTATTGCCGGAAAAAATGTTGAGAAGGTTAGTCCCCATTGGATTACCTATTATCGCCATTTTGTGTTGACCGTAAAACCAGCCATTATGGGTGAATTTACCGAAGCGGCAATTCTCAAAGCGCGTAACGGCGATTTTGATCTTGCTCTGGAAATACTGGATGCCCTGCGGGGGCTGTTCCCTTTTTCGCCCATCGTAACACTGAACCGCGCGCTGGTTATGGAAGAACGGGCATCCATGCTGGAAAGGCAGGGCAGGGCAGAAGCCGGTGCGGCATTTGAGGACGCGGAAGCGGCATACACCGAAGCGCTGGATACCTCTTTTCCCGATGCTTATTGTAACGCCGGTTTTTTCTACCTTGGCCGGAAAAATTTTTCCCGCGCCAGAGAATGTTTTGCATGGTATGTTGAATACGGTGAAGACGAAGCAAAAATAAAGCAGGTGCAATCCATTGTGAAAGATATTGATAAAAATGGTCTTGATGATGCAAGTTTCAGCGATGCCTATGCGTTAATTCAGCAGGGAAAAGAAGAAGCGGGAATGCGGTGCATTCGTGATTTTATTGAAGATCATCCGTTGGTATGGAATGGCTGGTTTGTCCTTGGCTGGGCTTTGCGCCGCCTGAGCCGCTGGGAAGAAGGCACTGCCGCTTTTGGCAAGGCGATAGAGCTGGGCGGCACCGGCAGCGATACCCGCAATGAGCTTGCTATCTGTCTGATGGAATCAGGCGATCTGAACGGCGCCCGCCGTGAACTGGAAACAGCCCTGCACGATGACCCCGAAAATATTACCGTAATCTCCAACCTGGGCGTACTTGCCATGAAAGAAGGCAATACCGAAGAAGCCGCCGCCTTTTTCCGCACCGTCCTTACACTTGACCCCGAAGACCCCGTCGCCAAGAAATTTCTCCGTGCCTTTGCGTCTTCGTGAGCTCCGTGTGAAAAAATCCGAGTAACATTAATCTGGCAGGGCTAACGCCAGGACTTCTTCGAAGCATTCAACGGGATAAAAATTAATGCCTTTTTTTACATAGTCGGGAATCTCATCCAGATCGCGTTCGTTTTGTTTGGGTATAATGATGTGCCGGGCCTTGTTCCGCCGGGCGGCGATGGTTTTTTCTTTAAGGCCGCCTATGGGCAGTACCTTGCCGGTGAGCGAAAGTTCGCCGGTCATTGCCAGCCGGTCGGTTACCACCGTTTCCCGCATCAGGGAGAGCA
>WQXQ01000119.1 GCA_009784775.1 Treponema sp.
CCGCATTCATGGCGGTTTCAATTTCGGTTAGATTGCCGGTACAAATAACTTCGATGCGTTCAAGGCTGCTGCCGGCAAGGCCCAGGCGGTCGGCCCGCAGTTTTATTTGTCCGGCGGATTCTTCGCCGGAAATGTACAGTATGCGGCCTTTGGTGTCCGCCGCAGGCGCTGCCGCTGCCGCCGCCTGCAAGAGTAAAGTGGATTTGCCGATGCCCGGTTCGCCGCCCACGAGAATGGCGCTGCGTTTCATAATCCCGCCGCCCAATACCCGGTCCAGTTCGGCAATGCCCGATGTAATGCGTCCGCTGTCCCTGCTTTCCACCGAGGCAAGCGGCCATGATTGGGGCATTCCCGGACTTTTACCCGCGCTTTTGTGTTTGCCCTTAACGGCAATAGTTACCGCCGTTTCAATAAGGGTATTCCATTCCCCGCATTCGGGGCAACGGCCCAGCCATTTTGGTTCTTCATGGCCGCAGCCGGAACAGCGGTACACAAACGGGCGGGTTTTCATGGAGTGTTATTCGTCCTTGGCTTTCAATACGGCGAGGAAGGCGCTCTGCGGCAGTTCTACATCGCCGACCATTTTCATGCGCTTTTTCCCTTCTTTCTGTTTTTCCAGCAGCTTGCGTTTGCGGGTAATATCGCCGCCGTAGCACTTGGCAAGTACGTCTTTGCGCAGCGCGTTTACGGTCTCGCGGGCAATGACATGGCTGCCAATGGATCCCTGAATGGGAATCTTGAACTGTTGTCTGGGAATTTCGTCCTTTAGCCGTTCGCAGACTTTGCGGGCGCGGTCGTAGGCATTGCCCTTGAACACCAGCTGGGCCAGAGCGTCCACCGGCTTACCGTTAAGGAGTATGTCCAGCTTGGCAAGTTCGGTTTGCTTGTATTCGGTAATATCGTAATCAAATGACGCATAACCCCGGCTGATGCTTTTCAGGCGGTCATAAAAATCGAACAGCACTTCTGAAAGGGGCATATCATAGATAATCTCAACCCGTTTTTCATCCAGATAGGTCATATTGGTTTGTACGCCCCGTTTTTCCAGACAGAGGGTCATAATATTGCCCAGAAAGTTTGAGGGGGTGATGATCGATGCGCGGATATAGGGTTCTTCGGCGCTTTCAATATGTCCCTCATCGGGATAATCCGTGGGGTTGTCGATCATGATTTCTTCGGTACTATTTTTCTTTAACCGTATTTTGTATTTGACCGATGGCGCGGTAAAAATAACCGATTGATTAAATTCCCGCTCAAGCCGTTCCTGTATGACGTCAAGGTGCAGTAAGCCTAAAAAGCCGCAGCGGAAACCAAAACCCAGCGCCGCCGAAGAATCTTTTTCGTAAATCAGTGATGCGTCATTCAGCTTGAGTTTTTCCATGCTTGTCCGCAGTTCTTCGTAATCATTGGAATCAACCGGATAAATCGAAGAAAAGACGACGGGCTTTACCTCGCGGAAGCCGGGCAGGGGTTCTGCGCAGGGATTATCGGCGCCGGTTACCGTATCGCCCACCCGCACATCGCTGACGGTTTTAATGCCGGCGATAATATAACCGACATCGCCAACGGAAAGTTCATTGGTTTCAACTAACGCCAGTTTAAAGACGCCGGCCGTCTCAACCTCGTATGTAGAGCCGCTTGACATAAAGGAAATTTTCATCCCTTTTTTAATTTTACCGTCAAAGAGCCGTAAATGAACCACAACGCCCCGGTAGGGATCGTAGTGGCAGTCAAAGATCAGCGCCCGCAGCGGGGAATCGGCGCTGCCTGCAGGCGGCGGTATCCGATCGACAATGGCTTCAAGCACTTCGTCAATCCCAATGCCGCTCCGCGCCGAAACCAATAGGGCGCTTTCCGAATCCAGTCCCAGGTCCTTGTCGATCTGTTTTTTGACATTGGGTATGTCCGCCGCCGGCATATCAATTTTATTGATGACCGGCACAATTTCCAGATTATGTTCCAGGGCAAGGTACATATTGGACAGGGTCTGCGCCTGCACCCCCTGGGCGGCATCAACCAGCAATAACGCTCCCTCGCAGGAGTTAATTGCGCGGCTTACCTCGTAGGTAAAGTCAACGTGTCCCGGTGTATCAACCAGGTTCAGTTCATATTTGGTGCCATCTGCCGCGGTATAGGGAATCCGTACCGCCTGGCTTTTTATCGTGATACCCCGTTCCCGTTCAATATCCATATTATCAAGAATTTGGTTCTGAAAGTTGCGGTCGTCAACCAGTTTTGCCTTTTGAATAAGCCGGTCTGCCAGCGTTGATTTCCCATGGTCAATATGGGCAATAATGCAAAAGTTACGAATAAATTGAGTTTCTGCCATTGCATCTACTATACAGGTTATAGAGAAAAACTACAAGCTATCTGTTTACTCTTTGCCAGTCGATAAGGCGTTGTTCCAGACGGCCGGCTTCATTTTGATTGGGGTGTTTGGCCTGGTCATGGAGGTAGGGGAGTATGACCCGTTCCTTCAGGGTTATCCAGTTACTGGGAAGTATATTCGCGGGTGAAAGAAAATCTCCGGGAGGCATATGCCCAAGCAGACCCTGATAAAACTGGGGGAAGATCTGTTCGGTAACCGGACGCATGGCGGAAAAGCCGCCGCCAATGCCAAAGGATGTCTCGGATATACGGTTCTGCCGGCTCCTATCAAGAAGATAACGCTGGGTGTCCGCATTGAAAAACCAGCGGAGAAAGGCCTCGGCAGCTTTTGGCGATTTGCCTTTTTTTGTCAGGCCAAAATAGACCGATCCTTCGGAAAGAGGGATGACATTGTTCTCGGCAAGCCAGCGAAAATCAAGATGGGTTTGCTGCTCTTCGGCCAGCGTAAAAAAGCGGCGGCTGTCCATGCAGGTAAACAGTACTCTGCCTGAAAGGGCAAGTTTTGCCGGAGGGATGTAAAAGTACTTAAAGCTAAAATCTTCTACAGCCTGAATGCTGGTATTGGCTTCGCGTATCCATTCATGGGCAAAGAGCATTGCCCGGTTAAGAGCAACGGAATCCCAAATAATCGGTATCTCTCCTCCATGAGACGCAGTTTCCCTGAATGACACATTGAACAGCGTTGTAGTAATAAATAAAAAATTATCATCCCATGACGGAGAAAAACCCATTCTGGTATATATGCCGTTGGTTTGGGTATTGTAAGCCTTTCCCAGAGTCTTCATTTCGTTAAAGCCAATGGTAAATGGATTGGAAAGCTGTCTGCCCATATCGCCGGCAAAAATCACCATCGGGGCGTTAAATGATACTGGCAACAGATATTGTTTTCCGTCAATATTTCCCATTGCCAGTATCCGGGGGTAAAAGTCATTCTGGTGCAGAGTATTGCCTTTGAACTGTCTGTCCAGCGGCTTAAAAAATACCCGTGTCGAAGCGCTCCTTAACCAGCTTGCTGCTACAATATCAGGAGGCCGTGCATTATTGTCCTTCAGTTTTTCGGCAGGAGAATCATAGTAATACGTTTCGATTTTGTATCTATCCTGAGAAGTATTAAACAATTCACTGTACAGCGCAAACTCAGGCCTATCCGTCCACAGTATGGCGGTATTGTTCCCGGAAGAACAGGAGGCCAACAAAATGAGAAATGAAAGAATGAAGATTTTTTTCACATTCCTCATTTATTAAAAGTCTGCTTCTCCCAGTTTTGCGGCGGTGTCGTAAATCTGCTGGTATACGGCGGTAATTTTATCTTCATCTATGCTGGAAAAAGCGACCCGCAGGCAGCGTTCACCCAGAGAAATGACCCCAATGCCGTGTTTTGTCAGCAGTTCCTGCCGCAGGGCTTCGGCGTCCACACTGGTATGGAAACTCATAAAATAGCCGGAGTTAAAGGGCATGGGCCGCAGTACCGGATGGTTAGGATGCGCCTTGATAAAATCTTTTACCAAGTGATAACGGCGTTCCAGCATGGCCCGGTATGTTGCCTTTTCGCCGGGAGTGCGGGGATCTTCCATCGCCTTGAGCATAAGGTATTGAGCGCTGGTATTGGTACAGGAAACCGATGAACGAATTGCTCCCATCAGTTTTTTTATCAGTGCGTCATAATGAGCCTGGTTCAGGCCTTTTGAACCAAAGGTTAGGAAGCCCATGCGCAGCCCCCACACATAATCTTCTTTAATGGGGCCGTCGATTTTGATAGCCAATACCCGCTCATGAATATTGGCAAAACGGACAAACAATGATTCTTGTGAAATATCGTTTTCGTAGAACAAACCGAAGTAGGCGTCATCGCAGATTACCAGTACGTCGGCTCCGCCCTCGGCGGTTTCGCGGACAAGTTTGACCAGAGCCTCTTCCTCTTTAACCGTGGGGGAGTAGCCGGACGGGTTGTTGGGGAAGTTGAAGATGATCCGCACCGTGCCGGTTTTGGCCTGATGCCGCACCGCCGCGCTAATCGCCTCAATATCAAGACCGTCTCCATGGCTCAGGAAAGGAACCGGAATAAGCTGAGCTCCCCGGCGCACTTCATAAATCAGGCTGTAGTTGTCCCAGCATGGTTCGCTGGCAAGCAGCGTTGATCCCTTGCTGATAAACATATCCGCAGTGCAGGAAAGCCCCAACGTAAGCCCCGATGTTACTACGGGCAGGGAAATTTCCTCCGGTTTCAGGGAGGGATTCTTTTTGATCATAAGGTCTTTCCAAACCGTCCGCGCCTTTTCTACCCCGGCTGTGGGGGCATAGGCTACCGATTCCTCTGAGGTAAGGGAGGCCATATTGTCAGCGATTGCCGACAGGATCAGGGGCTTGCCGTTGGAATAGGCCATGCCGATAGTGCCGTTTGCCATTGACGCGGATTTCTTTGCCTCCGCTGCCTGGGCAATAATGCCTTTGGGAAAATAAAACCGCCGCCCCAAATTGGAGAGAAGCCGGCCTGCAATGGTTCCTTCAAGGATGGTGTTTAGTTCGTCTGCTAATGGGTTCATCTTGTTACATATTTGCATAATAACGGGGAGAATGTCAATGGGGGGGTAAAAAAATGAGAAATTAGGGATGAGGAATGAGAAACAAATTTATGGCAAGGCCGCTCAATACTGAAAATACGATGGCGAACAATATATACAATACAAAGTGCTTGAGGCCCAGGACGATTTTGAGGGCGCCCAGGTTGGTTATTTTCATGGCGGGGCCGGCGAGCATAAACGCGGCGGCCGCTCCCATGCTCATGCCCCGGTGTATCCAGCTTTGCAATAGCGGGATGGTGCCGCCGCCGCAGACGTACAGGGGAACCCCGATCGTTGCCGCCATCAATACACCAAATCCTTGAGAGGCTGAGCCTCCGTGGGAGGCTGCCCCTCCGAATAACTTTGCGAATGCTGCAGGCGGCACATAACGCTGAAAGAGCGCCGAAAGGATAATGCCCGCAAGAAAATACAGGCCGGTTGCGCGTACATTTCTGCCAAAGTTTTTTATGAAGCGCAATAAAAGGTTTGAGTCGGTATCGTGGTTTTGGGGAGCAGTAAATCCGGAAAAATTAAAAAACGATTTTTGCCTGAAACAAAATCTGATTACGATGCCGGCGGTGATACCGCACAATAGGCAAAGGGAAAAACGAATGATGAGGGCGGCGGGGCCAAGGGCGGCACTGTACAATAAGAGCTGAGGGTTCAGTAAAATGGAACTCATCATAAACGCGGCGATCGCGGACTGAAAGTCCACGTCTTCTTCCATTCCTTCATTCGCGAAAGAAGCGGCGATGGGTATGGTGCCGTACATACACAGCGGGCTGGCAATTCCCAATAGCGATGCGGGAATGATGCCTATTATGCCCAGCCGTTTCCCCCGCAACGCGGCAAAACACTGGTGGATTTTTTCTTTCCCAAACACCGCAACCAGCGATCCCACCGCCATCCCTATCAGCCAGTACCCAACAATCTGCTGCAGTTGCACAGAGAAATAATACCAGATGTAGATAAGTTCCCGGATTATTGTTTCAAGCATTAAAGCCTAATCAGTCTGTACGCTCTATTGCCCAGGCCGCGGTTTTGGGCGTGTTCAAGCGTTAGCAAACCGTTGCGGGATGTGATGCGTTCGATAAGGTCTTTGCCGTCTTTTGCCGCGAATACCAGATCGACGCAGGCTTGATCCAGCGCTACCGGATCGAGTGATGCCAGTATGCCAATATCCGCCATAGTTGGTTTGGCAGGCCTGCTGATGCAGTCGCAGTCTACCGAAAGATGATTCATCACATTAATGTACAACATTCTGCCTTTATTGGCATCGGTGATGGTTTGTGCCGCTTCGGCCATTGATTCCAGAAACGCGTTTTGGTCAGGGCTCCGCCAGCCGGTGGTTTTGCTTTTGCCGGCGGAATGGATCCATGACTTGCCCGCCGCCGAAGCATACCCTATGGCCAAATTTTTCACCGCGCCGCCAAAGCCGCCCATGCC
>WQXQ01000120.1 GCA_009784775.1 Treponema sp.
ATGGTGGTTGAGAACGCGCTCGGAAGATTTATACAGGGGACAGTTTCAAACCATGTATGTGGCAGCAAGCGAAGGATATACGACATTTCCCTACCATGACGGGGAAGAATTTGTTGACAACGCAGGCGTAATTTCAATATACGGCACCATAAATGATTTCAAATACGGTGTGCGGCCTGCGATCATGATAAATAGGGGATATGCACATGGCTGATATTGAAAACAAAAAAAGCATAGCGGAGCAGAAAAAAGCCGTAGCGGCGGAATTGGGGTATATGTATAGCAATGAAAGAAATTATCCGTTTGACTATTCTATCCAACAGGAAATGACACGGCTAAATAATTTGTATAAAGAGCTATCGGCAAAAGAAAAATTGCTAGAACAAGCTGAGGAAGATAATTGACATGACTGAATGGAAAACACCGGAAAACGTATTGAACATGGACGAATTGAAACAAAAGAGCATCCCGTTTTTTTGCAGCGAGGGTTATGTATTTTATTCCTATTTCAGAGAAATCATACGGATGCGGGATGACGGAACAGAAGCGATTATGCTGTATTATAAGGTTCAGGCACATAATTACGGCATTGATATATCAGAAGTCCGTGATGGTTATGTGTACTTTACTATATCCGGCAGTTATACCTTTCAAGCCAGTGACCCTATGTACGAGGCTGTATATAGATTTGATACCTACCGGGTTAAAGCTGATGAATCACGGGAGCTGCAATTGCTCAGTGAGCGTGAAGATTACATGGGGTTTGGAGCCGATGAATTTACACCCGGAACAACGCACACCTACAATCCTCCGAAAATCTTAAAAAACCCAGCGAAATTGTAAACGCTAAATTCATCCATAAAAAACTGAAAAGGGGTATTTCTAATGTTTAAATGGAAAGCACCGAAAATCGAACCGAGCGAGGAAGAGCTAAAGCGAAACATTCCGGATTTAACCAGCGAGTATTTCAAAAGTCCGTATTGGTATAATAAAGGGTATGTGTATTTTGTATATTGTTCGGCGATAATAATAAAGGCGCGGTGTGACGGAAAGGAACAAATAAATTTATATACCATTGACCGCCCATCTGATTACGATTCATTCAGCCTTGAAATATTAGAAATTAAAGACGGCTATGTGTATTTCAGGCAGGAGCATAAATACACTTACAGAAGCGATTGGTATTATGACAGCGACGAAACAAGGACATATTACAGAGTTAAAACCGACGACTCAATGGAATTACAAGAGATAAGCTGGAGAAAAACCGGCACCTATTATGGAGGGGGCGAGTTTGACAACGGATCGGACATCTATGACCCTCCGAAAAACGTAAAAAACCCTGCAAAAAAGGAATAAGCGTGATGAACGGTTCCATCCCCGGTTTCTTGGTTTTGGCTACAAAGTCGGTTTTTTCCCCAGATAACAAAAAAAATCCATTGGCACTATTGCTTTTCTTTTTTTCGATATTATACTGTATAGTAAGGGAAAAGAAGGATGAAACGGATAATATTGGCCTTTTTGGCATTGGGTCTGATAACGGGCCTGTCTATGGCAGGAGAAGGAATGGCATCTCAGGAAATGAGAGATGAGGGCTTGAGTGCTGCTCACCCTTCTCTTCCCATCGGTTCTAAGGTGCGTGTAACCAGTTTAGAGAGCGGAATAGACGTAGAAGCTACTATTGTCAGGCGGATACCGGAATCAGTTGACAGGATTATTGATATTTCACCGGGAGTAGCCAGAAGTTTAGGCTTTGATATAGGCAGGGGCGGGCCGGTATTGGTAACAATGGCCGCTGTACAGCCATTTTCGCCGGTTTTAGCTCATCCGGCAGAAGAATTTGAGCCGGTGGCGGCGGGAGAAACGGCAATACCGGACTTTATAGAGGTTAAAACGATAACTCCAACGGAAAAAGAGGCTGAAAAACTACCGATTCAATTCCATGTTACGATCAATAACTACATTACTGACCCAGAATCCCGGCATGAACGTCCAGCCCGAAGGCACAGACCATTGGCCGCAGAGCCTGCGTGGGAATCACCTGCGCCGCCGGTTGCCAGCCAGCCTGAACTGCCGCCTGCGGAGCCGCCAATGGCGCCGTCGGGTCCAAGGCCTGTGTTTACCAATCCTCCAGTGAATGAGATTCAGGTGGTGCCGGGCTTGCCCAATCCAAATAATGACAAAATATACCGCCTGATGGTAGGGAGTTATGCCGGTGCGGATAGCGCTTTTTCCGCCTATCAACAGGTACAAATTGCCGGATTTGATGCGTTTCAGGAATACGCGGATGGTGTGTATAAGGTATTTGCGGTGGGGCTTGCGGCGCCAAGTGTGTATTATGCTGCCAGGCGGCTTGGGGCGGTAGGGTTTTCACAGGTTTGGGTGTATGAATGATGCCAATTTGGGCTTGATCTAATAGCTTCAAAATGATATATTTATAACAACAGAAAAAATCCAAAGGGGGATTTTATGGCTGAGGCAAATCAATTAGTCACTTTTCAGCTTGGTGAAGAGCTGTATGGCATTAATATTATGGATGTCAAGGAGATTGTTCGGGTTCAGGCAATTCGGGCCATTCCTAATGCCCCTGCTTATGTAGAAGGTATCTTCAACTTAAGGAGCGAGATAATACCCATTATCAATTTGCACAGACGCTTTCACCTTAAAAAACTGATCAATTCGGAAGAAGATGAATTGTTATCCGGTTTTGTTATCATTGACATCGATGGAATGAAACTGGGGATAATTATCGATCGTATTTCAAGGGTTATTACCATTGAAAAAGAAGATGTACAGCCGCCGCCTCAAATGCTTACGGGGATTGGCGCGGAGTATATACGGGGTGTAGTGCGTCAGGAAGAGGGATATTTGATTATTCTGAATATTCGCGATCTGTTTAATCCCAGAGAACTGCAAAAAATCGCTGACTTGAGACGCTAATATCCCGGTGTCCATGAAGATCGAGTAATGAAAATAGAAGTCTATTCACCAACCATCAGACGAAAAGAGATGGACGCTGTCCTTACTGCGATGGTAGAGGACTGTATAGGGCCGGGTGAACGTTCACGCCTGCTGATACAGACAGCCAGAGAACAGCTCCACTTTGATTTTGCGCTTGCGTTACGCAGCCCTGCCACTGCCCTGCATTTTGCGCTCAAAGCCCTTGATGTGCAGGAAGGGGATGGAGTGCTGGTTTCCGCGCTTTCTCCCCGGTACTATGCGCAGGTTCTTGCCGATTTGCGTCTGACGCCGCTGTACTGCGATGTGTCGTTTTCCTTTCCCTGCATGAGCCGGGAAACTATCGAAAAGGCTTTGTCGGTAAAGCCATCCGGTGTACAGGCGCGCTGTATTGTATTGCATCATACGCTGGGGTTTGTGCCGGATGCCGCGTCCATTGCCGCCCTTGGTATTCCGGTTATTGAAGATATGTCTCTCAGTTACAGCCCTCCGTTTGTGCCGGAGAAGGAACCATCGGAACAGGGGCAGCCTGAACAGAAGGCGCCGCCGGAGTTGATCCACGGGGTATTTGCCATTTTGGGTCTTGAAGAACGGGATATGCTGACATCGGGCGGCGGGGCGCTTTTGTTTGCCATGAACCGCAGGGATGGTTCGGTGCTGCGGCATTTCGCCAATATCCCGCCGGAATACTGCCTGCCTGATATTAATGCGGCATTGGCGACAGTGCAATTCAGGGAGGCAGCGCGGAATATGGAGCGGCGGCGTGAAATTGCCCATGCCTATATCCAGTCAAGCCTTCGAACCAAGCATAAACGGTTTGTCTCTCCCGATGGCGCGCCTGAATACAATAATTACGCCTTTCCTTTGGTGCTTGAAACCGGCATGAAAGATGTTTTGGCTTATGCTCGTAAAAAAGAAATTATCGTGGAAAGCGCTTTTGAACAAAGCCTGGCAGGGGCGGGGATAAGCGATTCAGTGCTATGTCCGGCAGGCTATTCGCTGTCATTGCGAACGGTGTTGTTCCCCCTTTATCCCCGGCTGCATTCCCGGGATGCGCAGCGGGTTTCCAAGTTGATAATGACCCTTCCATAAGAAGGCAAGAGGGTACAAGTGCGAAGCGCAATTTTATTGGTTAACTTACACAAAGAAAACGCAAAATCTGCCGCTGCAGAAATAAGCAGGGAACTTGAGAAACGGGGGGTGGCAGTAACAGTTTTTGCGTTTGATGGCCATCCTGGCTCTTCTCCGCAAGGAATCTGGGATATTGCGTTTAGTCTGGGCGGCGATGGAACGGTACTGTATACGGCGCGAATCATGGCTTCTGCCGGTACGCCCATCCTCCCTTTGCATTTGGGTACCTTGGGATTTCTTGCCGGCGTGGAACGGCATGAGTGGCTTTCGGTGTATGAACAATGGCTGAATGGGGAAGCGCGGCTTTCGCTCAGGTGTATGCTGCACATTACGGTAGAACGGGATGGGCAGGCGATTTATGAAAATAGCTGCCTGAATGATATGGTCATTGCTTCATCGGGAATAGCCAAACTGATACGTCTGGCGGTTAAAACGGAAATTGCCTCGGGAGAATTTGCCAATCTTGGCTGTTATCGTTCCGATGGGCTGGTCATCGCGACGCCAACCGGCTCCACCGCGTATTCCATGGCAGCGGGCGGGCCCATACTTGATCCTGAAATGGAGGCGCTCATTATCAGCCCTATATGCCCATTCACCTTGTCCAACCGCCCGCTGGTTATGCCTGCATGGCAGCCTTTGCGGATAATCATTGACAGAGAACAGCGTAGCGGCGTATTGCTGACCATTGACGGGCAAGTTTCCTTTGATCTTCAGCCGGAGGATACCGTTATCATACGCCAATCTCCGCATTATGCCCGGCTGATAACCACAGGGCGTTCCGCGTATTATGCGGCTCTCAAGGGAAAACTTGCATGGGGGGTCGAGCATGCTTGAAGAACTTACCATCAGAAATTATGCGTTAATCGATTCTATTTCGTTGTCTTTCCGTTCAGGTTTTAATGTGCTTTCCGGCGAGACCGGGGCCGGTAAATCAATTATTGTTGGTTCGTTGAGTTTTCTTATGGGCGGAAAAGCGGAGACCGATATTATCCGCTCCGGCTGCGATGAGGCAAGCATATCCGCAGTAATTTCCATCGGCAAGCATAATACCGAAGTAATGGAATGGCTGAAAAGCCGCGATATTTCCTGCGAAGAGGATACCATTATTATCCGGCGGAATATCAAAACCACCGGCAGGGGATCTATTTTTATCCAGGAGACGCCGGTAACCAGAACCGATCTTGCCGCGTTTATGGCCCTGCTCTTTGATCTGCATGGTCAGCATGCGCATGAATCCCTGATTCGCAAGGAAAACCACCGCCGGTATCTGGATCGTTTTGCCGGCATCGAAGCAGAAGTGCTGGCTTATGGCAGGACTTTTCTGGAACTTGCCGAAAAACGTAAATCGCTGGAGGCCTCATGCAGTTCCGAGCGGGAACGTGAAGCGCGGCTGGAGCTTTTGCGTTATGCCGTTGATGAAATTACCGCCGCCGCCGTTCGCAGCGGTGAACTGCGCGAACTTGAGAACGAGGCCCAAAAACTTGCCGATTTTGAAAAACTGGCGCATCATGTGCACAATGCCGCCGGTTCCCTGTATGATACCGAAGAGTCAATACTCAGCCTTGCCCGCCGTGCCAGAGGCGCTCTTGATAATGCCGCCGCCATCGATTCATCGTTAAGCAGTTTGCAAAAACGTTTTGAAGATATGTACTATGAAGCGCAGGATATTGCAACAGAATTTTCCGCTTATCGTGAGGGCTTAAGTTATGATCCCAAGCGCCAGGAGACCGTCGATGAGCGGCTTGCGCTGCTGTACAAGCTCAAACGCAAATATGGAGAAACCGAAGATGCCATTATTGCATACCGTGCAACAGCCGAAACGGAGATCGAAACGCTGTCCGGCGCCGAGGAAAACCGCGGAAAGCTGAAAGCGGAAATAGCCGCTCTTGAAAAAGAGGTCTCCGCCAAAGCGACTGTATTGCGGCAAAAGCGTATGGCCGCCGCCGCCGGACTGGGTCAGCAGATTACCGGCATACTCAAGCGGCTGGGTATGCCCAATGCCCGTTTTTCCCCGTCGGTGACAGCCAAAACCCGA
>WQXQ01000121.1 GCA_009784775.1 Treponema sp.
AAATTCTCATGGTGCTGCTCGGCAAGAATGGTCGTGGGGGCAAGAAATACCACCTGTTTGCCGCCCATGACTGCCTTGAAACAGGCCCGTACCGCAACTTCGGTTTTACCGTAGCCAACATCGCCGCAGACCAGCCGGTCCATGGGGCTGGAACTTTCCATGTCCTGTTTGATTTCTTCCACACAGCGAAGCTGATCCTCGGTTTCTTCAAAGGGAAAAGCCGCCTCGAACATGGTCTGCCATTCCGAGTCTCTGGAAAAGGAAAATCCCTGCGACTGCTTGCGCCTTGAGTACAAATCAAGGAGTTTTTGGGCAATATCTTCAACAGAGCTTTTGACTTTGTTCTTGCGGCTTTCCCAGCTTTTTGATCCCACGGTATCCAAACGGGGCGGCTGCCCTTCGTTCCCAATGTACCGCTGCACCAAATTAACCTGCTCCACCGGCACAAACACCGTTTCATCTCCGGCATACTCAAGCTGAATGTAGTCCCGTTCAAAGCCCGCGCCGGCAAGGCCAACGTTAACATTCATCCGCTCAATGCCTTTGAATAAACCAATGCCGTGGTTAATATGCACCACATAATCGCCGGGATTCAATTCAACAAAAGTATCAATAGGGCTTGAGCGTACCGTCCGCAGGGAATGGGGCATCCGTTTACGCCGCCCAAAAATTTCATCTTCCTGCACCAGCATGAATTTTATTTCCGGCAATGAAAAACCGGCGGAAAGGGGCGAGGTCATTATGGACAAAGCGGTATGTTCGGGAAGAATCGTCTGTATGCGCGCCGCCTGCACATCGGACGCGGCAGCCACGGCAATACGCCAGCCGTTTGCAGCTAACGCGGTAAATTCATCCCGCAGATAATCGATATTGCCAAAAAAACTCCGCGACTGATCGCATGAAACGGTAATGCGGTGTATATGTTGATTTGTTTCGCTTTTGATGGTGTTAAATGCAATTATCCGTTTATGTCCTGCCGCCATAGTCTGAAAATCAAGCAATAGCCGTTCCGGCAGGGGATACTCGCTTTTCCGTTCGGTGTTTCCCCACAGATATTCACCCTCCCTGACTGACTGCGCATACAGACTTTGGTACATACGGTGCAGGTTTTTCTGGGCAAATTCCAACCGGGTACTTTCAATTAATACCAAAGTTCCGGCGGCGGCTGCATAATCAAGCAAGCTGCTTCTGGCAGGAAACGCCAACGGAAACAGCATTTCTTCTCCGGCAATAGTGCGCTTTGCGATTAATTCCTCAATAATGGCTTTTCCGCCATCGGAAAATTCCTTATAGGCAGCAAGATTAGCCGCCAGCGCATCAATCCGGTCATCGGTCCAAATCACTTCCCGCATGGGGCTGATTATCAGTTCCGGCACTACAGTACCAGACACCAATGTACCTTGCGAAAACGGATCAAACCATTTAATCGATTCAACCTGATCAAAATCAAACAAAATCCGGCAGGCCTGGGCAACACCTGCCCTATTCTCGCCGCCCAGGAAAATATCCAGCACTTCGCCGCGCAGGGCAAATTCGCCATGTACCTGCACCCGCGGCACACGGGTATATCCGTATGAAACCAGCAGTGCGGCAAGGGCGGCAGTGTCTATCTTTTCTCCCGGCTTAATAGATATCAGCAGGCTTTTGATATAATCTGGCGGCGACAGGGCCGTTAATAAGGCCGTTTGGGAAACAATAACAACCGGCATCGGTGCGGCCGACGAAACCAACTCGCTTAATACCCGGATTCGCTCCCCAAAAATAGCCGAAAAGGGAGAAAGAGCCCGGTACGGCGTTGCCCCCCAGTCAGGAAATCGCAGAAAAGGCAGCCCCGCAGCAGTCATATCCGCGGCAATACCGGCGATATCGCTTTCCTGAGAAACCACCACAAAATACCGGCCCGGCTGTGCATTATACAGTTTTGCCAGCAATAAAGCGCCAAAAGAGCCTTCGCACCCCCCTATTTCCAGGGGGAATTTCCCCTCTTTTACAGCGGAAATACAGGCAGAAACCTGTGTATAGGCGTCAATGGTGCGTAAAAGCCCAGTAAAGGATAAGGTATTCATACCAATCTGCCGATAACTATAATGTAAAACCATGCTCTATGAAAGATACCAATATAAAGGAAACAGGGATGAAAAATAAAATTGTATTGTGGGCCATTTTGGTAACGCTGGTAAGCATCGCTATTCCCGTGCAACTTGCAGCAACCGAGGCGTCGGCAGATCGCTTATCCGGCGTTGAGCTAGACATCCGTTTTTTTGACCGGCGCATTTATTATGTCGATGCGCCTACCGGCGGCGCGCCTACGGGCGCGAGTGATCCTGTCTATATCCAGCTCACCATTATCAATAAAAGCCCTTCGACCTACCGGTTTAAGCTGGCCGATGAACGCGCGTTTTCCCTTGATTTTGATGTAAGGACAACAAGCAACCGGCCTCTGGAAGCGGCCGATTCGTTAATCGAAAAACGGACGAGACACCAACAGGTTTTTTTCCGTGAAATAGCCATTGAACCGGGCGAATCTTTTTCGTTTGTAGAAGACCTCCGCAGCTATATTAAACTGACACAACCGGGATCAATGGTACTTAGGGCGCGTATGTATCCTGAACTGTTCCGTCCTGAAATGATCAAAACCACAAGCGCCTCTTCGGGAATTCTTGAATCACAACGGTTAAGTCTGAACATCAGGCCCGCCGTCATTACCGGCCCCGATGGCATACCGCTGCAAATGGATGTCGCAACCGGCGCCCTGCTGGTACGGGAACGGCTTTCGCCGGATCAGGTCGTTGATTACATGATTACCGCCGGACAGAAATCACAGTGGGAACGATTTTTCCTGTATCTTGATATCGAAGCAATGCTGCAGGCAGAGAGCGCAGAGCTCAAGCGGAAATGGCTTGCCGAAAGCGAACAAGGCCGAAGACGGATGGCGGAACAATACCGCAAGGAACTGCAGGCAAATGCGGCCAGCGGAGCTATTTCGATTATCCCCACATTATTCGTGATAGAACGGACAGAGTACACCAATAGCGAAGGAACCGTTACCGTACTAAAAAGATTCAACCGAAATCGATTCACCGAAATAAAACGCTACACCTATTCCCTGCGTATGCAGGACAATATTTGGACGATAGTTGATTATTCGCTTGTTTTTTCGGGGACTGAATGAAGCTGCTGTTGGTACTTGGTTCCGACAGCAACTACGGTACTATTCTGGAAAATGTAACGCCGCTGGGTTTTCAGTTAATCCGATATCGCCATGTATTAAAAGCAATGGATAATATCGATGAGATTGACCCTGCGGCAGTTATCATCAGCGCAAGAGATTTTCCCCTGCACTGGAAAATACTGGTACAATTTATCCGCAGCGAACGGCCAAAGGAGCGATGCCCCATTATGCTCCTGAAGGGCGACTATTTCAACGAGGAAGAAACCGCAAAGGCATTATTTCTGGGAGTTAATGACATTATCGAAGATATTGACCAGTTACGCACTATTCTGGGAAGCCAAACCAATGCGGATGACAAACCCCGCATTTTTTTTGTGGAACCCTGGCACAATATTGGCCTGTTAGTCGCAGATCTTTGGGGTCAATCAATTATTATTGGAGACGTTAAGACTATCTCAACCGAAGGCTTGACGTTTGAACCTATGAGTTCCCATCCCATGGATGAAAGCATATTACACCGAAAGCTGCACGAATGCAGCCTCCGCGCCGGCGACTCGATTCTTTCGCCGGTATGCCGCATAACAGGCACCGGAAAAACCATTCCGGCAGACTTCATTTCGTTTCCCCATAATGAACAGGATTTATTGAATCAGTATTTGCAGACGATTTAGTGCATCGTACCCGCCGGGGCCATCGCTGGCGAAAGGAGGGACAAAAGGGAATGATTGATGCTGGGCGTTACGCTTATATTTCCCAAATCGGGATAGACACAATTTCACGCGATAATGCCATGCGTTCAGGTTTTAAACACATTATTGCGCCAAGTCCGATTTTCTTCTTAAGCTTTTCCAATTCCCTGAAATTTTTGCAATCGCCAAGACTTGGGTTCATTGATCTTTTTATCTCTATCGGATACAAGGTTCCATTTTGTTCCAGTATTATATCTATCTCGTTTTGATTAGCGTCACGGTACATCCACATTACCGGTTCTATGCCGTTATGCAAATAAGATTTTAAAATTTCACTAACAACATAGGTTTCCAGTATAGCGCCTGCCATTGCACCGTTCATCAAAGAATCCGGAGTCAGCCATTTGGTAAGGTATGCACATAAACCAGTATCCAAAAAAAACATTTTTGGTGTTTTGATTATTCTGTTGGTTAAATTCGGCGAATAAGGACGCAGAAGATACACCAGTCCCGATCTTTCCAATATACCCATCCATGTTTGCGCTGTTTTTACATCAATACCAATATCACGTGCAATGGAAGAATAATTTAAAAGCTGTCCTGTCTGCGCGGCAACGACAGAAACAAAGTCAAAAAATTGCAGCGGTTTTTCTACATTGTAAAAGTCTTTAACATCACGTTCTATATACGATTGAATATATGATGCATAATAGCGGTCGCGTTCTATTCTTTTATCAACATTTGGTTCAGGCAATCCGCCTTCCCAAATTCTTTTATATATCTCCTGGATAGAAAGATCTTTTCCGTTTTCTGATTTGTTCATTGACGGTAAAAACGGTTTACCGGAAAAAGGCTTTTTAATTTTTTCACGGTACGACAGTCCCATTAAATCCAAAATGGCAATTCTGCCGGCCAGCGATTCCTGTACTCCTTGCATAAGTTTATATTTTTGCGAACCGGTCAGCCAAAATGCGCCCTTTTCCTCACGATGTTTGTCAACATACATTTTAATGTATGGAAATAATGCAGGCGCATACTGCACTTCGTCAATAATAACCGGAGGCGGATACTGTTCTATGAATAATGCGGGGTCATTTTGGGCAAGTTTGCGTACGTTCAGGTCATCCAGTGAAACAACTTTACGGCTAGTGCCTTTTGCCAAATTTTCAAGCAAAGTAGATTTCCCTACCTGTCTTTGTCCATTCAGTAAAATCACACGGAATCCTTTTGCCGTTTTTAGCAGCACAGGCCCCAAGGTTCTTTCTAAATCAGCCATTTTACCACCTTTGTATAATTTGGAATCACACTCCAAATTATACAAAACTTTGGGGAATAAGTCAAATGGGGAAAATGGTAATTCTTATGTGACCAACACCTATTTAGTGCCTCGTACCCGCCGGGGCCATCGCTGGCGAAAGCAAAATGGAATGATTGATGCTGGGCGTGATCGTGGTAAAAAAATCCAAGGTTGCTGAAAAAGGGGTAATCGTGCTGTTGTTTTTTCATTCCTTTAATGCTATATTTTATGTATGACTATTACTCAAACCATTGATATTCCGGCTGACCGCCGTGTATTTTTTGATTTTCCTCGTGAAGTACCTATGGGAAAAGCACAAGTTGAATTAAGAGTTATTCCTTTTGTAAAAAACAGTGATAAAGCCGTGGAAAATACCAGCGAATGTTCTACTCCCCATACGGATGCTCTTTTAAGTATCTTTTCTAAAATAAGCGATGTCAACCTTGAAGAAATCCGTAATGAGAGGATGGCAAGACACTTAAAATGACTGTACTGATTGATACTAATGTTGTTTTGGATATACTGCTTTGCAACAGGAAGATTGTGTCCAGTTTGTAGTTGGAGCAAGCCTTTCTGTTGATTATATTGTTACCAGAAACCCTAAAGACTTTTCAACCGGTTCTATTTCTGCTATCTCGCCTGAACAGTTTATCCAAATGGTGTCAGATATCAGGTCGTAGTCTGACATTGTGATCAGTATTTGCTGACGATTTAGTGCCTCGTACCCGCACTCCCCCCGATGGGTTGGGCGGCGGGGTGCCAAAAACAGATGGAGGAGGCCGACTGCGTAGCCGCAGCACGGCATTTTGGCTTGCAACTAATCATACGGTAATTTCATATTACAGATTGTTCTCATGCTTAGTGTGCCGT
>WQXQ01000122.1 GCA_009784775.1 Treponema sp.
AACTACAAAAGCCCCCAAAATCGCCTTTGCCATACTCATAGTATAATGATTTGGCGCCAGAATGTCGATAAAGGATATATGAACTATGACCAAATCGGAAAACAGCATGTTTCCAGGCGTAAACCGTCTCCGCTGAGAAATGCCAGACAATCACCGTCTTCTTTTGATACCAGGTTTTCCCAGAAGGTGGGGCCCAGACCCGACCGGTTCGGCAAGATTGCCGGCAGCCATTCCGGCGGTTTTGCCGGGACTACTACTGATGTAGAAACGCGAAAACGACGGCATCCTTCCACCGGCAAGTCCGGATTCAGCATACCTTTGTCATGGGTTAAAAACCTGTTTGTTGTCGCAGGGATACTGGTAATAGGGATTGTCGGTACAAATTGGGACAATATTGCGGGCGGATTATATGCTCTGGGACCTTCTGTAAACACATTGGAGGATCCGGCCAACCATCGTATTATGACCGCCAATGCTGAACTCTTAAGCCCCAGAGGATACAGTTTGCCATTGGAGATGACGGAAAGCGTCAGTCTTGCGCAGAAAGTAGTATTGCTTAATGTGACAAAACCCTTTAGCTGGACCGAGTATACCGTAGAGCGGGGTGACAGTATTTCCAAAATCGCCGCGAATCATTCATTGAATCAGGGTTCACTTATCTCATTAAACAAATTAAAAAATGCCTGGGACATAAAAACCGGACAGGAACTTAAAATACCCAATATGGACGGCATTACCTATGTCGTGCAAAAAAACGACAGTATTTCCAAAATTGCCGCAAAGATGAAAGTTCCCCAGAACGCGATACTTGATGCGAATGATGTGCGCAATGATACCATTATACCGGGACAGGAACTGTTCATTCCCGGTGCGATCATGGATGCCAAAGCCCTGAGCAGCGCCATAACCCGCATCGAAAAAACAATGATTCGTCCGGTCAACGGCAGAATTACCAGCGGTTATGGCTGGCGCGAGGATCCGGTCCATCCCCGCCCTGGAGAGAAGCGTTTCCACCAGGCGTTGGATTTTTCAGGTAAAATCGGCGACCCGGTAAAAGCGGCCATGAGCGGAACCGTCGGATATACCGCCAACAACCCTGTCTTGGGAAATTTTATAATTCTGAAGCATGGCAAGTATCAAACCCTGTACGCGCACCTTTCGGCGTTTTCGGTTAAGACAGGGGAAGAGGTCAAACAGGGCCAGAAAATTGGCGAAGTTGGTAATACGGGATATACAACCGGACCGCATCTCCATTTTGAGGTTTTTCAGAACGGAAATCGGGTTAATCCGCTTGATGTATTACGATAACAGGTATATAATGAAAGTACTGGTAAAAATGCTTTTTTCACCCCGGGGGTCACTGTGCGTAATTTAGTGTTATTTCTCATTGCCTTTATTGCAGTAGTGACCTTTATCAGGGCTTTTGACAAAAACGGGGAGTTACCGGCACCCACCGCCCAAACCATTATTGAGGTAAATCTTGGTAATTAATGAACTGCATATGCATTACAACGGCAACACCGCAGCCGGAGAACAATCCGCGCTCCGTCAGGCTGGCGTGATGACTGATATGGCTTTTAACTCCCTTCTGGACGAAACCTGCGAGCGCCTTTTGGGCCGGCAGGTTAAATACGCCATTCAACGTATCAGCGAACTGGAAAAACGCCTCGGCAGCCTCGAACACGAACTAGACGAATTCTTAAAAAAACAATAACCGTACGCTGTCCCATATTCGTCGGAAAATATTTCCCTGTTGATAGGATTGTGCGGTAAAGAGCGGGGCGCGGTGGAGTTCGCCTGATTCGTCGGCAATAATCAGCCAGCCAACCGGATAACGGGCGGGCAGCGGGGCGATAAGGGGTTCGTCAACGGCTGCCCTGTAGTGTATGTTTCCGGCGCGGTTAAGCGGGGCGGTAAAAACCAACGGGTTTATATCCGATTGTTCCGCAAGCTGCAGTTCTACCCGTTTTTCCTTGCCTTTCCAGAGCCGCACCGGTTCAAGCGGTATTGGTATGGGGCGGACTGTTTTGAAATTTGCAAAAGCCCAGGAGAGAAGGCGTTCGCCGTCACGGTCGCGGATACGATCACCTCCGGGGCCGGCAGGAGCGCCGAGTATTACCGCAATAAAGCGAGTATTGTTCCGCTGGGCGGTAAGGGCAATGTTAAAGCCGGCTTCGTCAATGTAGCCGGTTTTTAGGCCATCGGCACCGGGAAATGTTCGCAGTAACGAGTTGCGGTTTGCCTGCACAATGGTTTTGGGATTGTCCCGAAATGCTTCCGCTACATTGGCGGCTTTAGGGTAAGCGAACTCGCGCACCGAATGAAATTCAGCAAGGCTCCAGGGATACATACGCAGATATTGCCGGCAAAAGATGGTGAATTCGGCGGCGGTGGTCATATTGTATTCGGAAATACCCGACGGTTCAACAAAACTGGTTTTCGCGAGCCCCATCCGGCGGGCCTCTTGAGTCATCATGGCAGAAAAGTCAGTTACCGAGGGAGCAACGCGCAGCGCTGCCGCAACCGCCGCGTCATTCCCCGATGAAACAGAAAGCCCCAGTATTATTTCGCGCAATGTTACTATTTGTCCGGGCGCAAGAAACATCAAACTGGAACGGGGAGGCTGCCGCTGCGCCCAGCTTTCAATTCTGACAGGCACAATTTCATCAAGCGAAGCTCTGCCTGCATTGACTTCTTTCAAAATCAGGTGGGTGGTCATCAGCTTGGTGAGGGAAGCCGGGGGAATTTCTGCATGGGGATTTTTGGCGTACAGCACATTTCCGGTTTCCGCGTCAACCAACACCGCAGCCTGCGACGTAATTTCCGGCACGGTAAGCACATACGGCACAAGCAAAGGAGGCGTGTCGAACGTAATGGCATAGAGGGAGGGGGAAAAGAGAAGGAGAAAGGGGACTAGGGACTGGGGACTGGGGACTGGGGATAGTAGTTTGTAAATGCAGCGTGTTACCAACACATATAGATAACGAGCAATATTGTTACGAAGTAGAGCTGGTTGCCAATGTACGCCGATAACGGACAACGCTCCCCAGTCCCTAGTCCCCAGTCCCCAGTCCCTCATATCAACTCCTCATTATTTGTCCCGCTGCTCTTGGGTACGGAATTACATCTCTGATATTCGCCATGCCGGTTATGTATTGGATTAAGCGTTCAAAGCCCAGGCCGAAGCCTGCGTGGGGGACTGAGCCGTAGCGGCGAAGATCCAGGTACCAGGCATAGTCGTCAGGATTCATTCCCATGTCGATCATGCGCTTGCATAGTTTTTCCAGATTGTCCTCGCGCTGGGATCCGCCGATGATTTCACCCAGACGGGGAACCAATACGTCCATTGCCCTGACGGTTTTGCCGTCATCGTTCAGCTTCATGTAAAAAGCTTTAATGTCTTTGGGATAATCGGTCACAATGACCGGGCCGCCGGCAATTTTTTCGGTAAGGAATTTTTCATGCTCGCTTTGCAAATCGCAGCCCCACTGGGGTTTGAATTCAAAGGCAACGCCGCCGGCAGCGGCTTTTTCCAGTTCGGCAATGGCGTCGGTATAACTGATGTGGACAAATCGCGCATTAACGACCTGCGTCAGGGTTTCGATAATGCCCTTTTCGACATGGGCATTGAAAAAGGCAAGGTCTTCGGCGCAGTCTGCAAGGGCCGTTTTGAACATACATTTCAGAAAATCTTCAGCTAACGCCATATTGTCTTTCAGTGCAAAAAAAGCCACTTCCGGTTCAAGCATCCAGAATTCGGCCAAATGCCGCGCTGTATTGGAATTTTCCGCGCGGAATGTAGGGCCAAAGGTGTATACACGGGAAAGGGCGGTCGCGCAGGTTTCCGCTTCCAGTTGGCCGGAAACGGTCAGAAAGGTTTTTGTGCCGAAAAAATCTTTGGCGTAGTCAACTTGTTGTGTATTGCCTTTTGCCAGCGCATCTATATCAAGAGTGGTTACCTGAAACATCGATCCTGCGCCTTCGGCATCGCCGGCGGTAATTATCGGCGTGTGTATATACTGAAAGCCCCTGTCACAAAAATATTGATGAATGGCATACGCCATGCGGCTGCGAATCCGCAGCACTGCCCCAAAGGTATTGGTCCGGGGCCGCAGGTGGGCAATTTCCCGCAGGAATTCCATAGAGTGCCGTTTTTTCTGCAATGGATACGCAGGTATACCCGGATATTCGCGCGCTTCTCCGATTATCTGCAGCGATTGTGCGGCAAGTTCCACCGATTGCCCCGAAGCGGGGGAGGGTATAAGCTGCCCGGTAATCAGCACCGCCGCGCCGGTGCTGAGGGCGCCAAGAGCAGCCTCGGTTTCCGCATCAAAGTTGCTGCCTGCGCCGCCGCGGTCAAAGGTACACTGGATACCGGCCAGACAGGACCCGTCATTTACTTCGACAAAAACCATATTTTTCATATCCCGCACGGTTCTGACCCAGCCGCGGACATCTATTTTCTGCGATTCGGGCTTTTCAGCAAGGATCTCCCGAATAAGTTGTACTAACATAAAGATAATGATGCTCCCTTGCCATATTATATCCTATATGCTACAATATAACCAGTGAAAATAGAACTATTTACCTTTTGTGACTTTGCCCAGGAAAGCGGCGGCAAGTTAACCATTGTGGGGACTTTTGATACAATTATTTCCCGCAATTTTCCCTGTGTGCATCCACAGCTTTCGGTGGTCATACGGATTCGTTTTGATATGTGGGAATTCGCCGCACATCCATTTCGCATTGAAATCCGCGATATTAACAACGAAGTAAATATCGATCCCATATCAGGTACCCTTGATGTCAAGGGAGTTGGCAATAGTTCTGCGGTCTCGCATCTGGTGTTTACCATTGGTAATCTGCATTTCAAAAGCCCGGATGCCGTCAATTTTACCTTGTTTATTGACGACAAGGAAATAGGCTCACTTCCGCTCTATGTCAGAAGCGCCTAGGTACAATGAACATAATTGTTGCGCCGGATTCTTTTAAGGGGTGTTTGAGCGCCCCCGAAGTCTGCGCATTGATGGAAGAAGGAATTCTCCGCGCTGATAAAAATGCAAATGTTATTAAAATCCCTTTGGCAGATGGCGGCGAAGGAACGGCGCGGGCGTTGACCAACGCTGTCGGCGGCCGTTTTGTCAAAACGATTGTTACCGGACCTTTGGGTCGAAAAATCAAAACGGAGTTTGGCCTTATTGCAGGCGGAACCATTGCCGTTCTGGATATGGCCAGCGCTTCGGGAATGGAACTGATTGATCATTTGTTGCTTAATCCCATGAAAGCCACCAGTTATGGCACCGGCGAACTTATTGCCGCCGCTCTGGATACCGGAGCAAAAGAACTGATTATCGGGATTGGCGGCAGCGCGACGAATGACGGCGGCATTGGTATGCTCAGCGCCCTTGGGTTTAAGGTGTTGGACGAAAATGGTTTGCCGGTGGTGTCGGCGGCCTTGCCGGCAGCCTTGCTGGGGGGTGAAGCGCTGTCGCGGGTTGCTGCCATTGATTGCAGCGGGGCCGATAAACGGCTTAAAAATGTTTCCATAAAAGTTGCCTGCGATGTTACCAACCCTTTGCTTGGTCCAACCGGCGCTTCCTCCGTATTCGGCCCGCAAAAAGGAGCAACGCCGGAGATGGTTGCAATTCTTGACGCCGGTCTTGCGCG
>WQXQ01000123.1 GCA_009784775.1 Treponema sp.
AGGATAGGAGGGAGGGGGGGGGAGGGGAAGCGCGTATACTTGGGCAATAAACGGTGAGTGGATATAATGGGGCTAAGGGCTAATTGCTGAGCGTTATGGTAAGTAATTGTATCGCCAGAGGCAGCTAGAGAAAATACGGTTTTTTTACCACAAAACCTTGTCATATTGTAAAAATACCCTATTTTGGTGCATATTGTCAAGGGGAAAACGGGAAAATATGCAAAAAAATACCAAAATCCGCTATATATTGGTATCCAACAGTTTTCTGAATAATCTACCGTGTTTTGAATGAATTTCCTTGACTTTCATTCAAAAGGTTGTATATATTAGTAATATAGTCATATTTGGCTTGTTAATTAGGAGGAGGTATAGTATGTTTAATCACGATTCCGAACTCATTTCCTGGTCAAACACATTTGCCTGCGGGGTAAAACTCATCGATGATCAACACAAGGAGTTGGTAGAGTTGGTGAATGAAATGTTTAACCATGTGAGCGGTAACGAAGAGCAGGAACGCGAGTATTTAAACGATGTCATGCAGAAAGCGATTAAATACATAAAAGTACACTTCGCTACTGAAGAAAAAATCATGACTTTGACAAAATTCTCGGGTTATGCTTCGCACAAAAGGGCTCATAATGGTTTTATTGTCATTATAATTGATACCCTCAACGAGATCACCTGCGGGAAACACATCTCCCTTTACACTTTTACCAAATTTCTTAAAAATTGGGTTTTATCTCATATAGCGGTAATGGATAAGCAATATTTTGAATATTTCAGAAAAATTGCCACCCGTAAAGATGATGGAAAGGTCAGTATTACACCGGCGGATGTACAATTTGTCAATATTCGCTAATATTGCCGCATAAATGCGTCTGTATAGCCAATACTCTTGAAACGCTTTAACATAGCGCCGCTTTCGCCCTGATTTAACGGGCCAAGCAAAATACGGAATATGGGGTTAATCTCAGTACCTATGTTCTGTATTGCCAGCGGATAGGTGGTTCCTATGCGGCTGAGTTCGTCCTCCACATGATCCGGGCGGTTATACGCGGCGATTTGCACATACCATTTGCCTTGTTCCAAATGATTGACCATCGGCGCCTGAAAGGGTGAATCGGTACCGGAAACGGCAGCAGCCGGGGGATCAACAGGAATGGCCAAAATGACCGGAAGCTCAGCAATGGCATACGATTCTGGTGATTCAGGCGGGCGTTCATCCGCAGGGATCAATACAAAATGGCCATGAGCAGGAGACGATGATTGCTCTGATTGTCCAATAACAGTTTCTGCATCCACTGGCTCTGTTGGCAGTAGTTCTGCCGGTTCCGTTGGCTCCGCTGTATCGGGTATTGCTGTCCAGGTAAGTTTGATGATATGGCCTTGCGTATCATACGCTGTATCATCAGATGACTGGTTTTCAGGCTCGGCAAGCGCGGCAAATCCGGCTAAAGCAGAATCGTCGTGCATGGAATCGCTCAATGTGGCAGCCTCATCAATCCCGGCAGAATCATCGAGTCTGGCAGGTTCGTCGAACCCGACAGGTTCGATGACTCCGGCAAGCCCCTCTGATTCCGCAATGGTATCCTTCAGGGTATCTTCCGGCAGCGGAACTCCCGCTTCGGCAACCGGGTGGTGCATCGGAGAGGCTATGGGACCAAGCCTGAACCGGGAAAAGGCAATTGCATCCGGCGGCTGGGTTATCCGTATACGGCAGGTTGAATCATGGCGCAGATCAATGGCATCGGCGGTATTCCGGGAAAGCATTGCAAGAAGGCCGGCATTATCAAGCCCGGTAGCCACAATCACCCGAACCATTTTGCCATTTTCAAGATTGGTGATATCCACCACTGTATTTCTTGGAAATGTATTGGTTGCAATACTATAGGTTCCCGACAGCTCCTCGCTGGAAACAACCGCCGAAACGCCTTCCCATACAGCGGCGCTGATACACAGCACAGCCGCCGCGATAATAATCCCGCAAATACCAGGCTTCATACACATTCCTTAGTTATCGTAAATAGGCCGTCATTACTCTGACCGCCGTTTTAATATGTTCGTATTCTTTTTTCATCGTATTGGGCGTTTTTCCGGTATAGGTGTACTCCTCTATCAACAACCGGGATTTTGTGCTGAATAAGCGCAGGGAAACATTGAAGCCCGGATGTTCTACGATGGTCACGATAAAATAATCCATCCCGCCTTCCTGCGCAAGCCGAAAGTCCAACTCCGCCTCATCAGGAAAATTATGCGTCGGTTTTTCGGCAAGCCGCAGCAGGGGCGCGTTGCTGACAATATGCCCCGACTCAAAAAAAGTTTCCAACAGGCCATTTTCCCATGCGCTTGCATATTGCTTTGCCGCGTTTCCTTCAGGCTGGCCGGCTTCAATTACCAGAAAAGAGACGGCAGCCGCGCTGATTGGGGATACGGCAAAAATACAAATACATAGCCCCACAATAAAGGTTTTTTTCATCATAAATGCTCTTATGGTAAATATCGGTTATTTACTCAATGGCAATTATGATTTATTATCAAAATAAATGAATTACTATGCCATTCAGGTAAAAACACGGGGTGAAGGGAAGTTTATGCGGCTTTTCAGGGCGCTCCATCCTGATATACGTTTTTCCCTGCATTTCCCCCAGCGGCGTATCGATATACGGCGCAAGGGGGTCATATTGCCGTCAATGGCAGCGGTATTTCCCGGTTATGTATTTATCGAGGCTGAAAGGGAAGAAATTTTAGCCCATCAATGGGATTTTAGGCGTACGGAGGGGTTTTACCGGTTTCTGAAGTCCAATCAGGATATAAGCCCGCTGGCGGACCGTGACCTTGAACTGGTACTCCATTTTATCAAAAAAGCAGGGCCGGTGGCGGGTATTTCCCGGGTGTTTTTTAACCAAAATGCCCGAATCGTGGTTATTGATGGCCCGCTTATGGGACTTGAGGGAAGAATAATAAAGGTCGATAAACGAAAGAAGCGGGCAAAGGTTAAGCTCAATCTGTACGATGATTCTTTTGCGATTGATCTTGCCTTTGAAGTAATTGGAGCGCTGGACAAACAGTGAGGGGAGGGGGTGTATGACTATACAAAAATCGCGGCGTTTGTACATTATCGGAGCGGGATTTGCCGGACGGTCTCTTGCGAACGAGATAATGTCCAAAGCCATATTCGGCGAAGTAGTCGCCTTTTTGGACGATGATTCGGGGAAAATCGGCCGCCATATCGACGGAATTCCGGTACTTGGGCCCATTCGTGACGTAGCCCGGCTGCTGCGGATGAACCCTGCCGATGAAGCCATTATTGCCATTCCCGGGGCAAGCCGGGAATACCTTAAAGAACTGTACTCTATTCTCAAAAAGGCCGGTTTTGAAAAAATAAGCATTTTGCCGGGCATTTCCCAGATAATCGAAGGTGATGCCCGCCTGATACAGACCCGCTCCATTGATCCCCAGGACTTGCTGGGACGGACGCCGGTGGCGATACAGCTTAAACAGAGCCTTGCCTACCTGCGGGACAAACGGGTATTGGTTACCGGCGCCGGCGGCTCTATTGGCAGTGAAATTTGCCGGCAGTTGCTTTCCGCAGGGGCATCGCGGCTGTACCTGTTTGGTCATGGGGAAAATGCGATTTACCAGATTGACCGCGAACTGCACCTGTTACAGGACGAAGGCGTTGGTGAAAAAACAAGCCTGGTTCCGATTGTCGGAGACCTGAAAGACCCGGAATACATGGACTATATTTTGGGCCAGTTGCATGCCGATGTGGTATTCCACGCCGCCGCTTACAAGCACGTTCCCATGATGGAGGAAAATCCTGTCGCGGCAATCGAAAACAATGTTCTGGGAACAGAAAACCTGATCGAAGCGGTGATGCGTCATGGCATTAAACGCTTTGTGCATATTACGACCGATAAAGCCGTTGATCCTGTTTCGGTCTATGGCGCGTCCAAGCTGATATGCGAACAGCTTGTCATAGAAGCGTCATTGGCGGATCAGTCGGTCAATTTCATGGTGGTTCGTTTTGGTAATGTATTGGGATCGCGCGGATCCATTGTGCCGCTGTTCCAGAAACAAATTGAAAAAGGCGGACCGGTAACCGTAACGCATCCTGATGTACGCCGCTGGTTTATGACCATTCCCGAAGCCTGTTCGCTGGTGCTTAAAGCCGGCGGTGTTGGCGAAAACGGCAAGCTGTACCTTTTGGACATGGGCGAACCGGTTCGTATTCGCGATCTTGCCGAGCAGATGATTCGGTTTTACGGATTTGAGCCGGAAACCGACATCAAAATTGAGTATACCGGCCTGCGTCCCGGTGAACGTCTGGATGAGCGGCTCTGGTCAGTAGACGAAGAACCACGGGAAACCGAATACAGCCGTATACTTCGTGTGGACAGAAAAAGCCCCAGCACCATTAATTTGCCGCGGCTCATGGAAGCCATCAAGCCCATCTGCCGCTTTGATCCGCAGCAGGCGCACCTGTACCGCAACAGCGATTTACTGCGATCTATTCTGCGGTCTCACATCCCCGCTATGTGTTTAGTAATGAGTAATGAGGAATGAGAAATGAAGAATGAGGAATTGGATAGTATTCCTTTTGCGCGGCCTTTTGTGGGGAAAGAGGAAGAGGAGGCGGTACTGCGGGTACTGCGTTCGGGGTGGCTTACGACCGGGGCGGAGGCTTTGGCGTTTGAAAAAGAATTTGCCGCATTTTTACAAAACCCGGACATACACTGCCTTGCCGTTAATTCCGCCACCAGCGGCCTGCACCTGGCGCTGGAGGCTTGCGGGGTAGGGCAGGGCGATGTCGTACTGGTCCCCTCCTGCACCTTTACCGCCACTGCCGAAGTTGCCCGCTATCTGGGCGCCGATCCGGTTTTTGTCGATGTAAGTCCCGGCTCGTTTCACATTGACCCCGCAGCCCTGGAACGAACCCTGCAGCAATTGCCGCCGGGAAAGGCAAAGGCGGTCATCCCTGTTCATTACGGCGGCCTTCTCTGCGACATGGATTCGATTATGGCTATCGCCCGCCGTTACGGATTAAAGGTTATCGAAGATGCCGCACACTCATTTCCGTCTTTAGTGGGGACTGGGGACTGGGGACTGGGGACTAGGGATTGTTGTTCGGAAAATGATCTTACTCCCGACCCATCTGAGGTGTGCTCCGATACCTTAAATCGCAAACCCCAGTCCCCAGTCCCCAGTCCCCAGTCCCTTCCTTTTGCAGGTACCCTTGGTGACATTGGTGTGTTTTCCTTTTACGCGACAAAAACTATCACGACCAGCGAGGGTGGCATGGTTGTTTGCCGTGATGAGGCCATAACCCGTAGAATTTCCATTATGCGATTACACGGCATCGATCGTGTTGCGTGGAACCGTTATTCTGATCCAAAAGCATCCTGGTACTACGAAGTGGTGGA
>WQXQ01000124.1 GCA_009784775.1 Treponema sp.
GGCAGAGAAATTTATTGCGATGCCACATGGTATGACGGCGATTATATTGACGAAGATGGATTTATTATAAATAGACCCGGCCGCTGGGGAGTTAATCTTACTTATGACATACACGAGTTTAATACTGTAGGCGGTGTCCCAGACATGGAAACCGGCAGAATGCGTCAAACTCGTTTTGGCTGGTCCGATGCGGTAATGAGAAAAGTTTCTACCGCAAAAGATTTTTCCGGCACATATCAAATCGTAAACAAAAACGGATTGGCACTCGATATTAAAGATCATAATTCGAATAACGGAGTAGCGATTCATCAGTGGACAAGACATAATGGTTTAAGTCAGCAATGGCGTTTTGAACGGCAATGGGACGATACATACATAATTGTAAATGCGCTCAGTAACAGGGTAATGGACATTGCAAGCCATGAAGCCAGAGATGGAGTAAAGGTTCATCAATGGAGACGATTGTCAAATGATGAAGAGCTCTGGGGTGTAAACCTGCATCCAAAACATCAAAGGTGGCGGATTTTGGAAGACGGCGAGTTTGTCAGACTTCAAAATGTTCGTTCCGGTAAGATGCTTGATGTTCCCGGTAATGTATCGGTTCGAGGTCTTCAATTACAGCAATGGGCAGAAAACACTTCAGGTGCTCAGCAATTCAAGCTGGTACAGGTAGGCACAGCTCCAAGTGATACTCCTGCCAATGTTGACCGCAGTACACCGGGTGTGGTAAGAGCGGATTTTACCACTCCGGGAGCCCATACTTTTGCATATAGCGAAAACTTTCCCGCAACTATAGAAATCTACATACTGGGAGCCGGCGGCGGCGGACAAGGCGGACACAGCAAAAGTTATCAGCAGGGTGTGACCGGTACAAGAACAGAACATGGAACCGGTGCCACAGGCGGCGGCGGAGCTGCTGCTTACATGAGCTTTACCGCAAATAGCGCGATTTCTATAAATATCACCGTAGGCGCCGGTGGCGGCGGCGGAACCAGACACAGTAAGGGCGTAGGCGGCAGTTGGGAGTCGGCTAATCCCGGTGGTGTCGGCGGCGACACAACGGTGCGGTTTGCTTCAACAAATCTGGTTGTGCAAGGCGGCAGAGGCGGCGGCGGAAGTGCAGCGCAAGCAATTTCCGGCGGAGCAGGCGGATCGATGAATGAAAGACCTACAACTTTAACCTTGTTAGGTTGGAGAGCAAACGAAGGCGGAAACGGCGTTAACGGCCGCCACAATGCCAACTTGGTTGCAGATAACAGAGGCGGGCTTGCAGGAAATATAGTAAACCACGGCGGTACGGAAAGAGCCTTCGGTGGCGGCTTAGGTGCATTAAGCGCAACTGCTGCAAATACAGGTGCCGGCGGACGCGGCGGTCACGGCAACGAAAATGGCACACCCGGCGGCAATGGACGTGTGTTGATTATTGTCAGGTATTAAGGCAAACGCTGAACCCTTCAGGTCCCTGAAGGCGGGTAAGAAAAAAAGCCATCATCTTGCGACGATGGCTTTTTTTCATTTTTGGGCCTTCAGGGACTTGCCCTCCGACCCTCAGCATCCATGCTTCGGGTCTCCGGGCCGGGGCGCTCACTGGCGGCGCACATCCTGTGCGCCTTCCGCTGCGCGCGTTCGCGCCCTTCAAGTCCCTGAAGGCGGGTAAGAAAAAAAACCTCCATCTTACGATGAAGGTTTTTATACATTTGGGCCTTCAGGGACTTGAACCCCGGACCTACGGATTATGAGTCCGCAGCTCTAACCGACTGAGCTAAAGGCCCTCAAAATCTAGTCTATAATCGAATATGCTGAATTTGACGGAAATTGTCAATAACCCCCCAATACTGCTTGACTTTATTTTGACAGATTTGATAAAATTGTCAGTATGAGTGATTTTACATGTCCACAATGTCAAACCCTTAACGCTGCCGCCGATTTTGAGCGGCAACTGTGGGCCTGCGGGAAATGTTCCTACCATAGCCGGATTGGCTGGCAGAACCGCTTGCAGATAACCATTGATGAGGGGAGTTTTAACGAGTTCGATTCAGGGATGGCCTCAGGAAACCCCATTTCCTTCCCCGGATACGAAGATAAAGTCCGCGAGGCACAGGAAAGCTGTGGTACAAAGGAAGCAGTTGTTACCGGCCGCTGTACAATACAGGGCTTTTCGGCAGTAGTCTGCGTCATGGACAGCCGGTTTATGATGGCCAGTATGGGCAGCGTTGTAGGTGAAAAAATCACCCGCGCCATTGAGTACGCTACGGCGAACAAGCTGCCGGTGATCATCTTTTCCGCATCCGGCGGCGCGCGTATGCAGGAGGGAATTTTCTCCCTGATGCAGATGGCAAAAACATCGGGGGCGCTTGCCCGGCACAACAAAGCGGGGCAGCTCTACATTTCCGTTGTCTGCGACCCCACCACCGGCGGCGTAACCGCGTCATTTGCCATGTTGGGCGATGTCATCATTGCCGAGCCGGGCGTGACCATCGGTTTTGCCGGCAGACGGGTTATCGAAACCACTATCGGCGCCACATTGCCGGAACGGTTCCAGACTGCCGAATTTCTGTATGAACACGGTTTTGCCGACATGGTTACCGGGCGGAAGGAACTGCCCTCGATGCTGGCGAAACTTTTCAAGCTGCACGGCTACAAGCCAGAGGGAGGAAGATAATGCCATTAAACATTATGCAGCGGGTTGACCTGCTGAAAAATCTGGGACGGCCTACAATCCGTGATTATATCCCCCTGTTGTTCCAGGATTTTACCGAGTTCCACGGTGACCGTTATTTCAGCGATGACCCTGCCCTTATGGGCGGCATCGGCTTTTTTGACGGCATGCCCGTTACCGTTATTTCTCAGGTTCGGGGCAAAGACATTGCAGAACTGCAAAAAATCAATTTCTCCATGCCTCACCCGGAAGGGTACCGCAAGGCCCTGCGCCTGGCAAAACAGGCTGAAAAATTCGGCCGTCCGGTCATCTGCTTTATCGATACGCCCGGCGCGTTCTGCGGTGTTGGCGCAGAGGAACGGGGTCAGGGTGAAGCCATTGCCCGCAACCTGCATGAATTCATGATGCTCAAAACCCCGGTTGTGTCGATAGTTCTTGGCGAAGGCGGTTCCGGCGGCGCGCTTGCAATCGGCGTGTGCGATGAGCTGGCCATGCTGGAAAATGCCCTTTACTCGGTCATTTCTCCCAAAGGTTTTGCGTCGATTCTCTGGAAAGACGGTTCACGGGAACGGGAAGCCGCCGAGCTGATAAAAATCACCTCCGACGACCTTAAGTCTTTTGGCATTTGCGACAACGTCATCGCCGAGCCCGAAGGCGGCGCCGCTCAGGACCTTAACCTTACCGCGTCTAATATTGCCGCATGGCTGCGCAGCGCCTTTGGCCGTTTGACCAAAGAAAACGTTGACACCCTGCCGGAAAAACGCTACCAAAAGTTCCGAAAAATGGGAGTGTTTAAGGAGTGAGAAATGAGGAATGAGGAATGAGAAGCGTTGTTTGTAATCGGTGCGTGTTGGCAACCAGCGATACTAACGAACAGCTATTCTCATTTCTCATTCCCCACTTTCTCTTGGTATTCCAATGCTAAACGGATTTGTTTTAGGACATAGTCTTGCAGCAGATCATCAAGTTTTTTAAAATTACCGATAACTTCTTCCAGCTTATAATCACGGCCCTCTGCAAACATTGCCCCCTTGCCGGTTTTGAGCCAGTTCTCATTCACCCCATAAGTAAAACAGATCATTTTGATAATGCGGTCGGGCGCTTTACGAGTACCCAGTTCCATTGCGCCGGCATGAGCCTTGCTTACTTTGAGGCCTTCAGCGAATTTTTGCTGCGTTAGCTTCAGAGCCTTGCGGATCTGACCAATTCTCCTGTTTATTCCCGCATCATTATTCAAAAATTATTTCCTTATGTAAGTAAAATCATAACAGCATACACATTGCCATACAAGGTATTTTTCTCTTTTACGCCTATTGACAAAAAACCTCAATGTAGACAATAATTGACCTCAATGAGGCTATTGTAATAAGGCGGTTTTTTTATGGAAAAACAGGAAAAATTGGACATTTTGATGAGTGATTTCAAAAAACTTGAAGAAAGCCGGAAGGACTATATCCGGGAACTGACCCGGAAATTGGCGGATATTCATAGCGGGGGGAAATGGGGATGTATGGTTTTTCAAACAAGCCATGCATCTATTTCATATACATCTAAAGAAGGAGTTTTAGTATGAAAAATTCGATGGTTTCAATGATTGCAGCGGCGGTTTTGGCTGCTTTCTTGGTGTCCTGCGTTTCCTTACAGGATAAGGAGATGACCATGCAGGAAAAAGCTCAGGCCAATATAGTGGGTTCGGTTGAAGTAAAGTTTACTTCGTTCCAGCCTTTCAATATTACTGGTAAAAAGAAATTAGAGAAAAAAGCATACATTGAACTGATGAAAGCCGCGCAGAAGCAATATCAAGGTAATATTGAAGTGAGGAATATCCTCATTACTGGAGGATGGTCTGGTTGGGAAGCGGTTTATTTGGGAAGCAGTATTCTTATTGGATTTTTTGCTAACACTATAATATGGGGAGGGGTTGGTTTTCATGAGGAAGAAGCTATTGGATACGGAGCTTCACTCGGTGGGTTTGCTTTAGCGGGTAACTTCCAAAAAATTACCGCGACCGGCGATGTGGTTTTACTCAGTTCCCAAGGTGCTTCACAAACCAATATACAAAGAATGGAAGGCGCCCTTACTAATGCCGCCGAGACATTAATTGACAGTATGCCCCGTGACGCCACCATTGCAATCCTGAGCATACATTCGGACGATCGCTTGGCCGTTGAATATGTCATAGACGAACTGGAATACAAGCTGGTTGGCGCCAGAAAATTCCAGATTGTTGACCGGCGGCGGCTTGAGCAGATACGCCGTGAACAGAATTTCCAGATGTCGGGCGAAGTGGATGATAATTCGGCAATATCTATCGGAAATATGCTGGGCGCAAGCATTGTCATCACCGGCGACATTAACGCCAACAGGCTGGTATTACGGGCTCTGGACGTAAAAACAGCGCAAATAGTAACCATGGCGCGGGAACGGTTTTAGCAAAAGAAAAAAGAACAAAGTCGTTGTTTGTAA
>WQXQ01000125.1 GCA_009784775.1 Treponema sp.
GGTGACAGTCATTCGCGCTTTATCATTCTATCAAGTATAACTGATAATAGCCACAAATTCAAGGTTTTTATCAGTTATAACTGATAAAATAGGTGACAGATACCCAGAAGCCACGCGCCGAGATCAAATGGTGATAGTGCGCTCGCCCTGTTAATGGCGGTTTTAAGTTAAATTTGTGTAAAAACAGGTTAATTTTGCGCAGGCGTGAATTTAATGCCATTTTATAAACGATAATCAAAGAATGTGTAAAATACCCTTATTTTTAGCGCTCCTGCTCTTGTTGGCAGGCAGCCTGTCCGCTCAGGAACAAATTAGCCAAACAAGCACGGCAGATGATTCCCCTAAAATGGCAGTGAGTATTGGCCATGAATGGAACATGAATTCCAGGGACAACTTTGCCGGCGGCACTGTCTTAACCTTTGACTACAACCTGCCCCAAACCATCAGGCAGCTTGCCCTTCCGCCCTTTGCCGCAGGGCTTACCGTAACAATCAGCAATAATTTCAACGGCTTTACGGTACTTGAAACCGCCGCCCTGTTCCGCTGGTATTTTTTGAACAAGGGCGGCGATGGCTGGAACTGGCTGACTAAAGACTACGGCGGTTTTTTCGCCCAAGCGGATATTGGCTTCACCATTACCGTAGAAGACAGCGAAACAACTCCTTACTTTTTGGGAGGGTTACGAGCCGGATTCCGTCTGCCGCTTGGCAAGATGTTTTTTATTGAACCGTTCGGGCGGCTCGGCTACCCCTTCGCCTTCGGCACCGGCGCAACTGCGGGAATTAAATTTTAGGATTTAAGAAAGGAGAAATGATACAAATGAACCACAGATTTGCACTGATGCAACACGGATTTACACGGAAAGGAAAAAAAGGATATTAATTCCGTGCTAATCCGTGTTACGTAATCCGTGGTAATCCGTGTCAAAAAAACACAAAGAAGGAGATATTATGAAGGTTAGATGTGTATATTATTTTTTCATTTTTACTTGTTCATTTTTAATTTGCAGTTGTCATAATCCTTTTTATCAGAAGGATACAGATGATAAACCTTTTCGTCCGCCTGCTACAACAGAGGTAACGCTTATTGCAGAGGCGGCGATTACCGTTACTGCGCCAGTAAAGGGCGGCACACCGGCAACAACCATTGGCGGTGAAGACAATTTTACGTTAAGCGCCATTTCGTGGGAGCCGGAAGATTCCCCCTTTGCGGGGCTTACCGAATACACCGTTACCGTTACGTTAACGGCTAACGAAGATTTTGCCTTTGCTGACGATTGTACCGCGACCGTTAACACACAAGCAGTGGCAGTAAGCGCTAATACTGGCGATACGGTAACGGTGTCTTACCCATTTGGCGCGACATTAGGCATAGACATTACCGGCATAGCGGTTAAAACTCAGCCAACGTTAGCGTACACCCACGGCGATTCGCTCGATCTTTCCCTGTTGGTTGTAACATTAACCATTGATGATCACGGCGTTATCGGTACCGAAGATGTGATGTTTGCCGATTTTGATGATTACGGCAGCGGTATTAGTACCAATTTCGCAGACGGTTTAACGCTGTCCCACACTGATCATGACGGCAAAAAAATTACCGTGTCGTTCGACAGTTTGCAAGCGGAAACAAACGCCTTAACCGTAGGCAAAGCCAATCCAACTTACACCGCGCCTGTTGCGCTAACTGCCACTTATGGGCAGACGCTGGCAAATGTAACGCTTCCAACAGGCTTTGCGTGGGAAGATGCCACGGCTACTTCTGTGGGCAATGTAGGCACCAATAGCTTTAACGTAACCTTTACGCCATCTGATACGGCTAACTATAATACCCTTACCGGCATCAGCGTGAGCATTACCGTAGGCAAAGCCTCCGGTGCGGCAGTAAGCGGCGCGCCAACCGTAAATGGGACGCCAACACCCGATTCAATTACCGTGAATACCGTTACCATTCCAACAAATCCCGGCAGCCAGAGCGTTGAATATGCGATTCTTTATGGCAGTCAGGTTTTGGCTGATGCAACATGGTACTCAGCAACAACTGCCGGTGCAGTAACTTTTAACGCCGGTACCGTAACCTTTATTGGCTTAAGCCCTGACACTACCTACTATGCGTATGCCCGTTCTGCATCAACTGCCAACTATACGGCTGGCACAGCAAGCAGCGCAAGCGCAGGTATAACAACGCTTATCGAACAATCCGTTCCCATCAACTTTAACTTTATTATGGCGGGCGTAGACATTGTAATGCCCTGGGACGACCCCGCGCTGGCCGATGCCCTTGAAATTACCCATAACGGAGATGATACTACCACATTGATGCTGGATATAAGCGGCACTTACGATGCAGGCAGCGTTAAATGGTATATCGATGGTATTTTGCAATCATCATCTAACGGCGATTCATCGTATACATTGGATTCGGAGGATTATAGCAATTTTGACGCTGGAGGAGACCCCATCGGCATTGGCATACATAGTTTAACGGTAGAAGTAACCGTCGATGGTATTCCCTACAGCAGAACTATTGAGTTTGAAGTGAGGTAACAAATGAAAAATGAAGAAAGAAAAATTAAAAATGAAACATGGAGTAAAGGGAATACGGTGAGAAAAATGAGCGATAATAGAAGAGCTTTCTTGCTCTTTGCATTTTGCATTGTTCATTTTTCATTATTCATTTCTTGTGAAAATCCGTTTGTTAATAAAACTCAACCATCTGCGAGTGTTCCAGCGGATATTCCCGACGGTATGGGAAGTTTTACTTTGCGTGTCGCCAGTTCCGCCGCAAAGGGAAAGGTTATCATGCCGAGCGGCATCGACAAGAGCTATTTTTCCAGCTATCTGCTGGAATTTTATGTGTATACTTCGGAAACAACTCCGGATACCAGCGGCGAGGCTGACTACAGTTTCCCTATTGTGCTTGATGCAGATGATGTGTCGCAGCCGGTTATCCTTGCGCCGGGAACATATTATTTGCGAGTGACTGCTTTTGTAGAGGCAAATAAACCGGCGGCAAAGGCGGTGTTGGATCCGGTGGAAATTACCAGCGGCGACAATACTATCGGCGAGGCGCAATTGAAGGCTATCGATGATTCCGGCACGGGCAATTTCAGCTGGGATATTGAGTACCCTGGCGATGTAACCGAAGCCTACATGGAAATAACCCCTGCATCAGGCGGAATCGTGAAGACTTATTACTTTGAGCACGATACGGAAGAAAAGGTCGAAAACCCCGGTTCGCTGGATGATGAACTTGATTCAGGTTATTACTATGTGGTGTTCACGCTGAAAAAAGACAGCGGTGCAATTACCTGGCGCGAAACGCTCCATGTGTACCAAAACATGACCAGCCGTTTTGAGTATGAGTTTACCGATCTCCATTTTTCAACTAACATCTACACCGTTACATATGTATACAACGATGGCAGCACGGTTGACTATGTAAAATCGTATTTGCACGGCAGTGACAAATACGGTCTTGCAAGTACCCCAACCAGAACCGGTTATGTCATTGACGGCTGGTATATTGATAATACTACTTTCGCAAATGAATATGGCAATTTCTCTACGCCGCTTACCGCAGACCTTACCTTATACGCCAAGTGGCAGTTTGATATGGTTTTGATACCACCTACAACGTCACCGCTTACACTGGGCAGCTTAACCGGCGACGATGATGAAGCGGCAACAGGAACAGTAACACTAAGCAGTTTTTATATGGGCAGGTATCTGGTAACGCAGGAACAATACCTTGAAGTAACGGGGCATAATCCCAGTTATTTTCCCAAGCCTTTTACCACCGCAGCAGGGGAAAATATCATTAAACTGCCGGTAGAAAGCGTTAGCTGGTATGATGCAATAGAATTTTGCAATAAGCTGAGCATTGCGGAAGGATTCACGCCGGTATACGACATAAGCGGCAGAACTCCGTCAACCGGTTATCCCATCACCGATGCAACAGTAACGGCGAACTGGACCAATAACGGCTACCGTTTGCCGACCGAAGCGGAGTGGGAATACGCCTGCCGTGCAGGAACAAGTACAGCGTTTAACACCGGAGCAGCAATAACAGATAATACCGGCTGGTATGCGGATAATACCGGTACCAGTACTCACGCGGTTGGATTAAAAACTGCCAACGCCTGGGGCCTTCACGACATGCATGGGAATGTGTGGGAATGGTGCTGGGACTGGTACGGGCCGTATCCAGCCGGAGCAGAGAATGATCCCAAAGGCGCTGCCGATGGCGTTAACCGTGTATCGCGCGGCGGCGGCTGGTTGTACGAGGAAGAGTATTTACGCTCTGCATACCGGGGTGTCAGCACGCCTGATGACAGCCACGAAGTATTGGGCTTTAGGGTTGTGAGGGGAACTAAAAATGAACAATGAAAAATTAACAATGAAAAAAAATTTAATTAAATATGCAGCGGTGTTTGCGCTTTTGGCGTTGGGGTTTGTTTTGCCGGTTGGGTCGCACGTTAATGATGAAACAGCATTGAGTGCACAGATTGCAGAGATTGACGCATTTGACGGCATCAAAATCGCCAGCGCGGTAACGCAAAAGCCGACGGCAACGCCGGAAGTAACCCCGATGGTCAAAACGGCGGTGCCTGCCGCTTTATCACACGCATACCCGGCGGTGCCTGAATACACAACAGCTAACGGTTCATTTAAACTCGAACTGCTGACGGACAGCGGTTATGCAGCGATAGGCGCAGAGGAATTCGGCAAGTATCCTCAGTTGTGGGAACTGCCCCTGCCGTCAGGGCACGGCGGCAATGCCACCCTGCGCCTCAGTAAACGCGGCGGCGGCCTGGCTTTTATCGACAGCCTGCTGATAGACGGCATAGCGCCCCAGGCTGATACGGCGTATCAGGCAGATACGGCATACATGGAGAAAAAACTGGCGGCAGCCGATTTGGACGTATTGGAAATCAGGGACGGGGGGCTTGTGGTCTCCTTTACCGGCATCACAGCGGGAA
>WQXQ01000126.1 GCA_009784775.1 Treponema sp.
AGGCGCTCGTCATACGGTAACCGAACGGTTACTGCCGTTCGGAATTGCAAGCCCGCAGGCTCAAAACGATACCCGCCGCCGCCGCGTGTCACATTGTGCAGCCCGCCGCACATCTGCGCTACTTGAGCAAGCTTCGTTATGCGAATCTCGGTCTCTGCCGCTAACGAGCCGGCGGGTACCTCTAACCGCACCGAGCCTAAACTCAGCTCCCCGCCCAATGGGCCGAGTACTCCGGATACGCTCGCTTCGCTAATACTCACCGGGGATCGTTCTCGGAACTCCCCATAGATATGCATCGGGGTCAGGCCTGCAGTCTGCGATAACACCAGCAGCAATCCTACTACACGACGATATACCATACCTATTTATATCCTACCTATCGCATAGGTTGCCAGAACATCCATAACAATTACTCTATTTCTACTTTCCTTCTCTGTCAATGGGCAAACTATATCTAATTTGTTCATTCCACTGTGGCTTTGTGTCCCCGTGTCTTTGTGCGGAAAAATACGAAGAAATTCCTCATTGACACCACCCCGTCCATGTATGCTAGAATAAGATAATGGTTCAAAAGCAGATTGACTTTTTTGACCGGCTTCAGGTTCTGACCGAGGTGGTTTTAACGCGGCGGAAACAGATACGGCGTATCAAAAAAGAAAAACAAAAGGCAAAAAATCCCATACTGGACTGGCTGGAGGCGTTTGTCTGGGCGGCGGGTATGGTACTGCTGGCAAACCAGTACTTCTTACAGGCTTATGTGATTCCCTCCGGTTCCATGATCAATACATTGCTTATTGGCGACCGGATATTTGTCAATAAACTGATTTACGGGCCGGAATTACTGCCCGGTTTGGCAAAGATGCCCAGCCCCATTAAGCCGGCGCGTAATGATATTATCATTTTTGAAAATCCTTCATATATTTCGCGGGGGCCGGTGTTCGACGTAGCCCAGCGAATCATTTTTATGCTGACCATCTCGCTGGTTGATATTGACCGGGACGAGACAGGCCAGCCGCGGGCGCACTTTTTGATAAAACGGGCGGTGGGGATGAGCGGCGATCACTTCATCATGGAAAGGGGTGAGATGAAAGTTCGCTTTGCCGGGGAACTGCGATGGATCGATGAACGGGATTTTATCGCCCAACAAAGCTGGCGGCACAGTATCAGCCGCCTTATGGAAGCAACGCAATACCCGGCGCTGGAAATGGCGGGAAAAGCCGCAGGCTGGATGGATCTGGGGCTGCCTGTGCCGGAACATCTGCAAACCGCAATGACATCGACAAACAATATTCATTACCCCGATTATCTTGCCCATGAAAAAGCCAGACTTGAAACCCTGCGAAACGCCATGCCTCATGACCGCCGTTACGCGACATTACTCGCGCGGCATTCGCTTGGCTGGTACGTGCCCGATGGCAGGATATTTCCCCTGGGCGACAACCGGGATAACTCGCGGGATGGGCGTTATTTTGGACCAGTACGGCTTTCAAAAGTGCTGGGTAAAGGAGCCATGATTTTTTGGCCCCTTGCACGAATAGGATCGATTAAATAATGTTTGACAAAGCGCTTAAATATTCCTATGCCGCGCAAAAACATGAACGTCACAAAGTGCTGCGTACTGTATTGGTACTGTTGGCCCTGTTCCTGTTGTACAATGTGATCAATACATTTTTCTTTTCTGTATGGGTTTTGCATAATGAGACTATGCAGCCGGGACTGCGCTCCGGAGACCGGTTTTTGGTGCTTTCATCGGCCCTGCCCTCCCTGTTTGCGGAAATAAAACAAGCGGAAGGAGCAACGCCATTCAAGCGGGGAAGCGTTGTACTAATTGATACCAGACGCGGAGAAAACCGGAATCGATTTCTGGTTATTGCTGATAGTGTTATCCGATTCTTCACCGCGCAAAAAGTAAGCATCTTCAAAACGGAAGAGTATTTGTACATCAAACGCCTCATTGCCCTTCCCGGTGATGAGATAAGCATGACCAATTTTGTCCTGCGGGTACGGCCGGCAGACAGCGCCTTTACCCTTACCGAATTTGAACTTTCCGACCAGCCCTATTACCCAAACATTCCTCAGGTACCGGCCCTGTGGGATGAGTCCCTGCCCTTTTCAGGCAATATGGATCGGATAGTACTGGGCCCCGGCGAATGTTTTGTCGTTTCAGACGACCGGGCAAATACCGGAGATTCCCGCACCTGGGGACCAAGCAATGTAAAATACATCGTTGGCAGACCGATATTCCGATTCTGGCCATTATCGCGTATGGGCCGTCTCTAGTGGACGCGTCACTCTATATACATATTCCCTTCTGTTCCCCCGGCAAATGCGATTACTGTGATTTTTTTTCCATTATCCCCGCACCGCATGAAAACACTCTATTCGACTCCTTTATTGATGCAGTGTTATGCGATATACAGGAACAGCTTGCCTTCTTTACCATTGAATATGTGCCCACTGTATACATAGGCGGAGGAACGCCTTCGGTACTTGGGGCAGCGCGCATGGAACGTTTACTGAACGGCCTGCACCGTTTACTGGAACCGATGAAAAAAAGCATTGTTGAATGTACGGTAGAAGCCAACCCCGAATCCGTTGATACAGATTTTCTCCGAATATGCGCCAAAGGTGGTGTTACGCGCATAAGCCTGGGGGTACAGACGTTTCACGAACCGTCGCGCCGGGCAATACACCGGGCAGGGCACCTTGCAGGCGGCAGCACGCTATTTGATGAACGGCTGGCTCTGGCTGCGCAATATTTCCCCGGCGCTTTTTCGGTCGACCTTATCGCCGGCCTGCCCTTTCAGACCAACGCTCTTTTATTACAGGACATTCATCGCGTACTTGCCTTTGAGCCCGCCCATGTCTCACTGTACAGCCTTATTCTTGAACCGGAAACGCCTCTGGGCAAACAAGTTTCGCAGCTTGGCCATGCAGCCGGCCTTTCCCTGCCAAACGATGATGATGCCGATAAGTTATGGATAAGCGGCCGTAACAGACTGGAAGCAGCCGGTCTGACCCAGTATGAAGTTTCCAATTTTGCCCTGCCAGGAAAAACCTGCGCCCACAATATCCGCTATTGGCGCATGGAAAACTGGATTGGCGCAGGCCCTGCCGCATCGGGCACCATTATTGACGATGCCGCCGGAACCGGCAGACGATTTACCTATCCGGCAGACATAAAAACGTATCTTGCCGCATCAGATACTGCCCGCATCCATTCCGCCTGTATTGAAGAACTTGACCAGCTCGATCTAATGCAGGAAAGTCTGCTCATGGGCTTCCGATACCGGGGCGGCCCCGACCAAATTCTTTTTAAACAACGCTTTGGCCGCACCATTACCGATTGCATCCCCCAAACCATAAACCGCTGGCGCAATCGCAACTTCTTCGAAACAGAAAACAGCCTGGCCCCTTCACCAGAAGGCCTGTTATTCGTAAACGCCTTCCTCCGCGACGCCTTTGGGGAACTCCAAAAAGAATAAAGAACCACGGAGGACACGGGGTTTTTAATACAAAAACGCTGTTTTTCTTACATTTATTGTTTTATATTAAGTTTTACAGCCATTGCCTGACTGTCGTTGTCTCGTAAAATATATTCAACTGAAATATTCTCAGCAGATATGCCCATTTCTGTTACGGCTTCATTTATAGCCAGTTCAGTAATCTGCTCATCACTCGCTTTTAACAAATCTTTCATAGAGGTACTTTCATCAAGAGTAAGCGGCCGTTTGCTGCAACCAACCATTAAAATCATGCTAATTAAAATTCCTGCAATTATTCTCATTTGTCTCATCCTCCTCAAAATTTAAAGGCATTAGATAAACCATCTGCCGAAATATACCCTGTATATTTATAACCACCATCAAAAAATTTAATTTCCATAGCATATTCGGCAGTGCCAAGCACAATGATATTATCTTTATTACTCACTATCGTAAATAATAAGTTTTCCGATAATAAATCATCGTCTTTAAGCTGTTGTACATCCTGCCAATTTTTCAGGCTCACTGTTGCATCATATACGGTGTTGCCCATAAGCGATACATAATTATGAAAAACCTTTTCACCATTTTCATTAACAGTTACCACAGATAAAACATCATCGCATCCCGTTAAAAACAGCAAAAACAATCCTATTACCAAGGCAAGGGCTATTTTTTTCATTACTACACTCCTTGTAATTTTTTATGTTCTTGAATACTTATATTTACATATAACCATATTTTCAGTTTTTTGTCAAGCTATGGCCGCTTGACTTTTCAATACAAAAAAAGTAAAAAAAATACTCTTGAAGAATTCAATTGTTGCCCCAGATTAACGACAACCGGCAGTTGTTCTTCCGAACTCCTACAGTATACCAGCAACCGCTTGTCTTTTATCATAATTTCGTGTGTTATGCGATGCTTTTAGCCTGCATTTTTACATACAACTATGTATTCATATAACATTGTATTTACTGTTTTTCCTGCAACATTAGTTGGCGAATTTCTACTAGGCATTGCTTTATTACTTAATGCACGTTCATATGTAGTTATATGCTTAAATCCGTTTTTTTCAAATGTTTCTGCTATAAATTGATCTGTCGGCAAAGGCACATTTTTAACAGTTCTATTCCCAACAACATATATAACAATACCATTTTTATTTATATTTTTTGCTACATTATTTATTGATTCTTCTAAATCAAAATAAAAAGACGATACTTCTAACGCTCTTTTTCTATCTACATTTTCTATCATTTGTATAGATTCTGCCATACAATTGTTTTTCATTACTTCTAATACACGATTACCACCCATTAACATACCATCTATTTTACGCGCATTACTAATTCCTAACCATTCATTAGACAGTGTAGAAAACTGACCATAAGCAACTGTAGTTCTACTGTCCCCATAAGGCGGGCTTGTTAAAACAACATCATAACCATTCTTATTTTTTTGAAAAGGTTCTGAATGGATTTTTAC
>WQXQ01000127.1 GCA_009784775.1 Treponema sp.
CAGGCTCAATACACTATTATGTGGACCGCGCAAACGGCATACATTTTTTTGAGCAGTTTACGGGAAAGAGCGTGAGCGATCCCTTTGTGCCGAAACAGGACGTGATAGCCATTACCGCCGCTACCATCACAAGCAGGGCGGTGGCCTCATCGGTTAAGGCCGCGGGTGAAGCGGCTTCGGCCTGGTTTGCGTCGGGAGCAGGCGCGAAAGGAGGTTCAAGGTGAAAAATTCCGGTTTTAAGCAGTTATGGGGCATTTTTACCAACGGATTGCTCCGGGAAAATCCCCTGCTCGTTGTAATGATTGGGATCTGTTCTTCCCTGGCGGTAAGTACCGAAGTTGCCAACGGCATAGGCATGGGGCTTTCCATGACCTTCGTCCTTATCATGTCGGAAGTAATAATCAGTATTTTCAGGAAGGCTATTCCCGCATCAATACGTATACCTATTTTTATCATCATCATAGCCACTTTTACCACGATAATTGATTATTCGCTTAAAGCCTGGTTTCCGGAGCTCTCCAAGTCCATGGGGGTGTTCATCCCCCTTATCGTGGTGAACTGTATCATCATGGGCCGGGTAGAAGGTTATGCTTCCAAGGAGCCTCTCCTCCATGTAATCCCCGATGCCCTGGGCATGGGACTGGGTTATACCTGGGTATTGGTTGCTATTGCAACAGTTAGGGAACTGCTGGGTTCCGGAACCTTTCTGGGCATTCAGATTCTTCCCGAAACTTACACGCCCATACTCTTCTTTATTATGCCTCCGGGAGGGTTCTTTCTGTTTGCCCTTTTCATCAGCCTTAATATTTATATAAAATCACGGCTTAAACCGGTTGGAGGAAATGAGAGTTCCGGAGGCAGCGTATGAATCTCCTGAAAATATTCATTACCGCATTTCTGATTGATAACGTGGTTATTTTGCGTTTCATTGCCCTCTGTCCCTTTATCGGGATGAGTTCCGATGAGGATAAATCATTCGGTATGGGCATGGCGGTTACCTTTGTTGTGGTTCTCGCTACCTGCGTTACCTGGCCTGTTTTTAGATTCATTCTGGAACCTCTGGGCCTGGTGTTTCTTCAGATACTGGTCTTTGTTTTGGTTATCGCGGCCCTGGTTCAGCTTGTGGAATTCTACCTTAAAAAATCTGCGCCGGGTCTTTACAACGCCATGGGCATTTATTTTGCGTTGATAACTGTTAACTGCGCCATCACCGCTGTAGTCCTTGAAAATATCTCGAAGGAGTTCAATTTTATTGAGTCTGTTGTTTATGCCATAGGCGTTGCCCTGGGTTTCCTTCTTGCCATGCTGCTGCTGGCGGGGATACGCAAGAGGATAAGGATAAGCCCGATTCCGGCCTTTCTCAAGGGCCCGCCCATTCTGTTCATCTGTACCTGTCTTCTTTCCATGGCCTTTATGGGCTTTTCCGGTTTGATTAAATAGGGAGCCGCTATGAATATTATACTGATTACAGCCGTATTTGCCCTTGTTCTGGCTTTTAGTCTGGGCACGGCCCTTGGTTTCTTCAAGAAGATTTTTGCGGTTGAAGAAGACCCGCTCATAGGTCAAATACGGGGATTTCTGCCGGGCGCCAACTGCGGCGCCTGCGGATTCCCCGGCTGCGACGGATATGCCGCTGCTGTGGCCAAAGGCGAAGCGGAGATAAACAAGTGTACCGTTGGCGGCCAGACTGCGGCAAACGGGCTTTCTTCTCTGGTCGGCGGTTCGGCTGCGGTAGTTCCCGTTATAGCGGTTATGGCCTGCCGGGGTACCCACGAAAAAGCCAAACTTAAAGGGGAATACATAGGTGTAAAGAGCTGCCGTGCGGCGAAAATTTCCACCGGAAGCATAAAACTCTGCTCCTGGGGCTGCCAGGGCTTCGGCGATTGCGTAAAGGTTTGTAAATTTGACGCCCTCAGTATGGGCGGTGACGGCATTCCCCATGTGGATGCGGCAAAGTGCACAGGCTGTAAAGCCTGCTCGAATGAATGTCCGCAGCACATCATCTGGGCCATTCCGCGGGAACAGAAAGGCGCGCGCCCCCTTTGTTCCAACCTGAATGTAAATAAGGCCATGGTAGCCAAAAACTGCAAAAACGGATGCATCAAATGCGAACTCTGTGTTAAAAATTGTCCTGAGCAGTGCATTAGAATGGCAAACGGGATACCGGTGGTGGATTATTCCAAATGCACAAGCTGCGGGAACTGCGTTGCCAAATGCCCCATTAAGGTAATGGTAATGACGCCGTAATGTTTCACGTGAAACAATAAAAATGCGCCCCGCAAAGGGCGCATTTTTTGTCAACGAGCAATATTAAACACGAGCAGTTTTAAACCGCCTTGAGTTTTTCCGCTTCGTTCCTTTTCCCGGCCCCGGTTATTTCTTCGGCAGCAGGCGGGAAAGATAGTCATTTAACATTTTTGCATACTCAGCGCCTATCTTTCTTTCGGCCGAGAGTATTGCGCGGTTATCGGCTTCTGCCTGGGATGTGTGGCCTTCACGGAGATTGAAGTTGTAGGGCAGTACCACCGATCCGTCGCTGGTATCAACAAGATTCGCCGCTACTTCTATACGCGTAAAAAGATTCACGTTTCCCTGAATAACGGCCGGCTGGGAAGTTATATCTGCATTAAGCACATAACGCGAATTGCTTCCTCCGCTCTGAAACCCGGCGTCTGAAAAGGCCTTCGCAAAAGCGCCCTGAATCCTGTTTGATTTATCGTTTTTTACGCTTATGCCGACCGGAATCGCTTTGGTAATATTTTTTGCCTCAAGCCTGTAATCGTCGCCTCTTGCAAGTCCCTGTACCGGAGCGCCGATTACAGAGAGCAGATTTCCATAGCTAATATTGATGTCGGCTACAATCGCGGCAAACTGATAACGGGAGTATCCTTCCAGAGAGGCCTTCTGATCGGCAGGAATGTTGACTAAATTAGTAATCATTTTCTGATTTGCCGCAATCATATCTCTGTAAACTATGGCCGCCTTTGTTTTATTTAATACGGCCGCTGCGGCGAAGGCGCCCTTACCGTCTTCCCACACATCGCCGATCTCTGCACCGACAAGGGAGTCCATTCCGGCGGAAGTCGATATGGTGCTGTCGTTGATGGTGGTTTCAGACCAATTGGCGGTAATGCCGTTTTTTACCGCTTCCTGATATGAAACGGTCAGTTTTTCATCAACCTGAATCTCCTGGCCGAATACCGCGACAAGGTTGCCCAGGGCGTTCTTTTCAGCAGCCTGGCGGGAATTACCGTTGCCTACCGCCGCTACATAGCTTAGCTTGTCGAATTTGGTATATGGATCTCTTACCCAATCCGGCTGGCCGCTATTTCCGGCGGCCGGGCCTGCTGCCGGCGCGCTTGCACATGCTGATAGTGCAAATAATAGACAAAGCCCAAAAAAGCAATAGACAAACCTGGTTAATGTGGTTTTTTTCATTTAACTCCTCCTTCCTGTAATTATATCTATATTCGGTTTTTGAACAACCGCTGCCCCCGCCTTTCCGGGGTGGAAAATGGTTTATCTTGAAGGCCTGGCGATTGCCAGGGTCCATATAGCATCGCTTTCCGGATCTTCCCATATTTCAAGAACCAAAAAATTGGAAAGCCTCCCTGAGCTTTGCTCCTGGATTACCGTTGCATTTTCGCCTTTGGCTGAAATCTCTTTGGTATCTATGGATGTGCTCATTCGGGAGACAAGCGCTGCCGCTGCCGCTTCACAGGATTTTGCAATTGTCTCTCTCTGCCTGGCCTGTTTGCGCGCAAAGCCGACCCCTGTCATAAAGCCGCCCAGCTCATCGGGCCGCCGGCTTGTCCATTCGGGACTGCCGTTCGGGTTTTTTACAAATGTATAGGTTATGCTTCCCGGAAAAGCCGTCTGGTAAGTGAAGCGGACAAAAACCGCTTTATCTGTTCTTACGACGTCGCGCTCCGGATCAAAAACAAGTTTATCAAGGTATTTTTCGATTTGCTGATCATAGTTCAGCCTGATGTCGGAATCAACGTAATGATCGAATAAGCCCGTTCCTATGCTCTGCACGCTGATAAAACTTGCCGCAAGCCCGTGGTACATGGAGGCTTTTCGCGCTGCATCTTCACGGGCCGCCGCAATTTCAGTTTCCGGCTTTAATTGGAGGCCGGATACACCGATGAAAACCAGTTCATTGGATTTCGGCAGGGTAATCCAATAATTATTCTCTTTTGATTCTGATACCCGATCTGCAGAAGGTGGAGATTCTCTGTTATAATCAGTACCGACGCAGGTACAAAAGGCCGATGCAGCGCATAAAATCAATATATATTTAAACATTGTCTCTCCTTATTGAACCAACGTTTTATTGCCTGCAGGAAGAAATGGTGTGGAATCAAATTAACATTGATACAGGCAGCTGTCAAGGATTCGCTTAATCTTCTGTCTGATTCCGCGGATTCCATTGTTATATTGTTTTTTGATTGAAATAGGTATACAATATGATAATAAGCAGAACTTTAAAAACCCTAAATGGGGCGTCCTGGAATTATTTTAGGAGGGATTATGAAGCGTTTTTTATGCCTGGCACTGTTTATCCTGTGCGCGGGTTCATTTGCCTTTTCTCAGGCCGGGGCAAGACGGTATGTTGCGGTTAAAACAGCGGCTCTGAAAGCTTCCAACAGCGCGCTTGCCAAAGATGTTGGAAACCTTTCGCTGGGTGATGAGGTATCGCTGCTTAAGGATGACGGCAAGTGGGCCCAGGTCAATTTCGGAAATCTGAGCGGCTGGGTTGCTTCCGCAAGCCTCAGCTCCCGGCGGGTTGTTGCATCGGGTTCTACAGCATCAGTCAGCGAGGTCGCTTTGGCAGGTAAAGGCTTTTCCCCGGATGTTGAGATTGAATACAGAAAGAACGGGCTGGACTATTCCATGGTAGATTCCATGGAGAAAATAATTATACCGGCGGATGAACTTGAACGCTTTATTAC
>WQXQ01000128.1 GCA_009784775.1 Treponema sp.
ACCAGAATAACAAAAAGAAATCAATCCCGCTAACGCATTAGATTGAAAAGCAACAGCATAAAAACAAAGACAGAAGCGCAGATGCAAAGGACATACGCCCACAGGGGAAACTTTTTTTTCGATGCGCGGGGCGCGGCGGCTTTTGCGCGCACATCCCCTTTCTCCACTTTAGGCGGCGCAGAATAACCGCAGGAGGGGCAGCCTCCGGTAAAGGCTTTTTCTTCGCCGGTAAAACCGCAGGAAGGACAGCGTATTGATGCGAAAAATCTGCCGCATTGGGGGCAGGCTTTGGTGTCCCGGCCAACCTCTGTATTGCAGTTGTCGCAGAAAAAACGCGGTTTTTTGTTCACTTTGGGAATTGCTCCTTAAGCGATTTTGGCAGCCGGATCGGGCGTTGTTACAGTATTTTCTTTGGTTTCAGTGCTTGCTGCAGCAGTATTGCCGCCGGATTTATCGGTAACATAAAAGCCGGAACCTTTGAAAATAACGCCGGCGCCGCCACATATAAGCCGGCGAACTTCCTTTCCGCATTTGGCGCAATTTTTAAGCGGATCGTCACTCATGGACTGAAACACTTCAAAGTGGTGATTGCATTTTTTACATTCATATTCATATGTTGGCATAATTATGTACTATAGTGAAAATAGGTTAAAAAGTAAAGATACTTCCCTGCCGCTTAAACCGTTCATTGTAATGGTAAGGCTGTTACCGTCCTGCTCGAACGGATTGGCAAAGAGAATAGCCAGCAGGGGATTGGCATCAAGCGCATTGGGCGAAATAAACCCGCGCGCAATGGTAAACAGCGTTGTCAGCGCCCGTGCCTGAGCATCGCTGGAAACCTGAACCCTCAGGAAGGCGTCGTACAGGTATTCGGAATCAGCGTTTTCCTGTGCAGACGCGGGAAACAGACTGACAAAAAGCTGCTCCGCCGGAAATTCAAGAGGGATTCCTGTTTTTGCCAGTTGTTGGTTGATAAGCGGGGCGGGTGTATCAACCCAGCATGCAAGAATTGCCCCGCGGCGGAATGTGTTAAAACCTTCCGGTATGACTGTTCCCGATATGTCAGAAAAAGGATCGGTTGAGGTGCCAGGATTATTCCCAATGGCGGCGGAAACCCTGATCTGCCGGGGAAGGATGGCAATGGATAACGATGATTTTTCCGCGTACCAATATTGCTGTCCTGAAACAGATGAACGCCGCTTTTTCCAGCCCTTGTTTGAGCCAAATGCCATTTTTGCGGCCGAGGCGGGATAATTGCCCCAGGCAACAAGCTGGTAACGACGCAAGTCCGGCGGTTCAGCTTCGGTCTTTTCGCCGGACGGTACATAAATTGCCGCAGTAGCAGATTGGGTTCTGTCAAGTATTTGCTGTATCTGCTTGTCGTTCATATCAATAAAAGCAAGATCATTCAGAATGGGTCTGGCCTTTGGGACATCGGCAAAAAGGTACACCACCGCGCCCTGATCCAGCGGAACAAATTCAGTTTCTGCAACCACCACATCAGATATTTGCGGAGCGGAAGCACAGGAGAGAAGAATGAGGAATGAGAAATGAGAAATGAGGAAGAGGAAGAGGAAGAGGGACTGGGGACTGGGGACTGGGGACTGGGGGGAAGACTGAGGGCGTTGAGCAGGTGATTGAGACTGAGTCAGTTTAGTTTGATTTATTTGTTTGTGCATAGCTTTCATAGTACTCTCCCTAGTCCCCATTCCCTAGTCCCTAGTCCCTATCTTTTCTAATTTTATGAACCATGTTTCTTCGCCTGCTTCAATCGGTATTTGGTTATCTGTTTGTGCCCAACTTGTCTCGATGGCGAGGGTTTCTTCGGCGACGGAGGCGCTTAGTTTGTCCCAGGCTTGTTTTAGTTTTTCAGAACCGTATACGGTAAGTTTGATACGGTCGGTTACTGCAAAGCCCATTTCTTTGCGGCTGTTTTGTATGCCGCGGATAAGATCGCGGATATCGCCTTCCATACTCAGTTCGCCGGTGATTTCGGTATCAAGGCCGACGGTGAGGGTTCCCTCATTGAGTATGCGCAGATTTGCCTTTTCATTACGCCTGATATCGAGTTTATCAGCGCTGATGACCACTGTGCGGGTGCCGCCGTCGACGCTTTCTATATCCAGTGAAAGTGAAGCCCCTTCAAGGATGCCCTGTATTTCCGCCTGATTCAATGTCTCTATTCGGGCGGCGGCAGTTTTCATGTCTTTGCCCAGTTCTTTTCCCAGTATGCGGAAATTGGCCTTTACTTCATACTCAACCAAATCTTCCTCGTTATCCCTGAATACAATATCTTTTACATTAAGCTCTTCGCGTATAATTTCGGTCATTTCAAGCAGGGCATTTTTCTCATCTTGATTGCGCGTAACCAGTTCGGCCATGCGGAGGGGCTGGCGTACTTTGATATTGTACTGCGAACGCAGCGCGCGGCCCATTGAAACGGCACGTTGTACTGCAGCCATGCGGAATTCCAGCGCGCGATCGCGGCGTTCTTCTTTTGCCACGGGATAATCGGCCAAATGCACCGATATTGGGTCATTCGCAGCGGAGTTGCCCTGCGCGCGTATGTTCTGCCAAATTGCATCAGTGGTAAAGGGCATGAACGGGGCAGCCACTGTTATTAATGTTTTGAGTACTGTATAGAGTGTTCCGTACGCCTCGGTTTTGTCGGTATCGCTGCTGGAGCCTGCGTGTTCGACAGCCCGCCAGAATCGGCGGCGGGAACGCCGTATATACCAGTTATTCAACAGATCGATAAATGAAACGATGGGGTCAACGGCGCGGGATAGATCATAGGCATCCAGGGCGCCGGATACTTTTTCGACAAGGTTTTCCATTTCGGATAATATCCATTGGTCCAGCGGATTGCTGGGTTTTTCCGGCGCTGCTTCCGGTTTTATCCCGTCGATATTGGCATACGTAACAAAAAAGCTGTAGGCATTCCACAGGGGAATGATAATGCTCTTCATTACCTCGCGTACCCCTTCATCGCTGTACCGCAGATCATCGGCTTTTACCACTGCGGAATGTACCAGAAACAGCCGCAGGGTATCGGCGCCAAAGGCATTGATCACTTCCATTGGGTCGGTATAATTACGCAGACTCTTGCTCATTTTTTTGCCGTCACTTGCAAGCACCAGGCCGTTTACGATACAGTTTTTGAACGCCGGTTTTTTGAATAATGCCGCTGCAAGAACGGTGAGGGTATAAAACCAGCCCCGCGTTTGATCCAGCCCTTCACTGATAAAGTTGGCGGGGAAATGGCTGTCAAAAAATTCTTTATTCTCAAAGGGATAATGGCTTTGCGCGTAAGGCATGGCGCCGGATTCAAACCAGCAGTCCAGCACTTCGGGTATTCGCCGCAGGGTTTTGCCGCATTCGCAGGGTATGGTGATATTGTCAACAAAATGTTTGTGCAGGTCTTCGGGGTATACGCCGGAAAGTTCCTGCAATTCCGTGCGGCTGCCAATGCAGATCGTTTTACTGCAGTCATCGCAGCGCCATATTGGCAGGGGATTGCCCCAGAACCGGTTACGGCTGATAGCCCAGTCACGGGCCCCTTCAAGCCATTTTCCGAATCTGCCTTCTTTGATATGTTCCGGCATCCAGTAAATTGCACTGTTTGCTTTAAGCATATCAGGCTTAATTTTTTCCACATTGACAAACCACGAGCCCACCGCCCGGTAAATAAGCGGATGCCCGCAGCGCCAGCAGTGGGGGTACGCATGGAGTAATTGATCCCGCTTAAACAGTTTACCTTCGGCTTTCAGTTTTTCCATGATCCCTTTGTCGGCATCTTTGACAAAAAGTCCCGCAAAATCGCTGACCTCTTCGGTAAATTTACATTCAGCGTCAATGGGACAAATAACTGGAATACCGGTTCCCTTGAGCACACGCGCGTCATCTTCGCCAAACCCCGGCGCCGTATGCACAATGCCCGTGCCGTCCTGCGTGGTGACAAAATCACCGGTAACCGTACGGAATGCGTTAGGCGTATCCTTAAAGTACGGCAACAGCGGCTCGTATGTAATACCGGCAAGTTCCGCGCCTTTTTTTCGCCAGATGATCTTGTATTGCGAAGGATCACTGTAGTACGCAGGGAGGCGAGCTTCGGCGAGAATATAGTGAGGGACTGGGGACTGGGGACTGGGGACTGGGGAATCGTTATTCGAAAGGTCTTCGATCAACACATAATCTATGTCTGGACCCAGAGTGAGGGCGAGGTTGGAGGGGAGTGTCCACGGGGTTGTTGTCCACGCAAGGAAGTAGGTGTTGGGGGGAAGCGGGGGCGTTGCGGGGGCGGAGCCTCCCGCTGAGGGGGGGAGCGGAAGCCGCGAAGCGGCTGAAGCGAGGGGGGAGACTTCTCCCTCTTTATCCCCATTCCCTAGTCCCCATTCCCCAGTCCCTATAACCTTAAACCTAACCGTAATCGCCGGGTCATGCACATCTTTGTAGCCGCCAAGGTTTAACTCGTGATTGGAAAGTACCGTTGCGCAGCGGGGGCAATAGGGGAGTATGTAGTGGCCTTCGTACAAAAGGCCTTTGTCGTAGAGGGACTTCATTACCCACCAGATTGTTTCCATGTAATCTGGTTCCATGGTTTTGTAGTCGTTGTCAAAATCGACCCAGCGGCCCAGGCGGGTAATGGTGCGCCGCCATTCTTGCACATAACGCAGTACCGAAACGCGGCAGGCTTCGTTGAATTGCGCTATACCATATTGTTCTATATCGGTTTTGGAATTGAGCCCCAGTTCTTTTTCGATAAGGTTTTCGACAGGCAGGCCGTGGCAGTCCCAGCCGAATCGCCGCTCAACTTTTTTGCCCTTCATGGCCTGGTAGCGGGGGATGATATCT
>WQXQ01000129.1 GCA_009784775.1 Treponema sp.
ATAAGTATTGGTTCTTCCTCAAGTACTTATGGCTCTACCACACCGGGGCGTATTGGGAAATTCTATCTGCTTCCCAACAATACATGGGAAATCGCCGAAAAAAGCATATATGCATATCCGCTCACTTTTAACCCAATAACGAACCCCAGTTTTACACAATGGGGGCCTGTTCCCGCCGGAATAATAAGTTATATGGATAATGAAGGGATAGCGTCTATCACCGGTCATTTTAATTGGTTGGTTCCCGCTCTGACTTCACCCGGAACATACGATTACTACTCCCATGCTTTTTCCTTTACGATTGATAGTACCGGAGTTCAACTACAGCATATCGGATCAGATTCAATAGAGAGCCTTCTTTCCAGCGATAAAAGAAGGATCTATATCGAATATACCTCCGGCAGCATATACTAATCTTCCCCCCTCCGTGTCTTTGCGCCTCCGTGCGGAAAAACGTGAGGAAATTCCTTGACTCCCTCTTAAAAAAATGCTATCCTAATAGGGTAATATAATAAACTTGGGATGCCACGGTTTCGACTGGTACGATTCGGGGTATAGGTTGCAGGTGGAGCGCTCATCTCCTGATTGGGCAAAAATTTAACTGCCAATAACGACAGTTACAGTTACGCCTTAGCTGCATAACTGCGTGGAACCGTTCCGCCGCTCTGAGGAACGGCTTCCGCGTCGCAATCAGGGCTGGTTCTGCTGCCGACACCGCAAGGTGCGTTTTCGGAGGCAGCAGGATAAGATTTTCCGGAATACGGGTTGGCCGCGCGCCGTTTAGCCAAGCCAACTCCGACAATAGAATAAACGGCTAAACCTGTAGAGATTTATATGTCGCGTATTAGGACGCGGGTTCGACTCCCGCCATCTCCAAAAAAACGAAGAATTAAAAACCACGGAGGACACAGAGGAACGCGGAGTTTTTGGTACGAAAACGCTGTTTTCTCCGTGAAACTCCGTGTACTCTGTGGTTAAATTCTTACTTTAGGAATCTGCAAAAAGTTCCGCAATTTCCTTTTTGTACAGTTCGGTAATATAATGACGCTTGTAGTCCATCTTGCCGGAAAGTTCTTTACCAGGCTCAAATGGTTTTGCAAGCACTGCTGAACGGAAAATCATTTCAAAGCCGCGGAAGCCTGTTTTCCGGTTTACCCGCTCGGCAATTTCAGCATGAATGAGTTCCCTGATTTCAGGAAGTTTGACCAGGTCGCCGATCTCCATATAATGAATGGCATTTTCTCTGGCATATGTTTCAATTTGTTCAGCGTTGGGAACTATCAGCGCCGCCAGATATTTTTGATCCTGACCTATCACCATAGCGTGATCGATATATTCAGAATCCCGGATTTTGTTTTCGATGGGAACAGGTTCAATATTTTCTCCGCCCATTAAAACGATGGTATCCTTGGCCCGGCCGGTAAGTTTAATCTCTCCCTTCCATGTTTTAAGCCCAACGTCACCGGTATTAAGCCAGCCTTCGCTGTCAATGATTTTTTTGGTTTCTTCCGGTTTTTTGTAATACCCCTGCATGACCTGAGGACCGCGGGCATACAGGACGCCTTTTTTTCCCGGAGGCATTATCTTGCCGGTTTCAGGATCGCGGATTACCACTTCCATGTTGATAAACTGAGGACCGATTGTTCCAGAAACAGGGTGACGGGAAAGACGCACGGCCAACACCGGGGCAGTTTCGGTAAGGCCGTAACCTTCCAGAACTTTTACACCCGCCGCGGCAAAAAACTTGTCCACCGCATCAGGCAGCGCCGCGCCGCCTGAAATTCCGGCTACAAAGCGCCCGCCCAGCATGGCTTTTATTTTTTTGAAAATAAGGACATTCCCCAGTCCGCGCAGGGGGCTTAACAATAAAAACGGAATAAACGCAACCAGCATATCAAGCGGCACAAAACGCCGTCTGAACTGGGGCATCCTGCCCAGCAGCATATTTTTCATTTTCTGATGGGTAGCCGAGATTGACACAAATAGATTTAAGATTTTTACTTTGCCTCCCGCAGCAGCATTGCGGTATACACCGGCGCGCAGCGCCTCCCATAAACGGGGAACTGCGCACATCCTGTTGGGCCGTATCTTCTGCAAATCTGCCAGCATAATTTTTCCCACAGGTTTCGAGTAAGCCAGCGCGCCGCCTGCATGAAGCGCGATATACTGAACAGCGCGCTCAAAAGAATGCCAGACAGGCAATACGGTAAGCCATATATCACCAGCTTTATTGCCCAATACCTGGGGCGCATTTATTGATTGATTCAATATATTTTTGTGAGACAGCATTACGCCCTTGGGTTCACCGGTAGTTCCCGAAGTAAAAATAATCGTGGCAAGATCATCGCCCTTGCCCTGCTCAATCTCCGCCTCAATGGATTTGGTCCCTTCTTTGGCAACAAAGGCTTTTCCTTTCTCCATTATATCCCGGTAACCTAATACACGAATTCCGGAGAGGGCTGTAAAATATTGCCCTTTGTCAAACTCGTTGTCAATCAGGATAAGTGTTGCAAGCTGGGGCATTTTATCCCGCATGGGCAGTATCTTTGCCAACTGCCCTTCGTTTTCCAGCACTGCGGTTTTGCAGTCGCCGAACGAAAGGATATACGCCAGCTCCTCGGCCATTGAATCACAGCCCCGCGGTACATCCACCGCCCCCAAACAATGGAGGCCAAAACTGGTAATAAGCCATTCTTTTCGGTTATCCGAAATGAATCCGACATGATCTCCCCGCTTGATACCTTCTTCGCGTAAGCCGGCAGCACAAGAGAGAATCTCGTTGTACATTTCAGTAAAGGTAGTGGACTGAAAAACATCATTTTGATCTTTGCTGTACTGTGCAACGTGATTTGGGTAGTCCTGGACATTCTTTTGAATTATCCTTGGTAAAGTTGTAGTTTCCATGGATTTATTATGACATTTTTTCAAAAAATGTCAAGTTCAAAAACAATTATCTGTAACCAGTACTATTTATATTTATTTTCTACTATAATTAGACTATATACCAAAAAAGGGGGATAGGCTTGCGGCGAGGTTGTTTTCTCTTCATGTGGATAGGCGTATTGGCCCTTATCCTACCTTTATATGCCGTTTCAATGACCCTTTCTCTGGACGATGCCCTTAAACGGGGCATTGAAAACAGCCTCAACCTCAAAAAAAGCCTTGTTGACCTCTCAATGGACGAATATTCGGCAAACAAGCTATGGGCGGAAGTCTTTCCAACTATAAGCGGTAGTCTTGGTACTGGTTATTCCAGCAGGCTTTTTTCCGGTGATGGTTTTGAGATACACAAGGACGGAGTCAATCATAGCGCCAGTTTGGGGGTAAATTTGACCCTAAACGCGGGAATTCCGTACACCATGCGGAATATCAGATTGGCCTACCAACGCAGGCTGCTCAGCTATGAAGATGCCCGGAATCAGCTTGAAATACAGATAACAAAAAACTTTTACAGCCTTATTACCGACCGGGATAACCTTACCAGCCTTGACCATATGCTGCAACTGGCACAGCGGCAATATGAACGGGATCAGGTGGCTTTTCAAAACGGCCTTATCGGGGAATTGGCGCTGATGCAGAGCAGATTGGGGCTGGAAAATGCCCGGTACAGTCTTAGTTCTACGCGCTCGGCATATACCAATCGTATGGGTGATTTTCTTGCCCAACTTGGCATAACACAGGATACAGATATAGCGTTTGAAGGAACCATTGAAATCGTAAAAATCGAGGCTGACGCGGAACGGCTTATCAATGAATATCTGCCCCGGCGGCCCGACATTGTCAGCAGGCGGCAGGAGATCGAACGGCTGGAAAATGCCGAGAGACAGGCGGCGCTTTCCAGTAAGGCTCCTTCGCTGCGGCTGGAGGCTGGCTGGAATAGCCGGAACTTTGACCCGTTTGCCGATACTCTGAGCGGGAGCGCCACGTTGACCATCCCCATTGATCCCTGGATTCCGGGTACCAACAGAAACCAGTCTGTCCGCAACGCAAAAGGCGCCGTTGCAAAAGCGCGGATTGATCTGCAAATTGCCGAAGAAGCCGCCATGACACAAATTCGCTCCCTTGCCATAAGTCTGCGGAATTCATGGGACAGCATCGAAATTGCCCGCCTCAGCCTGAGTGTTGCCGAACGGGGATATGAGCTTACCGATCAAGGTTTCAGAAACGGTACGGTTGAATCGCTGCGGCTGGAAGATGCCCGCAACAATCTGGTCAATGCGCGGCAACGTCTATTGCAGACCGAACTTTCCTATTTTAATATGATTTTAGATATTTCAGCAGCTTTGAATATAAGCTGGAAGGAACTGATGCAGTGATATCTGTAAAAACGGACTCCGACTCCGTTTTTACAGATTTTGCGTGCCAACTGTTACCCCCCCAAAATGCCCCTTTCTCGCCCTTGACACTTTCATATGAAACGTGTAAAGTAATGAGGAATGAGAAATAGGCAAGTGAACAAAGAAAAAAGAACAATGAATAAAATCGCTGTCTCCAATCTGTACATGATGGCTCAAGCTATACTTACGTACAAAAACCTTTGTTCTTTTTTCTCTGTTCATTGTTCTTTGCTCTCCCTCTACTCATTTCTCATTACTAATTCCTCATTAGCCGTAGCTCGCACCTCTCACACGCGCCACCGTTCGCTGCGCCCCTTGCCCCCCCCCCCTCCCCTCCCAAGACATCCTCATGGCCAGGACAGGAATAACTTCCCCTTTTTATTTCTAGTAACAATTGCAGAGCGACGGCAAAGGAATAACTGCGGTCTGCAGTAATTTTCCTAAGTCTCAAAACAATTAACCTTTTGGCGCCGGAATTATTTTTTTAATTTTAGCACATCCTGTGTATAAAAT
>WQXQ01000130.1 GCA_009784775.1 Treponema sp.
CATGAAATTCTCCATAAGACATATTCAGGACTTGCAAAAGCCGAACAGTTTGTGCCATGCGGATCGTTAGGTGAAACAATTCGTTCCAGATTTAGGGCGATTGCGTACCGGTTTTATGGTTCTGTCCATCGCAAACTGTACCAAAAATACAGTCTTGCTGCCGGAGACGCATACAGCGCGCATTTTACCCAGAGTGAATCCGGCGCTCCGCCGCTTGATCAGTTTATCCAGTATTTTAACGCTTTTGAACGATATCCCCGCCGCGCCATTATCTACCTGCACAGGGCGCGGGATTTTGAGACGGCTATTATTCCTGCGGCGGAAGCCTCGTACAATCTGGAAGAAGGGATTTTGCTGAACAATAAAAGTCTGATAGCCAAAGCCCTGGACGCATTTGATCCTGTTTGGGAACGTGACATGATTTCCTATGGCTGCCGTGAATTGGCCCTTGCGGAAGAACTTTTCGCGCTGAACCGGGGGGCGCTCCTGCAGGCAGGTATTGGCCTGCCCGTGGAGATTACGATACATTCTGCCGGGGGAAGAAAACGAGCGCTGTATCAAGCCCCGGTCTTGCTAAAGCAAGCTCTGGCAAAAGCGGGCTTTGTCCGGTCAAAGCACGGAACAGCGCGTTTCAAGCTTGATATACATATAAACGAATTACCCGCTGCCGTTTCCTGCGAGTTGATTGACACGGAAGGCGAGGTAAAACCCCTGCGCAAAGCCATCCCGCTGCGGTCTCTGTCTAAAACAGACATATACCGTTTTGCCGGCGCATTACGCAACGCCGTTTTCAGGGTGGAATAAGAACGAGCGATAAATCCTATTCTTTACTCTTTTTCTTGGCTTTTTTATCTTCCCGTTTTTCTTTGAGTGTCTTTTTGGGAGCCTTTTTGGTCTCCTTTTTGTGCATTACATGTTCAGCCATGATACCCTCCTGTATTGATAATACAATAGTTTCCCTTTGGTTACAAGTTAATTTACCCGCATTTTTTCACGTAAAGCTCGCGAAGGACACAAAGACGCCAAGGTTAAGAATACCGCATCTTCCTGTTTTCCTTTGCGTCCTTTGTGATCTTCGTGCCTTGGCGTGAGATTCTGCGAGTAGATTCCCTTGTTCTTTTGCAAAGGGCTTGTTTTAAGTCTTATTTTTCTGTATTGTATAATTGGAGGCATAAGTATGGAAATTAGGTATACCTATAGGCAAGATGGAAAGTTTTTGATAGGTCATATAGATACATATCCTGAGTATCCAACCCAGGCTTTCAGCATTGAAGAGCTTGAAGTAAATCTTCAGGATATTTATCAAATGATCCAGGATGGGACACTGTCACTCTGAATTTTCAAATGAATTTTTGAAAGATGTATTAAAAGAAATCCCTGGCCGTAAATAAAAGTATTGATTCTGCGAGTAAATTCACGGTTCTTTTGTAAAACCTCTTGACAAATATTGTTTTGTGTATTAAAGTGTGTATTGAGAGGTGTATTATGAGAACCAATGTGGTTTTAAATGATGAATTAGTTAATGAAGCATTTAGATATTCCCGTGCAATTGCAACAAAACGAGAGCTTATCGAAGTTGCCTTGAAGGAATATGTTGACAATAGGAAAAGGAAAAATATCAAGGAATTAAGAGGAAATATTCAGTTTAGGGAAAATTATGATTATAAGGCCATGCGAAAATGATTTTAGTTGATACTTCTGTCCTCATAGGCTATTTTAAAGGGTCAAAAGGCGCTCCTTATGATAAAATGAATCACATTATTGATAATGAAATTCCGTATGGCATTTGTTATTATGTGTATCAAGAATTGTTGCAAGGAGCGGCAAATGAGAAAGAATATGGATTATTGAAAGATTATTTAAGCACTTTGCCATTTTATACTACTCGATATGGCAAGGAATCATTTGAAAATGCTGCACGAATGTATATGAACTGTAGAAAAAAAGGTATAACCGTAAGAAGTACTATTGACCTCATAATAGCCGAAATAGCAATTGAGAATAATCTGTATTTATTCCATAACGATAATGATTTTACAAACATCTCAAAAATATTTAAGACTTTGAAAGTATATTAAAAATCAAAATGATTTACTCGCATTTTTTCACGCAAAGATCGCAAAGGACACAAAGACACCAAGGTTAAGAAATAATGCGTTTTCTTGTCTTCCTTTGTGTCTTGGTGATCTTCGTGATCTTGGCGTGATGAATAGCGAGTAAATTCACTGGTTGCCAATGAGGAATACCTGTGGCATAATGAGTGCAATGATGCGGGGGTTTAGATGAAACATAATAGCGTTTTATGTAGTATTATTGCGCTTATTGCGATGTTTGGATTGGTGATGACGGCTTGCGAAGGGCCAATGGGTCCGCAGGGCATACAGGGTATTCAAGGCGAAAAAGGCGACACAGGAGATATCGGCGCTGAAGGGCCGGAAGGCCTGCAGGGTCCAGAGGGTCCAAAAGGCGATACGGGAGATACCGGCGCCGAGGGTCCAGAAGGTCCTGAGGGACCAGAAGGCCCAAAGGGTGACACCGGTAACGATGGCGATGACGCTCCCTATGGCTCATTTGTCGTATTCTTCCACCGAAATAACACCACTGCAGGCAGTATCGATGCCTATCCCGTGATAATCATGGTTCCCGCCTCTGCCACCGCAACAGTCGAAACCCTTCCCCTGCCGCCCATTCGCGCAGGGTATGTTTTCCATAACTGGAACACCAGAGCCAATGGCAGCGGTGCGGTTTTTTGCGAAACCACCGTAATTACCGCTAACACCACCGTATACGCCCAATGGCTGGATGATATAAGTCCCGCGATAATAGCCATAACGAGCAGCCACACCTACACCGGCACCGCACAGGAAGCCGAATTCACCGTTACCCATAACGGCAATGAGTTAATCGAAGGCGCCGATTTCACGATTGCCTATATTGATAACGTCAATGCGGGAGAAGACACAGCGCTTATTACGATTACCGGCGTAGCGGAAAATGGCTATGGAGGAACGGCAACCGCGTCATTTACGATAACCAAAAAGCCCATCACCGCCAGCGGCGCTCCGCTGAGCAAAGTCTACGACGGCACCGCATCGGCACCGCCGGGAGAGGTCACGTTTACCGGCCTGGCTGAGAGCGACACATTAGTGGTAGATATCGATTACGAAATAACCCACGCCGGCTTCATTGGCAGCGCCATCACCACCGCCGGAACCAATAAAACGTATCTCTACGTCATTGGAATGTTAGACACCCTCACGGCGAATAACTATCACCTGAGCAGCGGTTCTCTAACCGGCTCCGGCGGCGTCATCTACAAAGCCGATCCGGAGGTTACCTGGCCCACCGGACTAACCGCCGCCTACGGCCAAGCCCTTTCGAATATAGTGCTTCCCGACAACGGCACCAGCGACCCGGCGGGTTTGTTTGCATGGGTTACGCCCACTGCTTTAGTGGGCGATGCAGGCACGCAATCGCACAATATGACCTTTACGCCAACAGATACAACCAACTATAACACCATGACGCAGGATGTAAATCTTATGGTACGGTTAGTAGAAATGGTGCAAATTGACGGCGGTACTTTCCGCATGGGCAGCCCCAGTACGGAAACCGGCCATAATAACATTGAAAACTACCGCACGGAAAATGACGGCTATGTAACCGTAAGCGGCTATTGGATGGGCAAGTATCAGGTAACGCAGGCGCAGTATAGAGCGGTGATGGGGAATAACCCCAGTTGGTTCAGAGCAGGTGGTTTAGGAGCGTCTTTGGTAACAGGATTAAACACCGATCCATTTCCGGTGGAGACAGTAAGCTGGTATGATGCGATAGTATTCTGCAACCGGCTGAGCATTCTGGAAGGACTTAGCCCTGCGTACCGCATCCCCGGTTATGGAAACAGTGACGATCCGGAGTTTTGGATAGCCAGCAATGGAGGAACCATACCAGTGAGCAACAATGCGACATGGAATGCCGTCCAGATAGTCCCCGGCTCCACCGGCTATCGTTTACCAACCGAGGCGCAGTGGGAGTATGCCTGCCGTGCGGGGACGACTACTGCGTACAATACGGGGAGCAATACGATAAACACCAGTCAGGCAAATTACAATAGTTTTTTAAATAGGACAAGCGCAGTAGGGAGTTATACTCCCAATGCGTTTGGCCTGTATGACATACATGGAAATGTATGGGAATGGTGCTGGGATTGGTATAATGCGTCATATACAACAACGCAGGAGGAAATGTGGACCCTCTGGGCGCGTCCTCTGGCTCTTACCGCGTGATTCGCGGCGGGTGTTGGTTCTTCGACGAGCAGGACCTCCGTTGAGCCTTTCGGAACTTCAACTACCCGATCAGCCGGGGCAGCAATTACGGCTTTCGGCTGGTCCGCCCAGGGTTGTAAAAACCCACGTAGTGGGTTTTTACAAATGAGAAATTAGGAATGAGGAATGAGAAAAAAGCGTTGTTTGTAATCTGAGTGGTGTTGGTAATAGGGTGCAGATTACGGACAACAATTTTGTTCATTTTTCACTGTTCTTTTTTCTTTATTTGTGCTATATTTAAAGTATTGATGTATGTTTGAATTTGAGTGGTATTCGGAAAAAGAACGGTTAATTGCCGAAAAACACAATCTTGATATGGAATCGATCAAGCGGATATTTGACGATCCTTTTCGGATAGTGCA
>WQXQ01000131.1 GCA_009784775.1 Treponema sp.
AGACGCGCCGGTTGAGTGTGGAAGAGAAAAAAAAAAAATGAAATAGTTTATATGAGGGGGGGGGGGGGGGGGGGGGGTGGAGGATAGTGAGTGGTGGTAACAGAGCGAACGGAGTCGCGTGCGAGTAAGGGAGGCGAAGCAATGAGGAATGAGAAATGAGGAGTGAGAAAAGGCAGAGTAAAGAACAATGAACAGGGAACAATGAACAAAGGTTTTTGTACGCACGCATCGCTTGAGCCATCATGTACAGATTGGAGACAGCGATTTTGTTCATTGTTCTTTTTTCACTGTTCATTTGCTTTCCATTGGCGTATTTTTCGCCCCCTGGGAGTATTATGCTGGCTTCAAATGAAACTGTCAAGAGGTGGTTTGGAAAGGTTATTGCCAACAAGATAACACACTCCGCTCTACATTCGGGCGGCTTCTTGTAACTTTGCACCGATTGCTTCATCAATAAACGTATTAATGCTTTTTCCGTGGAGTTTAGCCTGTTTTGCAAGGCTGTAATGGCGTTCTTTGCTGGTGCGATAGGTGATACTGCCCTTAAAATCTTTTATCTTGAGCGGCTCGGGAATTTCCATATTATTATCAAGGCTGGTGGTAATGTACGCAATAAGCGCTTCTTTCAGATTGGCGAACACTTCCTCGCGAGTCTGCCCGCAGGTCATATTGCGTTCAAGTTCAACAATACTGCCCAGAAAACACTCGTCAACATCAGACCATTCAATAATATATGTGTACGGCAAACTTAAATAATAATCCAATTTTTTTTTCGTCATTTTGATACTCCCTCACTCTTGAGCATTTCTTGTAACTTTTCCAATAAATACGGTTTTAACGGATTCTGGGTAAGAACGATGGTAACTGACGAACGAGCTGGTTTCCGAAAAGTGCGGTGCGAACCGCTTGTTGCAGATGCAGTATAACCAAGCTTTTCAAGAACTTTTACCGCTTCATTAGGAGTGACATCTGACTTTTCATCAAAGATTTTTTGTATGAGCTTATCGTACTTACTCATACTGGCATGATAGCATTTGTGCTATCATTTTGTCAAGGGGGCATTGGGTAGCACCATATACTTAAACAGAAAAACTACCGAGACGAATCCCCCCTTGCCAAAACAGGCTGTCAATTTTATCCTATAAGTATGAATTACGATCGGTTTACCATAAAGGCGCAGGAAGCGTTGAATGTTGCTTCCGGTATTGCGCAGAAAGAAGATCACTCGCAGCTTGAAGTTGCGCATTTGTTGTTGGCGTTGCTGCGGCATCAGGATGGTATTGTGCCGCCCATTATCGACAGGATTGGGGGCAATACTGCCCGTTTGATAACCGATGTCGAAGCTTTGCTCAAACAAACGCCCAAGGTATATGGCGAGGCGGCGCAGCTGCATTTTTCGCAGGGGGCGCAAAAAACACTTGCCAAGGCGGAGGCCGAAGCGGCTGCGCTGAAAGATGAATTTGTTTCCACGGAACATATACTCATTGCCATTAGTGCGGGCGAAGGCGATGCCGCAAAGCTATTGCAAAAGGCGGGCGTTACGAAGAACGCAATTCTGGGAGCGCTGAAACAGGTGCGGGGGAATCAGCGGGTGAGCGATCAAAATCCCGAAGGTAAATATCAGGTGCTGGAACGCTATTGCCGGGACCTTACTGCCCTGGCGCGGCTGGAAAAAATTGATCCGGTGATTGGGCGTGATGAAGAAATACGCCGCTGTATGCAGGTATTGTCCCGCCGCACCAAAAATAATCCCATACTGATAGGCGAGCCCGGCGTTGGCAAAACCGCCATTGTCGAAGGCCTTGCCCGGCGCATTGTTGCCGGTGATGTGCCCGAAGGCTTAAAAGATAAAAAACTGCTTGCATTGGATTTAGGCGCGCTGGTTGCCGGCACCAAATTCCGCGGCGAGTTTGAAGAACGGCTCAAGGCATTAATCGGTGAGGTGCAATCCGCCGAAGGAAACATCATTTTATTTATTGATGAACTGCACACGCTGGTGGGAGCAGGCGCCGCCGAAGGCGCAACTGACGCATCCAATTTGCTCAAGCCCGCTCTGGCGCGCGGCGAATTGCGCTGCATTGGCGCAACCACTCTTGATGAATATCGCAAATATATTGAAAAAGATGCCGCGCTGGAACGCCGTTTTCAGCAGGTGTATACGGCGGAACCGTCGGTGGAAGATACCATTGCGATTTTGCGCGGCTTGAAAGAACGCTACGAAGTGCATCACGGCGTGCGGATAAAAGACGAGGCGCTGGTTGCCGCGGCAATGCTGTCCAGCCGTTACATCACCAGCCGATTCCTGCCGGATAAGGCGATTGACCTGGTGGATGAAGCGGCAAGCCGCCTGAAAATGGAACTGGACAGCCGCCCCACGGAACTGGACAAACTGGAACGCCGTCTCCTGCAGCTCTCCATCGAAAAACAGGCGCTTGCCCGCGAGGAAGATTCCGTGTCAAAAGATCGCCTTGCCAAACTGGAAAAAGAAATCGCCGACATCAGCGCCGAACGTGATGCGATGAAGGCCCGCTGGGAAAGTGAAAAGAAAGACATTCAGGGCATCCGTGAGCTGAAACAGCAAATCGAAGATATGAAAATCGAAGAGGCCCGCCATATACGCGAGGGCAATCTTTCCAAAGCCGCCGAGGTAAAACACGGCAAAATTCCCGAAGCCCAAAAACAACTTGCCGAACTTGCCGAACTTATGGAGCAGAAGCGAAAAAACAGTGACGAAGGCGCAGGCGCGCCAGCCCTGTTACGCGAAGAGGTCAGCGAAGAAGACATTGCCGGCGTAGTATCAATCTGGACGGGAATTCCTGTTTCCAAAATGCTCAGCGGTGAAATGCAGAAATACCTTGCGCTGGAAAAAGTGCTTGAACGGCGGGTGGTCGGTCAGGATGAGGCGCTTGCCGCTGTTGCCGATGCGATACGGCGCAACAAAGCCGGTCTTTCCGATGCGGCGCGGCCTTTGGGTTCGTTCCTTTTTTTGGGACCAACCGGCGTTGGCAAAACCGAACTGGCAAAAACCCTTGCCGACTTTTTGTTCAATGACGAAAAGGCCCTCACCCGAATCGATATGAGCGAATACGGCGAAAAACATTCAGTGAGCCGCCTGATTGGCGCGCCGCCGGGTTATGTCGGCTACGAACAAGGCGGCCAACTGACCGAGGCCGTCCGCCGCCGCCCCTACAGCGTCATCCTGTTTGACGAAATTGAAAAAGCCCATCCCGAAGTGTTTAATGTTTTTTTACAAATTCTTGACGACGGCCGTTTAACCGATGGCCAGGGCCGCGTTGTCGATTTCAAAAATGTTATTATCATTATGACCAGCAACCTCGGCAGTGATTTAATTCTGGAAGCCGAGGACCCCGAAGCCATACGCACCGCCCTGATGGAACTGCTCAAACGCAGCTTCAGACCGGAGTTCCTCAACCGTATTGACGAGACCGTTATTTTCCGGCGGCTGGGCAAAACCGAAATCAGCAAAATCGTAGACATCCAGCTAACCCGCCTGACAGAACGGCTTGCCGAACGCAAGATCACCCTGAACCTGAGCGATGCGGCAAAAGCCATTATCGCCGAACGCGGCTACGACCCCCAGTTCGGCGCCCGCCCTCTTAAGCGAACGATTCAAGCCGATCTGGAAAACCCGCTGGCAAAAATGGTCATCGCCGGCACCATCAAAGAAGGCGATATTGTTACGGATGCAGATATTATGCGGTGATGGGTACCATTGCAAAAAAGTTGTTTATTGGTTATTATCTTTGAGTAGGAGAGTATACTATGCAAGAATTATCCGATTTTATCACTATTGATTCTGAAATTTGTTTTGGCAAACCTTGTATCAAAGGAACCCGCATTAGTGTTGGTGATATACTCAATTGGCTTTCAGCTGGTATGACACCAAGTGAAATTATTGAAGATTATCCTGAATTGCAAGAAGTCCATATTCGAGCAGCCTTAGCTTTTGCTGCAGCACGAGATAAAATGACCAAGGTATTTGTCTATGAAGCTGTTGCTTGACGCGAATATCTCTTGGCGTTTGTGTCCTTTTCTTACAGAGCATTTTGGCGAGTGTATGCACATAAACAAAACTAACATTCCCCCTCCTGCGAAAGATTTAGCAATATGGCAATTTGCAAAAGAATATGATTATACTATTCTTACCCAAGATTCTGATTTTCTCAACTTTCTGGAAACAAAAGGCTATCCACCAAAGTTGGTATTACTAAAAACGGGCAATATTAACAGGGAACAGATGAAAGCGATACTTTTGCAAGCCAAGCAGTCTATTATTGCGCTGCACCAAAGCGAAGAATACGGCCTGCTTGAAATTACCTAATTTCCGCCCCCCTGAGCCCTTGACACTTTCACTTGAAACCCCGTAAGATAATGAGAAATGAGAAATTAGGAATGAGGAGAGAAGCTGCGATAATGCAACATATACCCGGTTACCAACTTAGCGCCCTGTGGGCTGCACTCGCCGCCCTGACCTCGCTCCGCGCCCTCTACTCACTCCTCATTGCTAATTCCTCATTAGCCGTAGCTCGCACCTCTCGCACGCAACTCCATTCGCTATGTTACCACCGTTCGCTGCCCCC
>WQXQ01000132.1 GCA_009784775.1 Treponema sp.
GTAACAATTATTTGAAAAAACATATCAACCTCCAATCCATTGTCTAATTATATCAATAGTACCTAAAACGCTTAGTATACCTACACCCAAAGCAACACCTTCCAAAATTCTTGCAACTATTCTTTTTGGTTTTTGCATAATGACAAGTATTTTGTCAACGCTTTCTCTCAATGCCTTAAGATTTTCGCTGTCTTCTTTTTCCATAAATATTACCATATAACCGAAAAGATGCAGTGTCAAGCCCAAAACCCCCAACCCCCCGCTTGTCACAACCCGCTATTTGTAGTATATTTTTCCCAATGGCAGAAACTTTCGCTTTGACAGGCACAAAGAACGCCCCGCAGCACGCAGCACGCAGCAATATTATACCAACCCGCTAAGAATCGTGTCAACACCCTAAAGGGTGTTGCTCAGGTAAGGTATTTGTCTCGGAGTGCTTTGCACTCCTCGCATACGAACAAGTATCCGCATACGAACAATAATCTAATAGTATATATTCACTTAATATATGTAGTTTTATTCTCACCCAAAAAGTTGTTTTCTCATTTTATTTTGGCAATAGGTACAAAATGTGCTTTTGTAAATAAATCACACAGAAAGGAGTTTTCAAAATGAAAAACAAAAACAAATGGTTAGGGATTATTGCGATTGCAACAATCATAGCAGTTTTACTGGTCGGATGTAATGACACAAACGACACAAAAAACAACGGAGAAACACCGTCAACTTTCAAGGCAGTAACCAACATTACAGGCATACCATCATTGAAACAAACAGACGTCAATTTGACGCTGACAGGTACAGTAGTGCCAAATGACGCAACCAACAAAACAATCGTCTGGTCAATAGCAGATGATGACAATGGCAGCGCGGAACCATCACTTGCAGGCAATGTGCTGACAACAGGAACAGAAGGGACAGTCAAACTGCTTGCTACAATCGCAAACGGATTAACCGAAACAACACCCTACACGCAACCTTTTACAATCACTGTAACAGATGATGAAGTAACAGGCGGCTGTGAATGTGATGATCCGGAAGACTGTGACGGCGATTGCTGCGCTGAGTGCGAATGTGAGCCGGACACACCAACGCCGACCTATCTCTTTATGGTAATCTCTCAAGATATTTCAGAAGTAATACTGGGAGTAACGGTAGACAACGTAAACTTTATGGCAGAAGTAATCGGATTGAACCTTACAGACGAACACAAAATCATTAGATGGGAAATTTTAACAGAAGGAACTGCGTCAGGTACAGCAATAGTCTCGACAGGCGACAATACAGCAACGTTATGGATAGCTCCAAATGAAAGCAGTCCATTAATACAAATTATTGCGATATCAACCTTCTTTAATAAATCAGCGTCTGGTGGAGTAGTTGAAATTATTTTTCCTCCCCCTCCCCCAACTATTGACAGTATAACCATCACCCCTAACGTTATAAATGTTGCGCGGGGTTTTGAACAACATTTTTTTGCTAATGTAACTATAAATGGAAGTATCATTACAGAAACTGTCTTTGAAGGATATCTTATAGACGTGTATTGGGTAATGGAAACAAACGTTTCATCACCGTATACAACTCTTAGCTCATCACCAGGAAATTATGCGAGATTATTGATTTGTCTTGATGAAACCACTGAAGAGATTGTTATAAGAGCGAGATTGCATCCACCATTTCATTTTGAACATATTTTCGGTGAAGCAATCATTACGGTAATTGACCATGAGGAAGATTGAAAGAATGAAAAATTAGAAATGAGCAATGAGAATTGCTGTTCGTAATCGTTGCCTTGTAATTACACGCATAGAGTACAAACAACAATTTTTCTCATTCCTCATTTCTCACTTACTATCTTATTCCCCATTTCACGTAACAGGTACTTTTGAATCTTGCCGCTTTGGGTCATAGGATAACTGTCCACGAAAAATACATACCGGGGAATCTTGTACCGGCCGATTTTGTCGCGGCAGAAATCGCGGACTTCTTCTTCGGTCATTTTGACATCGTTATGCAGAATAATAAACGCGCCCACTTCTTCGCCGTATTTTTCGCTGGCAATGCCGGCGACCTGCACATCCTTGATGCCGGGCATCGTATACAAAAAGTCTTCCACTTCTTTGGGTGAAATGTTTTCGCCGCCGCGGATAATCAAGTCTTTAATGCGCCCCGTTACCTTAAAGTTGCCGTTCGCGTCTTTTATGCCCTGATCGCCGGAATGCAGCCAGCCGTCTTTGTCGATGCAGGCGGCGGTGGCTTCGGGCATTTTATAGTAGCCCTTCATCGTATTGTAGCCGCGGCAGCAGAATTCGCCGTGTGTGCCGTCGGGACATTCTTCGCCGGTTTCGGGATTGCGAATCGTGACTTCAATGCCGGGCAGGGCGCGGCCGACGGTTTCTACTTTGATGATAATATCGTCATCGTAGCGGGTTTGAGTCATTACCGGCGAAGCCTCGGTCAAGCCGTAACAGATCGTCACTTCTTTCATGTGCATTAAATCGATCACCTGACGCATGGTTTCGATGGGGCAGGGTGATCCCGCCATAATGCCGGTGCGCAGGCTTGAAAGATCAAACATTTTGAACATGGGATGATTCAATTCTGCAATGAACATGGTTGGTACGCCGTATACCGCAGTGCATTTTTCTTTTTGAATCGTCGCCAGCACCAGTAATGGATCGAACCATTCGATTAACGCGGCGGTTGAGCCGTGGGTCAGAATAGCCATCATTCCCAGCACCAGACCAAAGCAGTGAAACAGCGGCACGGGGAGGCAGACAATATCTTTTTCGGTCAGGCGCTGGTTTTCGCCAATGTTCCAGCCGTTGTTCAGAATATTTCGGTGCGTCAGCATAACACCCTTGGGGAAACCGGTGGTGCCGCTGGTATATTGCATATTCACCACATCGTTGGTGTCCAGCAAAGCCTCAATTTCCCGCATTGACGCATCGTCGGTGTGCTGGCCCAGCAGCAACAGTTCGTTAAAGCTGTACATTCCCCGGTGTTTTTGCTGGCCGATATGGACCACATATTTGAGGAAGGGAAATTTTTCGGCATTGATATGCCCCCGCTGCGCCGTTTTTAATTCCGGCACCAAGTCGTTGACTATTGCCACATAATCAGAATCGCGCCAGCCATTGGTGAGGCACAGGCAGACCATATCCGATTGTTTTAACACATATTCAAGCTCGTGCGATTTATAGCCGGTATTCACCGTAACCAGCACTGCGCCAATCCGCGCACAGGCAAACAATACAGTATTCCAGTCCGGCACATTGGTCGCCCAAATCCCCACATGGTCGCCTTTTTTGACACCCATCGCAAGCAAACCCTTTGCGCAATCATCGACCCTTTTGTCAAATTCCGAATAAGTGAACCGCAAATTACGATCCGCATACACAATAAAATCATGCTCAGGATGCGCCTCCGTCTTCTCCCGCAACACCCCACTCAACGTTTTCTCTATATATTCCATAATTTGTGAGGGACTGGGGACTGGGGACTGGGGACTGGGGGTGATGTTCGAACTACTTTATTATTTCCGAGTTTTACCCCGATAGTTCAAATCACAAACCCTACTCCCTACTCCCTACTCCCTACTCCCCATTCCTCCTATACTGGTGTATAAATAACCGCCAAAATTTTTACCGGGTTATTGTCTGCGGAAAATACTCGGTGCGGTACAATTGAATCGTAGTACACCGAATCGCCTGCGTGCAGGGTATCCTCGTCCATGCCGTATTCAAGTTTGAGCTTTCCCTCTAAAATATGGATAAATTCCTCGCCCTCGTGGGTGGATTTTTCCTGTACTGCATCCGGCTCAATATCGACAATGAATGGCTCCATGTGGCGTCCGTTTTTGGCGGCGGCAAGCGCCTTGAAACTGAGGCCGTGGTGGCCTTCCGTTGGGGCTGATGTTGCCGGCAATCCTGTTTTGAAGCGTTCAGAGCCGGCAGTTTCCGCAGAGCGGGTAATAACCGGTCCCAGTTGTTCATTATCATCAAGAAGGGTGCCAAGCCGAACGCCAAGCCCCCTGGATATTTTAATAAGGGGGGCAAGATCGGGAATATGCCCGTCATCTTCGATTTTTGCGATTAAGTCTGTTGAAACGCCTGAACGTTCAGACAGATCTTCCCGGCTGATTGAATAGGTTTTTCGAATTTCGGCGATACGTTCGCCCGGTGTATGTTTTCCCATAATGGTGACAGTATACCGATTTTTGTCAACTAGTAAAAGACCCCTGGCAATAATTATGAATTCGTTTCCCCAAAAAATATCGTCCTAACCCCGGCGGAATTTTCGCAAAGCCGGAACAGGTGGGGGAATTCGGCTATGCAGCCCCGTCCGGCCTTCTTGCTTACTACCAGATATTTGGTTATCTCATAGTTTTGCAGTATTCTCATGTCTTGTGTGCCGGACGCAATTACTGTACCCTAAGTTTTAAATTTTCCTCGCTGGTCTGCTCCGCCGCAGACTGCGCAAAAAACCGAAAAAGCTGGCAAAAAACAAGAAGGAATGGTAAAATTTTAAGACATCGTAGGGAGGGAGAGATGGGTTACAAGGTTGGTGTAGATAAAA
>WQXQ01000133.1 GCA_009784775.1 Treponema sp.
AAGGAAAAGCGTGGATGCCAAAACTCCTGTCCTGCCCTGCGGCAAGTATCTCAAAACTGGCGCCGTCACAGCCGCGCTTCCTTGATTCAAGTTCGATCAACATGGCAGCGTCCGCTTCGGTTTTAATTTTTCCGGAATATACTTTTTTTTCCAGCAGATCGATAATGGCGTTGGTAATACCAGCCGCCTTTTTGAGAATGGCAATTTCCTCCGCATCTTTTACCGCCCGCAATTCCAGCGCATGAGTTCCCGTACTTTTGCTCCGGCAGATAATGTCAAAATCGGACATATCCCCCACAAAGTCAAGGAATTCCGGATAAGGCGTAACCGAAGGAATTTCGAGTTTTGAACCAAAGGGGATTTTGAGTTTTTCCACCGCGCCCCGAATGGCCTTTCGGGGCATACGGTCAAAATCATTGTAGGGAACAACTATATCCGCTTTGGAATATGCCTTTGCAAGAAGAATATCCCAGGGCATAAGCAAGGTCTTGCGATCAATCGAAAGAAAAAGCAGCGCGTCACCGGGATGACCGGTAAGCCAGCGAATAGTTGCGTCACGCTTACCTTCAAAATCCTCAAGCATAACCAGCGCTATTTCTTCCTGGGCCATCCAATCCCATATTTTTTCCAAACGGCCTTGATAATGATTCACAATGGATTCCCTCCAAATACTTCTTTTGCAACCGCAATAATTCTTGCCATTTCTGCATCGCCAATCCAGTAATGGGTAACAAAACGGAACATCCCCTGCTCCGGCGGATTAATCACAATACCTTTATCAAAAAAATACTTAACTATTTTTCCGGCTAACACGTCAGATACTCCGCCCGATAAGGTAAAAAACACCATATTAATGGCAGCCGCATTAACACTGATACCGTTAATGGCCGCAAGTTCATTCGCCAGCATTTTTGCCCGTTCATGATCCGCCGCAAGCAGCGCAGTATGTTCCTTAAGCGCAATAATACCTGCAGCTGCCATAATGCCCGCCTGCCGCATCCCGCCGCCCATTATTTTCCGTTTAAGCCGCGCTTCTCCAATAAATTCCCTGGTCCCGGCAAGCAGTGAACCAACCGGCGCGCACAGGCCCTTGGAAAGACAGCACATCACCGAGTCTGCTCTGGCGGCAATTTCGCTTGCGCTGCAGTCCAACGCAGCGGCAGCATTAAAAATGCGCGCCCCATCCAAATGAACCGGCAATCCCCACGTATCGGCAATATTCCGCACTGCGTCCATATCTCTCAGGGAAACAACCCTCCCCAATGAATGGGCATTTTCCATACAGATCAGGGAAGTCGCCGGCGAATGTACATCCTGTTTCCGCAGCCGTTTCTGAATATCCTGGGGCTTAAGAACGCCGCCCTCATCCGGCACACAACGGGTCTGAACCCCGGCAATAACCGCAGGAGCCCCCGCCTCATGGGCAACAATATGGCAATCTTCGCCTGCAATTACCTCGGTTCCCCTGCGGCACCAGGTAAACAGGGCCAGTTGATTCCCAAAAGTCCCCGTTGGCACAAATAGCGCGGTTTCCTTGCCCAGCATTGCAGCGCCCAGCGCTTCCAGCCGGTTTACCGTTGGATCCTCGCCATACACATCATCCCCCACCTCGGCCTCTGCCATCGCCTTACGCATGGCCGGCGTAGGCTGGGTAACCGTATCACTGCGAATATCAATAAGCATTTATAATAATTGGCATAAAGGCGTAATATATGCAATAGTTATAATGTATGAAAATTCTTGGCATCGAAACATCCTGTGATGAATGCGCGGCAGCAGTCGTAGAAGACGGCAGGCAGGTTCTTTCCAATGTAGTCGCCACTCAAGTTCCCTTTCACGCGCCCTACAATGGAGTAGTGCCCGAAATTGCCAGCCGCAAACATACCGAATGGATTTATGATGTGGTAAAGGAAGCCCTGCACAAGGCAGGCGTTGCACCCAAAGATATTGACGCTGTTGCCGTTACCAACCGGCCCGGTCTCCTGGGCTCGCTGTTGGTAGGCGTATCCTTTGCAAAAGCATTCGCATGGGCGCGAAACATTCCCCTTATCGCCATAGACCACATGATGGCCCACCTCTATGCCTCGCGGCTCAATAACGATACACCGCCGGCCTACCCTTTTCTGGGGCTGCTGGTTTCCGGCGGGCACACCATTATCTGCCGTGCAAATAATTTTGATGATATCACCGTACTGGGCACCACCATTGATGACGCAATTGGCGAAGCGTTTGACAAGGTGGCAAAACATTACGATTTTGGCTACCCGGGCGGCGCAGTCATTGACCGCATGGCCCAAAACGGCGACAGCGAAGCCTTTCGTTTTCCCTTACCAAGTCTGCACAAGGGGTCGCATCGTTATGATGTTTCCTATTCGGGACTGAAAAACGCGGTCATAAACCAAAGCGAACAATTCCGAATAAAAAAAGACGGCGCCATTAAGCCCGATGACATAGCCGCATCATTTCAAAAAACAGCTATTGAAACTTTATTACGGGCCTTATTCAACGCAGTAGAAGATTCAAACCTTACCACCATTGTGGCAGGCGGCGGAGTTGCCGCAAATTCATACCTTCGCGCAAGCCTTGCCGAACGGCAGGTTCTCCATTGCATTTTTCCCCCGCCGGAATTCTGCGGCGACAACGGCGCAATGATCGCCGGCATCGCCTATCAATACTTGATCCGCGGCGACCGCTCTCCGCTCAGCATAACTGCATCAGCGCGGGTGGATGGATTCAAAAAGAAATATCCGTAGAATAATATTCACTTTTACCCTGCTATTATGCTATAATCAAGCCATGTATTTTGATTATTATTATCTAGTTCTGGTTGTACCAACACTGATACTCTCCCTGTGGGCGCAGTTCATGGTAAAATCGACCTTTGCAAAATATTCCAAGATAGCCTGCGCAAGGAAAATGACCGGACAAGGCTCAGCGGCACTGCTGCTCAAAGCAAACAGCATATCCGATGTAAAAATTGAATCGGTTGATGGCTCCCTTACCGATCATTATGACCCCTCATCAAAAGTGGTGCGGCTTTCGCAGCCGGTATACAACGAAAATTCCATTACCGCAATAGGAGTAGCCGCCCACGAGGCCGGACACGCCATTCAACACGCCACCAGATATGGACCGCTGGTACTGCGCAGCACCCTGGTTCCGGTTGCCAATATTGGCTCCAGACTTGGTCCCTGGATTGCGATGGCGGGACTGTTCCTGTCCATGCCCCTGCTCCTGAATATAGGCATTATTCTGTTTGCCGGAGCAGTGCTTTTTTATGTTATCACCCTGCCGGTAGAATTTGATGCTTCGGCGCGGGCCATTGCCATACTGCGGGAAAATAATGTACTGACACAAGAAGAGCTCAAAGGCGTACGAAAAGTGCTAACCGCTGCAGCGCTGACTTATGTGGCATCCACCCTCACCGCCATGATGTCCCTGTTAAGGCTTATCCTGTTGTCACGAAGCAGACGGCGTTAATTTACGCCCTTACAACCGATTCTACCAGTCTGGCAAAATCGTTATCCAGGTTCTCTGTAGTATTTTTATCAATCATAAAAACATCATTGTCAATGTAATGGATGCCATTCTGTTCATAAATCACCATATTCCCGGCTGCCGATAATAATTCAGAACCATTCAGAGAGAAGGCAAAAGGCCGCCAGAAAATGGAAAGCCCATCCGCTTCCATTTCTTCAAGGCCAACACAGGAAATAACATCATCACCTTGCGAATATACCCTTCGGAAATTTTGTATCAGGGCTATAGTTCCCGCAAAGCCAATGATCAAAAACAGTAAAAAAACAACCGCAAGTACCATAACCTGTACAATCATATATAACCCTCAAAACCATTATAACATAAAAAAAGCTTGGCGACCACCTACTCTCCCACACCTTAGAGATGCAGTACCAAACGCCCGCCTGCGGCGGTCGTCTGCCGTAAGGAAATGATTATATGGGCGCTCCCGCGCCCGGCGTCAACGGCGCAAGGGGGTGTAGACAAAAAAAGCCCGGCGGCTACCTACTCTCCCACGCCTTAGAGACGCAGTACCATCGGCGCAAGGGGTCTTGACTTCCGTGTTCGGGATGGGAACGGGTATGGCACCCCCGCCATAGCCACCGGGCATAATAACCTCGGTTAGGGAGAACGAGACAAAATATGATTAATCGGAACAACAATATGGTCAAGCCTCACGGTAGATTAGTACTGGTCGGCTGAACATGTTACCATGCGTAGACCTCCAGCCTATCAACCAGGTAGTCTTCCTGGTACCTTTAGGGGGGT
>WQXQ01000134.1 GCA_009784775.1 Treponema sp.
TCCCCATACTTAACAAACTTTATGTATGGGGAACTTTATATTTTCCGGAATCACTGTTCAAATAAATCGCATTTAGTGTTCAGATATTTCCGTATTCAGTGTTCAAGTGCGCCGAAATACGCATATGATTGGCGTTGGTTGCGGTTTGGTGTTTTTTCACCAGCGGGATAAGGAGTTAATTAAGTATGCACAAAAGCACATGGAAATTGAGGCTTTGCGAGAGGATTATGTTAATCGCGATCCTGTTGAGTTTATTGAAACCATTCCCGATGTTCGGGGAGCAGTTAACGGAGCTACCGCCGATTTTGAGCGAAGGCGAGATGAGATATTACAGCGATTTAGAAATCGAATTGCTGATTGATGAAATATCGGAGGCGGCACTTGAGGCAATTGAACTGGCAGCGGGAGAAGCGGCAAAAGCGGCGGTGTTGGCAATGGCGGAACGTGAAGCGTCAGCATTGCAAGCTCAAGCATTGGCGTTACGAGAAATGCAACGCTGGAAAAATGAAGCGGAAATGCAATCACTTGAAAATTCGCAAATAAAAAAGGCGGTAACTAAAAACATTATTGTTGCCGCTTTAATTTGCTTTTTAGGCGGTTTTGCCATTGGAGTTGGCGGAACTATAGCAATAAGCAAATAACAGTAAGGAGAAAGTATTATGAAGGATCGCATTAAAATTGGGGGAATGGTTACGGTAAGCGTTATTGACAAAAATGGCAACATCAAACGGCATACGCCGAGGTGGTTCGAGCGGCTGTTTGGGTTGCGGGGGCGGCTTATGGAGTTCAAGCATCATAATATTGTTACTCGTGAAGGTGATGCGCTCATTGCCGATGCGCTGCTGGTTTCTCCGGTGAAAGCAAAGGTTACCAGTTCCACCGGTTTTATTCAGGTGGGGACAGGCTGGACGGGCAACAGCACCAAGACAAATACCAGGTGCAATACGCCGAGCGGAAGCATGAAAGCGCTCGATAGCAATTACCCTGCTTTGAAAGCGGCATGGGGAAGTACGGGGGATACGACTATCACCTATCGGGCAACCTTTGCGGCAGGGGCGTTAAGCGCCAATGGCATCAACGAGGCGTGTTTGCTTAATGGCAGTTCCGGCACTGCCAACTGTCTGGCGTACGCGCAAATTTCGCCAAGTGTTAATGTTACTGCCAGTGATACATTACAGGTGCTATGGGAAATAACGATACTCGGGCAATGATACAAATGAGGAATGAGAAGTGAGAAATGAAAAATGAAGGAACATGGGACGATATTCCGTCAATCATTGAGGGATTTTCCTTGTACGGTAGAATTGGGAAACAACGTTCCATCTTGGGGGCTTTCCCGATGGGCGGGTAATACTGGTCTCCGTTTTATTCCTCTTGATGATGAGGGGTTTGCTGTGCGGAGCGATAGGCGGTGGTTACTATATAAGGGGCGGAGGCGGTCGCATCGGTTTACCATTCTGGGTGATACTTCGTTTGAATATGACTGTATTTTGAACAGAGAGCCGGAGAGTAATGTCATTGCCTTGCAAATTGAGGGGGCAGAATGTTACGACTTTTTCCGGCAGCCGGATTTTGTTAAAGACCCTTTCTTAAAAGGTTCGTATGCGGTTTATAAAAAAGAAACGCTTATCGGTGAAGGCACTGGAAAGTTATGCCATATCCATAGACCTTTGATTATTGACGCACGCGGGCGGAAGGTTTGGGGTGATTTGGCAGTTGTTGGCAATGAGTTGCGCATAACTATTCCTGAACAATGGCTGGCGGAGGCGAAGTATCCGGTGGTTGTTGATCCAACTATAGGGACTACCACAGTGGGGAAACAGCAAAATTATGATCAGCTCATTTTTTATCAGGATATTGCAGTAAACCGGTTCTACATTCCAGAAACGATAAACGGGCCGTGTACGGCATTCGCTTATACTATTCAGCCAGACGATATTTATGCCTGTTCAATTGTCTATTCAGATAACAGCAACAAGCCGCTTAATAAATTATCAAAAAATGAGGATTGGTTTAGCCTGCAAATAGACGGCGATTTAGACGATTGGAGAAGCGGGGCATTTGAATTGAAGTCTCCGCTAACCGGCGGCTCATACATTTGGTTTGGGTTTTTGGCGCAAGAATGGTATCCCTTTTTTGATTATGGTTCGCAATGCTATTATACCGAAACTTATAGTATATTTAAACTGCCTGAGACAACATTCCCTTCGCCAATGTATTACACCGATGCGAAGCTGTCCATGTACTTTACCTATACCAATGCGCAGAATTATGTGCGGACTTTGACGCAAGGGGTAAAACTCACGGATACCCGTAATTTGAAAGCGGGCTACCAGCGGGTAACGGCGCAGATCGCTAAAGCCGCTGATGATAAAAAACTAAAAGCCGAATATCAGAGAACCTCCACGCAGATTGTTCAAGGAACTGCCGCCATAGCACGGTTTCAATTTTTTTTCCGGCAATGCGTAATAAATGTTGCTAACAGTATGAACTTAACAAGAGCGCCTACATTTTTGCGTACCGCCATTGAGTGGATTGGAATAGAAAGTGAAATAAGCAATAACCGGAACTTGACACGGAATTGTGATGAAACAACGGCAGTATGCAGCAATACAAAACGTGAACAAGGGTTCTTCAGCGCAATACACGATATTGCATCGGGAACCGATCAAGCCGATTGTCCGGTGGTATTTGTCCGTTCCATTGAAGATATGCAAGGCATAGCTGACACAATCGGGCAATGGGGTGCATACATTCGCGGCTTATATGACGAAGCGGGAAACACAGCGGAAACGGTTCGGTGGGGCGATTATTACCGGAAGGAAACCGAAACGGTACAGGCGGAGGGGGCTGCCCTGCGGCATTTACTCATTTTTGTGCGAATACTGACTACTTCTTTTGTGCGCGATTTTATTATACGGCGGTTTTTAATAGCCAGAGAAGAATTGGTGTTGAAATCGTGTATAACCAGAGAAATTAAAAATTAAAAGTGAGAAATGAAAAATGGAAGAGGATAATGGCAAGGTTGATGGTTTTGATTGACAACAGATAGGGGAGATAGTTTATGGGAAAGGTTTTTAAGGGGCAGTCGGCGTTGCGGATAACGCTTACCACGTTTTGTGATTTGGAGGGCATTGAAAATGCGTTTATTAAGTATCGCAAGCCAAACGGTAAAACCGGAGAATTTACCGCTGCTGTTAGTGATGCGGTAAAGGGTGTTGTTTTCCATGAGTGCATTGAGGGTGATATTGACGCTTGCGGCTGGTGGGCGTTTTGGGCGTTTGTTGCCTTTGCCGATGGGCGAACGGCGGCGGGGGAATCGGCGAAGGTTTATGTTTGGAACGAAGGCAAATGAAAAATTAAGAATGAGAAATGAAAAATGGAAGATTATGTTTGCAAGTTGGGCGTGTGGAAACATGCATAGATAGCGAACAGGGTCATTTTTAATTTTTTATTTGTATGGGGAAATGATTATGAGACGGAGAACACCGGAGGATCGCTATAGAGACAATCTACGTAAACAACAGAAGGAACTTGAGGAATTTGCAGAACACGAAATTGAGTGGGCGGGGCATTTAATGATGATGTATCGGCTCAAAAAAGCAGACATGCCCGATGACGAATACCGCGCCTGTGCATTTTTTCAGAACCGAATATTTGCATAAGCCAGGGTCGTTGACCTTGTTGTATTCCATGTACCTGCGGTGCTGGAAAGAACTGCCGGAGGTTACCAAAGAACATGCTTTTGACCTGCTGAGATTCCGGTATCGTATGTATGCAGCAGCTCTCAACAAGGGAGGATATTAGCAAATGAAAAATGAAATGAAAGCTAAAGGCACGATTGTAGATTGTGATAGATAACAAATCATTTTTGAGGGGTTGAGTATGACCAGAGATAACATCGGCGATGAAAGCGTTTTTTTGCGGTTGCAACAGTTGCAAAAGGGATTATTACAATTTACCGATACAACTAACGCATACCGATTGATGACCGAACACGGCAAGGATATTCGGTACAATGCCCCATGGAAAAAATGGCTGGTATGGGACGGCACCCGCTGGAACCTCGATGACGGCTACTTAATCCATGATCGGGGTTTGCAGATGATTAGGGGGATATACGAAGAATTATTAAAAACCGCCGACTACCGAGACCGCCTTGAAATTGAGAAACACGCCATGCAGAGCGAGAGCGCCCGCAGAAGAAAGGCATTGATAGA
>WQXQ01000135.1 GCA_009784775.1 Treponema sp.
GCGGCAAAACTTCTATTCCGTTGTTTGGCATATCAATCCACGAATCTATTGTTGACAGTTTACCATTTGCCGATTGCGCAATTTGATAGCCTTCAAATACCGCCGAACCCACACCGCGAACTGCTAAACTCCACGCACCCGGCGTTGTTCCGTCGGGGTCAGCGAAATTGCCATAATTGAGCCTTAATTTTTCTGCGTTTGCTTTCGGACGTTTTTCTATTTTTTCAAATGTAATCTTCTCCGCATCATTGTACGGTTGCTTCGGCTTATGACCAAGACCGGTTGTTAAAACCAATGTTAATTCTTTGTTAAGCAGCTTCTTGAACGCATTGGACGATAACGTGCCTTTTTTCCATGTTTTGCCGCCGTTGATACTATATCCGTCTACAATAAAATCTTCCGGCAAAATTAATTCTTCACTTTCCAAATCAATATATGCACCGATAATATCAGACGGCACCATGTAGTTGCTCCTATTTCCCCATTTAGCATATAAAATCCTGTCGTGTAATACTATAAACGGGAATTGTGTGCGATATTCAACCCCTTCGTCAATATAATACCAACCCATGAATACTTTACCGTCCGGCGCGGTCATATCAACCTCTGCGGGTATTTCTGTGACGGTTGTTCCTAACAGAAACGACTTTGTAATTGGCTCAGTCCCATTGTCCGGCTGAAAACTTACGATTCCTGAATGAGGATAAACGGTATATAAAAATTCTAACGCTTTGGGCGCAATCAAATCTCTCGTGTTGATTCCGCTGAAATGCGTAAGCCTGTCTAAAAAATCATATAATCTACTTCCATTTCCTCCAAAAACACTATAATGTTCAGGTCGGATATAAGAACCGTCGTGAAAACTTCTGAATGTCGATTTAACCGGTTCCCAGCCGATTCCGTCAAGGATAGGTTTAAAATACAACCACATTCCGTCATGGTTGAGCGCATTACGCAAACCCGCCGGATTAGTATCTATATAGTTATAAAACACAGTATGGAAAATGGCTATTCTTTCTTCCTCTGTTTCGCTTATATCTAATTGTTGCAAAACATATAATCTTTTGAAATCGGCTAAAAACTCGGTGGCGAAATCCCATTTGTCTATAAATCCGTTGTCAAATATGTGGCTCATTTCGTGAACTATTACATTAAAATTGCTATATGAGTCTGCATTTAAATTGTTAGTCGGGTTTTCTTTACTGAATCCCCTCATTCCGTTAGTAAGCAAACCGAGTGAACAAAATATAATGGGGTTAGTTCCGGGAGGGTAATCCGTCAATACATGAGCCGAACCCGGACCGTGAGATGAATATTGTATTTTAAATTTCATCCCGTCATAAGGTTCTCTTCCTGTTAATTCCACAAGCGCCTTATACGCGAGGTCAAGCATTGATAAATAGTCCGCAAAATTTGCCGGCGTAATATTCTCGGTTAAATACTCAATGGACGCGTCCCAAATTATATGCTCGCTTTCCAATATGTAATCGGAAGCGTTGCCAAAAGGCGCGGCTGCTACAGGCAGTTGTATGCTTGGCAATCCCATAAGCAGTCCGCATATCAGAAACAGGCAAATAATCTTTATATTTTTCATAAACAACAACTCCAATAAAACAATATAAATTCGCTGTGCCATATTTTTTACACTTATCATCGTAGAAAATAAAAATACATAGCACAACACATATACATTATAGCATAAATCCCGCAGAATTTCTACGGTTTTTCTCTTTTTTGAAAAAGGTTTACAGAAAATTAATTATTTATCCCGCCAATAATCTTCTTCTTTGAATAAGGTTAATTTTCCTTGAATACTGTGAATTTTTCAGTTATCCTGCCGATATATTTAATGTGTTATATGATAAAATTCACAGCAGATATTTGCTGTGTTTAGATAAAAAGAGGTACTTGCGATGAAGAGGATTTTAAGTTTGGTATTGGCATTGGTGTTGGCGGCGGGGCTGCTGCCGATTGTGACTCCGGCATCAGCATTGCCGGATATTGAGCAATTCCAATTTGAGGTAACCATGACGGCGGGTGGCACATTCAGCATACCTCTCAGCGGCAGGGTAAACAACACATGGAATAAACCGTATAACTGGAACATTGATTGGGGCGATGGAAGCGCAGTGCAGCATATCGCAAGCACCGACACCGATGCCCCGCAAAACGAGCAGCGTAGTGTCGGTATTCCCCACACATACACCGACACCGGTAAATATACCATCACCGTCACCCCTGCCGGGTCAACCGATGCTTGGTTTGCCGCCTTTGGATTCTATCAAGGCACAAACGGCGCAAACGTTCAAACCAATAGAGATATGGTAACAAAAGTCATTAGCCCGCTTACCCCTCTGATGACCCGCACACAAGTGCAGGTTACCGGCAACTCATTTGTCAGCCATGAATGGGCGCATACATTCTCCGGTTGCAGAAATTTGACTATGGGTGAGGAATTTACTTTCTCCGATAGCTGGAACAATATTACGAGAGTAGGCGGCAATTTCGCTTATCAAATGTTCAGAGAATGCAATGGTGCTGATTTTACAATGAGCGAGGTTTTCAATCTGCCAAGCGGTATAATAAGCACAGGAAATTCATTCGCCAACAGTATGTTTAACGGTTGCAGCGGTGACGCATTTACAATGAATGAGGTATTCAACCTGCCGACCGGGATTACCAACATAAATAATTACTTCGCCGCCGGTATGTTTAACGGTTGCAGCGGTGACACGTTTACAATGAACGGGGTGTTCAATCTGCCTGCCGGGATTACCACAGGATTTGATTACTTTGTAAGCAATATGTTTAACGGCTGCCACGGCACCGCATTTACAGTCAACGATGTATTTGTGTTTCCCACCTTGAATCTGTTTGTGTCGGATTTTCGCTTATTTAATGGGACATTTGCCAATTTAAGCAATAGTCGTATTCAAAAGCGCACCATCGCGTCCATTATCGGCGGCAATGGCGTGCCAAGCGATTATAGGGGAACTTTTTCCGGCAGCCTCGGCTTTTCTGACATTGCGGATATTCACATAAATTGGGGCGGCGGCTTCCGCGGACTGACTGTCGGTTCGGTAATTATCGACTCCACCACAAACGACAACGCAGTCATCAATCTCACAGACGAAACCGTCATCCTGCCTTCGGGCTTCATCGTCGCGGCGTACAGCGTAAACGGCGGCACAAAATGGAAACGGGGCGCATTGCCCGATGCCGCAAAATTCCCGCGACTGCTCAACAAAGGCTTGACCCTTCATGTGACAAATAATTTCGACCAAAAGGCGAAAAAACCCGCAAACGGGGCGCAGACCATTACATTCCCTACAATCGGCGCAAGACCCAAACGTAACGTCGAAAAGTTGACCCCGTTCTATGGTGACAGTCATTGGGTACTTGCAAAAAAAGGCAGCACTGCGTCGGTGTTTGCGGGTTACGAATACGCTCCGTCGTCCAACGGAAAGACACCCGATGGCGGTGTTTGGCTTCAGATGCCGGAAGAAGGGATACCCATTGCGTCTGGGAGTACAAGACAGTCCTTCCTCGTCCGTGCCGCCCCGAACGACAACCCCACAGCGGCAAGCGTCCCGTGGCGCGTTCGCACCGTCAACTTCGGCAAAGTACCCACACTAAGCATCCGGCAAGCCAAAGTCAACGGCAGCGCGGATAGGGTTGCCGTCATAGCTTTCCGCAAAGGCGACCAGTACGCCATAGGTGACGGGGATTTCACCGCCGCTCTGACGGTAAAAACAATCATTCCCGTTTCCCAATTATCGGCGCAGGGTACGGAACTGCGGATTAGGAAAGCCGCCACGGGTAAGAAGCCACCATCGGAGGTGCAGACGATTACGCTACCAGTGTCATAGTGGTAGTGAAATTATTGGAAATATAGGGCGGTGCTTGTGAACAGTAAAGAAACCCGCTACGGTGAAAAATGCCCCCATTATAGTTCAATAATTTAATAATGATATACCTCTAATAAAAACCCATTAAAATAAACTTATTGCCTGTTGAGATTTTAAAATCAATACTTAGCAGGCTTTTTTTGTGTCTATTTTGTTAATGTTTCAACATACCCCTTGACAATACTGCTCTGA
>WQXQ01000136.1 GCA_009784775.1 Treponema sp.
CAATGAGGAGTGAGTAGAGAGAGGCGCGCAGCGAGTACAGGGCGGCGAGTACAGCCCACAGGGTGTTAAGTTGATAACTGAGTATATGTTGCATTATCGCAGTAGCCCCTTTCCTCATTCCTCATTATCTTACGGGTTTCAAGTGAAAGTGTCAAGGGGCAAAAAAGGGGTGGTTTTGGGTGTTCGCTCTCCTTTTTTCCTTGCTTTTTTTGCGGGTAAAGGGTATATTTATAACATAGAGGGGAAACATATGCAGAAACCGAGAAGGCAGACTGATTTTAGGGAGAATACAGGAAAAGTGCTTATTGATTTAGGTAAGCTGGTCTTTGGAAGTATGTTTCTTGGTGGTGTATTACGGGGAGAAGTACCACCAATCATAATGATTACTGGTGGTTTTATAGTAACAATATTATTTTGTGGTGTCGGTCTTTGGGCAACAACGAAAGAAAAGAAAAAAGCCGAAAACACCAATTCACTGGCTTAGGAGGTAAAGAAATGGGTATGGAAATTTTATTATTAGGTGCATTGATTGTTGGACTTCCTCTGATAATTGCATGTTTTGTATCATATTGGCGCGATAAACAATACGAGAAACAGGCATAATACCTCCCATTTACCTCATTGTACAGCCTCTCTAAATATGCTACCCTAAACCATGTCTGAAACAAATAAACAGTCTGAAAAATTGGGAGCCAACGAAAAGTTGGCCATAATCCGCCACTCGGTAAGCCACGTTATGGCGCAGGCGGTGGTAACGCTTTTCCCGGGGACAAAGGTCGCTATCGGCCCGTCCATCGAAAATGGTTTTTACTACGATTTCCAGCTTCCCCGGCCCATTTCCGCCGATGAACTTGGCGCGATTGAAACCGAAATGAAGCGTATCATCGATTCAAAACAGGATTTTGTGCCGGTAACGGTTAATCGGGAAGAGGCGCTGCGGCGTTTTGCCGGCGAGGAATTCAAGGTTGAGCTTATCAATGAGCTGCCCGCGGATACAGAAATTACCATTTACGAAAACCGAAGTGGTGATACGACACTGTGGGCCGACTTGTGCCGGGGGCCGCACGTTGCCAATACCAGAGAAATAAATTCCGCAGCGTTCAAACTGCAAAGTATCGCAGGGGCATACTGGCGCGGCGATGAAAAACGGCCCATGCTTACCCGCATTTACGGCACTGCCTGGGAAAATCCCAAAGACCTTAAAGCCTACCTCGCCTTTCTTGAAGAAGTGGAAAAACGCGATCATCGCCGCCTGGGGAAAGAGCTTGATCTGTACTCGGTGCACGAGGAGGCGGGTGCGGGTTTGGTGTACTGGCATCCTAACGGCGGGCGCATGCGCGTTGCCATCGAAGATTTTTGGCGGCAGGAGCATTACCGCAATGGCTACGAGATTCTGTTTTCGCCGCACTTGGGCAAAAGCTGGTTGTGGGAAACGTCCGGTCATTTGGGCTTTTACAAAGAAGGTATGTACAGCCCCATGCAGATCGACAATCAGGACTACTACGTCAAGCCGATGAACTGCCCCTTCCATATTATGACTTACAAAACCAAAGGCCGCAGTTACCGCGATTTGCCGATGCGCTGGGCGGAGCTTGGCACGGTGTATCGCTATGAGCGCAGCGGGGTTCTGCACGGTCTTTTGCGTGTGCGGGGTTTTACGCAGGACGATGCGCACATTTTCTGTACGCCGGATCAAATGGAATCGGAAATTCTGGAAGTGCTGCGATTCAGTCTTTCGTTGTGGAAGGTATTCGGCTTTAAGGACATTAAGGCGTACCTGGCAACCAAGCCCAAGGAAAGTGTGGGCGAGCAGAGTCGCTGGGATGCTGCGCTGGAGAGTCTCCGCAAGGCAGTTGAGGCCGAAGGGCTTGAGTATCAAATTGACGAAGGCGGCGGTGCGTTCTATGGCCCTAAAATCGATCTGAAAATAAGCGATGCGTTGGGACGTGAATGGCAAATGACCACGATTCAATTTGACTTTAACGAGCCTGAGCGTTTCGACATGACCTTTGTTGACGCTGATGGCCAGCACAAGCGGCCGTACATGATTCACCGCGCCTTGCTTGGCAGCCTTGAACGGTTTTTCGGCGTGTTGATTGAGCATTTTGGCGGCGCATTCCCTGTGTGGATTGCCCCTGAACAAATTGCCGTTATTCCCGTTGCCGAAACCTTTAACGAATACGCGCAAAAAGTCGCCGCTGAACTGAAAGCCAATGACCTGCGGGTTTGTGCCGAATTAAGCGATGATCGGATGAACGCAAAAATACGCGACTGCCAAACCCGCAAAATTCCGTATATGCTGGTGCTTGGTCAGCGCGAAGCGGATGAAGGCACCGTATCGATTCGGCTGCGCGACGGCAGGCAGCTTCCTGTTATGCCCCTTGCCGATTTTGCCAAATACGCCGTAGAAAAAGTAACAAGCCATTCGTTGGAGTTATAGCAAATGAACAAAGAAGAAAGAACAAAGAACAAAGTTAAGAAAATTCGACGCTTTCTTATTTCTCATCGTTCATTATTCTCTGTTCTTTGTTCTCTGTTCTTTGTCCTCTGTTCTTGTGCTTCGACCGGGATGAATAATGATTCGATTGCAATTCCGGCGGATATTGCGGGGTTGGTGCATGCCGGTGAAACCAGAACATCGGAAGAATATGCCCTGTTGGACAGAATGGGCGCAAGTTGGGTACTGGCTACTTTTTATTGGGGCCGGATTCAGCGGGCGGAAGATCAATGGAATTTTGAATCGTATGACCTTTATGTTGACACCGCAAAGGCGGCGGGAAAAAAAGTGCTGGGTGTGTTGGGCTATGATGTTGCGTGGATTCACGATGACGGTAAAACCAAAAAATACATTCCGCCGGATAAGCTCCATTATTTTTACGAATATGTACGGCAAACAGCGGAACATTTTCAGGGTAGAGTTGACGCGTGGTGTATCTGGAACGAGCCGAATTTTCATTTTTGGCAGGGGAGCCGGGATGAATTTTTCGTACTTGCCCGCGGGGCTGCAGATGCGCTGCGGGAAGTTGATCCTGATGTAATATTGCTGGGCGGCGCTTTTAACCGGGGCGTTTTTGGTTTACCAAAAGCGTATATCCGGGGCCTGTTTGAATCAGGCGCAATGGAAAAAGCTGATGGGCTTGCCTTTCATCCCTACGAGTTAAACCCCGCCCGCACTGCAAAACTATACCATAAGTTCCGCGCCATTGCCGCCGATTATGATTTTGCCGACCGTATCTGGGTCACCGAAGTAGGATATCCCACCGGAGGTTTGTACCCCACAAAAACCACCGAAAAAAAGTTCCCTGCATTTGTGGCAAAAACCTTTGTCAATCTTGCCGTCAGCGGTACGCACACTATTATGTGGTATGAGCTTTTTGATTCGCAGGAACGCAAAAGAAGCAATTCCGAAGATTTTTTTGGCCTTGTGCGCAGTAAAACCGATTACACGTCCAAGGGAGCCGAAGCATTCAGCCTGTGCGCCGTACACCTTGCCGGAACCGTATACCGCCCGGATTTACCCCAGCGGGAAAAACTGCCCAACTCGCTGCACACATTTTATTTTGAACAGCCCGAAGGTGAGGGCGGCACACTGGTACTATGGAAGAAAGGGGGCGGTTCCGCAAAGCTCAGGCTGCAAATTCCCGGCGACAGCAATGCCGTTATGCACAATCCGGTTTCGGGAGACGCTGCTGCCATTTCTGCAGAAACAATTATCACCGTTCGTTCCATGCCGGTCTTTGTTACCTGGCAGGGAAATCACCAGCCAGTTTTAGTGAAGAGACGGTAACTGCGAAATACCGTAAGGAATACATAATTAGTTTAGGTGCGACCATATATTCAACAACACCCCCAAACCGCCCCTTTTTGGCCTTGTAACTTTCATACGAAAATGGTACGATTATACCAATGGCTGGAAAAACTACCCTGCTGGGCAAAGAAAACGTCAAAACTCCAAGAGTGATACAGACAACAGACAACAGACAACAGACAACAGACAACAGACAACAGACAACAGACAACAGACAACAGACAACAGACAACAGACAACAGACAACAGACAACAGACAACAGACAACAGACAACAG
>WQXQ01000137.1 GCA_009784775.1 Treponema sp.
CAAAACCGCAAACGACAAATAAATATATACACCAGAATATCATCATCAGTTTGCTGCCTTCGCTCTGAAGCCTGTACATGCACCATACGGCCGCGCAAACCAGGACATTGCACAAAATACCCCGGACAAAAAGTTCCCAAAAAAACGGATTCGTTTTGGCGTACATGGCGGCATGAGCTGCCTCAAGTACTGGGCCTTGCAAATAGCCTGTGCCCAAAAAAAGCGCCGCGATAAGTATGGACCCGGTCAGATTGCCCAAATAGCAATACGCGCAAAGGAATATCGCATCCCGGGGGTTTACATTTTTCTGCATAACCCCCGCAGTCATAACGAACACATTGCCCGTAAAGAGTTCCGCCCCTGCGAAAACCACCAGACTCAGAGCCGCCGCGAAACTGACTCCCTGCAGGACTTTTATTCCGGCAAAATTGTCCAGCGCCCCGGCCATTACCAATATCGTTATCATGCAAAGCCCGACATAAATTCCCGCCATCATGGATGACATGAAATAGGCGCCCTTGGATTCCTTGTAGAATCTGATCTTTTTCTCCGCGACCGACCCTACAAGCTGGTATTCTGTATTAATCATTCCTCATTTCCTTTATCGCTTCCTCAATAAGTGGTTCCAGTTGCAGCGATTCGTATAATTGTATTGCCTCGGCGGGATTGCCGCGCAGGACAGGGTGGGGCGGGTTGAACAGAACGCAGCAGTCCTCGTATGGTTCAATGGAAATGGCATAGGTGCCGATTTGCTGCGCTTTGTGTATGATGGTATTTTTATCCAAGCCAATCAGGGGCTGTAGTATCGGGAGTGTTACTTTGCTTTGGGTGCAGGTAATGTTTTCGATGGTTTGGCTGGCAACCTGGGAAAGGCTTTCTCCGGTGATAAGGCATTTGGCTTTTGTGGCGCGGGCGATTTGTTCGGCGCAGTCCATCATTGCCATGCGGAGCAGTACAGTAGCCCAGGGCAGGGGAGCGGCTTCCTTGATTCGCATTTGCACTTTGGTAAAACCAATAATGTGCAGACGTATTCCCATGCAGTAACTGCCCAGCACTTCCGCCAGACGGATTACCTTTTGCTTTGCTTCTTCGGAAGTATATGGGTACGCGTGAAAATGTACGGCATCAATGCCCATGCCGCGCGATGCCATGCAAAAACCGGCCACAGGGGAATCGATGCCGCCCGACAAGAGCAGCAGCCCGCGGCCTGCAGTTCCCACCGGCAATCCTCCCAGGCCTTTTTGCCCGTCGCTGTATACATAGGCCTTTTCCCGTATTTCAATGCGGATGATCGCGTCGGGATTGTGTACATCAACGCGCAGACCGGGAATGGCTTCCAGTATTGCCTCGCCGGCTTTGCAGCGCATCGTATATGAGTTGCAGGGGAAACTTTTGTCGGTTCTGCGGGCTTCAACCTTGAACGTGCGTACGCCATTTATGGCGCCGCCGCCGCCGCCGCGTTCGGCCAGTTTTTTTCCTTCGGTTATACAGGCAGCTATTACGGTATCAATATTTTTCTGCACCGGGTTGGTCTGCGCCCAACCGGCAATGCCCATTAGGCGGTTCAGCGCGTCTTCTATTGCCGCCCGATCGTTTTCCTGCCCATGCAGATAAAAACGGCCGTTCCGCGTTTCCAGCCGCACCTTATATCCGGCAAGCATGGTTTGCAAATTGCGTTTCAATACAGTTTCAAAGGCCTTCTGGTTCCCACCCTTAAGGGTCAGTTCCCCCAACCGCAAAAGCCAACTTACATTATGCATTTCGTCCTCTCTGAGATTTTGCGAAAAAATCCATCTACAAAAATTTGAGTACCTCCGTGATGGCGTGTACCAATAGATCGATCTCTGCGTCAGTGGTTGAGCTGCCCTGGGAAATGCGGATGCCTTCCAGACTGAGTTTGTCGTTTATGCCCATGGCCATGAGCACCGGGCGTTCCGGCGAATCGGAGGAACAGGCGGAGCCGGTGGAAACGGCGAAGCCCATGTCGTCTAACGCGCGGGTCATTACCTCGCCGGGGATGTCGCGGAAAGCGGCCTGCACGATATACGGCGAAAAACCCGCATCGTTGATTTGCCGTTCTGCGGGGATAAGCTGGCAGCGCTTTATGGCCGTTAATGCAGTGAGCAATCGTTCCCCGCGGTTGCGGGCAGCGGCAAGCTCGGTACTTATATTTTCCGGCAGCGCGTGATGTTCAAGACAGGCTGCCAGCGCCAATGCTCCGGCGACATTTTCGGTGCCGGGCCGGGTTTTTCGTTCCTGCGCGCCGCCGCTATACAGCGTTTCCAGTGGCCGCCGCAAATACAGCAACCCAATGCCCCGCGGCCCGCCGATCTTGTGCGCGCTGATTGCCGCGGAATCAATATCCCATCCGGCAAGGTCCATTGGAATTTTGCCGACAGCCTGCACAACATCGCAATGGAAATGGATTGGCGCGCCTTTTCTGTCGCGTAAAACATCCCGCAGGGCAGCTATGTCATTAATCGCGCCTGTTTCGTTATTGACCGCCATGATTGCCGCACAGCGGGTATCGTTGTATTTTTCCAGCGCCTTTGTTAGCAGCGCCGGAGTCACCCTGCCCGCAGAATCAATGGGGATACGGCCAATCGTTTTTCCCATTCGTTCCAGGGTTTGCAGGTTTTCAGTGATCGAAGGATGCTCGCCGGCAGATGCCAGTATACGTCCGCCGCTTTGCCGGGCCAGAAATGAAAACAGCGGAATACAATTTGATTCGGTACCGCCGGAAGTAAAATACAATGTCTCAGGCGGAACACCCAGGACGGCGGCGCAACGAGTGCGGGCGCTTTCAAGTATTTCCCGCGCTGCCCGTCCTTCAGCATGGGGAGATGATGGATTTCCGTAAGGAATCTCCATGGCAGCAAGGGAAAAGTCCGGTACTGCGGTAGCAGCCCAGTCAAAGTAATGGCGATTTGGATTCATATTATTACTCGTCCCTCAGTGTTTCTTTGAGTTTGGCAAGTGTTTCTATTGCATCCTTAAAACGGAATTCCTCTATTTGCCAAATGAGCTCATCACTTCCCGGTATTGACCGGAGGCAGTCAATGAATAACAGACATTCGGGGTTTCTTTTTTCCAGTAAAAATTGTAATTCTTCCAGCTGCTTGTGTACGGACAGAGCGGCCAATGGTTCTGTGCTCGCAGGCGCAGCTGTTTCCTCAACCAATGGAGATAGTTCTGTTATTGCCGCATCTAATGCAATATGCAGATGCTCCATTTGACTGGCTGTAACAAGATTTTCTCCGTCTTTCAGGCTGTCTTCCACTTCTTCGGCAGCCTGCTGTAAAGTAATTTTGTTCAGTTGAGCGGCGTTTGATTTTAAGGTATGCGCCAATCTGTACGCCAGCTTGATATCACCCGTGTGTATTGCTTCTTTTATCTCATCGATTTTTCCTTTGTTGTCTTGTACAAAAATGGTAATGAGTTTCCGGCGCAGCTTGTTCTCAAGCAGATTTGTCTGGTGCAACTTTTCTTTTTGAATAGTCACCGGCGTAAGGTATCTCATCAGGCAGCGCCATAATTCCTGCGATGAAAATGGTTTGCCAATGTAACCGTTCATTCCCTGTTTCTTGTAAAGCTCTTTATCATCGGACATAATGTTTGCGGTCAGGGCTATTATGGGAGTACTGAAAACTTTGTCATCAGTACTGGTGTTAAGCGCATGCATTTTTTCTGTTGTTTCAAGTCCGTCCATCACGGGCATTTGTATATCCATAAAAATCAGATCGAACGGCTTGTCGCCCATTTTTATCCGGTTTTTTATGATATCCAAACCTACCTTACCGTTTTCCGCCACCGTTACGGTAAGTCCTACTCTTGTCAAATGTTCGCAAATAACCTGTTGATTCATGAGATTGTCCTCGCATAATAGGACTTCTCCTTCAAAAGCGGGTTTTTCAAGTTTATTAAGTACGATTTTGTCTTCATAGGTATCGTCATTTGCGTCTATCGTATCAAAAGTAAGTTCAAAGGTAAACTTACTGCCGACTCCCGGCGTGCTTTCAACAGAAATGGTGCCGCCCATAGCTTCCACA
>WQXQ01000138.1 GCA_009784775.1 Treponema sp.
CCCGTTTATCAATCCCCGGAAACCATCAGCTATACCGATTATTTCCATTCCGTACCGATCATGCGCTGCTCTGCAAACACCCCGTATTGCTGCATTCAGTCCCGGGCAATCGCCCCCTGCAGTCAATATTCCAATTCTTTTCGTTACGCTGCTTCTATGAGTCATATCTTTTTATACAACAGAGTGGGTTTATTCGACAACCCTGGTTTATGTTGGAAAATTTTTCTGGAATTATTTCACGCGGAGGACGCGGAGCCGCAGGAGTTTGTAGAAAAAGCTGTTTTGCGAAACCCCCTCTCCTGATTTTTATTTAAATTTGAATTTTTTCATGGTATACCCATGTTTTGTAGAACCACAACCGTAACAGGATGCGCCCTGCTATGCAGTTTGCCTCCTTTTATTATATCCTTCAAGGCATTTACCCAAATTGTGCACTATGCAATAGAGATTCCATTGCCCGTTTACTTTTTTCTTTCCTCTCAGCGTGAACCGATTCATACCTTTGCAATACGTTATGTTTGCAAATACGGGTTCGATTATTTGTATCCGGTACGCGTAACGGTTTTGATATTCTTCAGTGGATAATTTTTTACGCATCTCAGCGCATAAACTGTCTGGCGCGTTGCTTTTCGTTATCAGCAACTGCCTTCCAACCCATCTTTTTATATCCTTTTTTGTCCTCAGGCATTTTCTGTTAAGCGGGCAAGAGCGGCAGTCTTTCACGCTTGCTTGATACACTTTTCCTTCCTGACCACCCAATACGGGTTTCCTTGAATATTTGTATTCAAGGATTTTTCCGTTTGGACATATATAATAATCACCGTCTTTATTATATTCGAAATCAGCCGCTTCAAACCTTCTTTCTTTGTTTGCTCCGAGCCGGCGCCTGTGTTGACTATCAGGTATTATTGCCTCTACTTCTCGCTCATGACAGGCCTTCAGATTATCTTCGCTGAAATAATTGGCGTCGCACATAAACGTAGGGTTCTTATCTTCAGGCATTTCCACGAAAGCTTCATTCAAGTTATTCAATGCGCTGTCTATCAAAACAGGTAAATGTTCCCCTTCGTTTGCGGTACCTACTGCCTCAGCGTTTATTATTATCTGGTTTTTTCTATCCGCAACCGCTATCCCAATATATCCCTGCAGAAAACCAGAAGAATCCATTATCATCGCGCTCTCGTTGTCGGTTACGTTTGACTTGATTTCGCCGCGTTTACCTGGCTTTTCTTCCATAACCTCCAAAAAACCGCTTATCTTTTCTATCTGATGGTTAAGGTGTTTTTGCCGTTTCTCGTAAAGCTTTTTTTCTTCCTCTGTCTTTTCTCCGGAGGTATCATGTTTCTGGTGTTTCGATATATGCTTTGATGCCATACGCCGGTACATTTCAACTTTCTTTTCCAGTTCCTCTCGGGTACCACTCATGTCTATGGACGCGTTTGATGGCAGGCGGCAGCCATCTAATGCGAAATCAGAACCGCCTATCAAGTCTAGTTCGCCGCAATATGTTAACACTTCTACAAACACTTTCTTGAACTTTTCGCTGTTGGACGATATAAAACCAGCTATCGTTGTCCAATGAGGCTGCATATCACAAGTTAACGCCTTTGCAACAATGTTTTCACGGCTTAACTCTGCCAACTTCCGTGAGCTTTTAATACCTTTTTTATACCCGTATATGATTAATTTTATCAGCGCAGCTGGAGGAACCGCCTTACAACCGGTTTTATCGTTATTGTAGTTTTCGTCAAACATGCTTATATCTATTTTTTTACCTATCAGGTCATTCAACATATATTCAAATGTTTCCGGTAGTAATTGTTTTTGTAAGTTTACTGGTAAAAATAATCCTTGTCCGAATTCAACTTCTGTATGTTTATATCGGGCCATTGTCCCCTCCAAGTGTTCCCATTATACCATAATACTTTCCTGATAGGTGACTTTTTCTACAAACTCCTGCGCCTCTGCGAGAATTCTTCAAAAATAGATCTCCCCTACAAAAAAGAATTTAACCTAGTTCGCCGATTTTTGCCATGGCCATTACGGCTGCTGCGACACAGGCTGTTTCGGTGCGCAGGGCGCGGCTGCCTAGGGACAAACGAAGAAAGCCGTTTCCTTCAAGAATTTCGCGTTCGCGGTCAGTCCAACCGCGTTCGCTGCCAATGGCTAGAACTACCGGGCGTTTGGTGTGTGTCATGCGGGACAAAGCGCCTTCTGGGCGGACATTGTCGGCGGCTATGAGCATGGGTGATAATGGGTTGCGCCTGGGGGGTAGCGTAATATGGCTGTGGCCATATGGAGCGGAGGGGGGGCGGAAACGTGAGGTGTCAGTTGATAATAATGGCTCGGAAACAGCCCCCCCTTCATGGATTGAATCCCAGGGACATTCGGAGAGCCAGTTGTCGAGGCTGGTAAATACCCGGAGCTGCGGCAGGGTGGTGTCGCGTGATTGGGACGCGCCTTCGATTAGGGCTGTCAGTGCACCGCCGTCGATTAGGAGTTTGGTGTCGCGGTAGCTTTTTTCGCCAAGGTCGGTTCCGAATAGATCTATGGCTTCGATGCCAAGGCTGGAAAGATCGCGGAGCAAGCGGCGAATTTGTATTGGTCTGGGGAAACCGGCTGCGACACGGATTGGAATGCGCGCGATTGGAGGGGATTGTACTTCAACGGTAAAAATTATTGATCCGTCCAGGTTGATTTTTTCTATTCTTCCGGTTCCACGGCCTTTGCCTAGAATACCAGCTTCAAAAATGTCTCCTGCTTTTTTATGCAGTACTTTTAACAAATGAATTGTCCGTTCATCGCGCCGGGGCAGATTTCTGCCAAGTTCATGTTCTTCAAAAAGTATCAGATTCACGGATCCAGTATAGCATTAAAAAGGGGACAAGGGACAGGGGAATGGGGAGTGGAATGAGGAATGAGGAATGAGGAGTGAGGAATGAGGAGTGAGGAATGAGTCCAAACCTCTTACTTGTTACTTCTTCCTTCTTCCTTGTATACTTACCTTGTGTCTGGAAATGTTTTTGGCGAATTATTTAAGGTTGTGACTTTTGGGGAATCCCATGGGCCGGGATTGGGCTGTGTTATTGACGGCTGTCCGGCTGGGCTTGAGCTTTCAGTCGATGATATCAGGCAGGAATTGCTGAAGCGGAGGCCGGGGCAGGGCGGTGCTGGAACTACCAGCCGCAAAGAGGCTGACGAGCCGGAGATTCTGTCTGGTCTGTTTGAAGGTAAAACTTTAGGGACGCCTATTGCGATTTTGGTTCGTAATACAAATTCCAATTCGGCGGATTATGATAATTTACGGAATGTTTGCCGGCCGGGTCATGCGGATTTTAGCTGGCAGGCAAAGTATGGAATTCGGGATCACCGCGGCGGCGGCAGGAGTTCCGGAAGGGAAACATTATGCCGGGTCGCTGCCGGGGCTGTAGCGAAAAAAATTGTTGCGTCTTATGGCATTGAGATTAAGGCTTGGATCTCATCTGCCGCCGGAATTGACGATATTGATGAGGCTTTAAAGGCAGTCGAAGCCATTCATGCCGAAGGCGACAGTGCAGGGGGCATTGTTTCCTGTATCGTAAAAGGAGTGCCGGCTGGTCTTGGCGAGCCAGTTTTTGGCAAGCTGGACGCAAGGCTTGCAGCAGCCATGCTTTCTGTCGGCGCAGTCAAAGGAATCGAATTTGGTTCAGGTTTTGCCGCCGCCGCCAAACGCGGCTCAGAAAACAATAAAATTCCAGACGGTATTCTAGGCGGTATTTCCACCGGACAGGACATCGAATTTAAAGTTGCTTTTAAGCCGGCACCTTCAATCGCTAAGCCTCAGAAAGCTCTTAATATGGAAAAAAATGAAATTGTAGACTTGGTTATTAAAGGCAGACACGATTCCTTTATTCCTGCCCGCGCAGTTCCCGTAATAGAAGCCATGACCGCCCTAGTCCTCGCAGATCTGCTCCTACTCCAGCGCTCCGCCTCTTTATCGCTGTCCACTGTCCACTGAACACTGATCACTTCCTCTCACCCTTTCCTTATATACAA
>WQXQ01000139.1 GCA_009784775.1 Treponema sp.
CAAATGCGCCGGGTATACTCGCGTTATTGCCGGTCTCCGATGCCAGAAGCCCCTCGATACTGCCTTTGCCGAATTTTGCCGCTTCTTCCGGTTTGGCGTAACGTTTCGCAAGGTCATAGGAAACCCATGCGGCAATGTCCTCGCCTACTCCCGGCACCACGCCGATGAAGGTACCGACTATACCGGAACGGACTATGGTCTTCCAGTATCTCAACAGTTCCCGTACCGGGGGAAGAACGGTTTTGATTTCGGTTTTGATCAGTTCATATTTCGCCTGGCGCATTACGGTGATGACTTCGGCAAGGCCGAAAACTCCGACCATGGCGGGGAGCAGCGCCACCCCCGAGGCAAGGTTTCTGCTGCCGAAAGCGAAACGCTCATACGCGTGTATTGATTCCATGCCTATCATGGCCACAAAGAGGCCGATAAAGCCCGCAATCCAGCCCTTAAGGGGGTCCTTGGGCGCCGTAAGGTTGCCGCAGATGACGATGCCGAAAATACCAAGCCAGAAAAATTCATAGGACAGGAATTTCAGGGCGAAATTGCCCAGGACCGGCGTAAAAAACGCCATGGCGAGTATGCCTATCATCGAGCCCAAAAAGGATCCGGTGGTAACGACGCTGATGGCTTTTCCGGCCAGGCCCTGCTTTGCAAGGGGGAAGCCGTCCACGGTTGCCGCGGCGTTCGCCGGCGTACCGGGGATATTCAGCAAAATGGCGGTTCTGCCTCCGCCGTAGATGCACCCTATATAAATGCAGATGAGTATCAGAATAGCGTCGTTAGCCTTCATGCCGAATGTGAGGGTGGTGAGCAGGGCCACGCCCATGGTGGCGGTCAGGCCCGGAAGCATACCGATGATTATGCCCAACTCGGTAGCCCAAAGAACGTGAAATAAACTCCACGGATTCAGAAAGCCCGACATGGCCTTGCCGAACATTAACCAGCCTTCAAACATCAGATCCTCCTAAGGCAGCCTGACAAGGAACAGGTACTGAAAAACCGCGGTAATCAACACGGAACTGCAGAGCGCTACGAATGCTGCGATAAGAAGCTTTTTCCCCTGCGCTTTGAAAGTTATTTTGCGGTCGTATTCAAAAAGAATGATAAATAAAAAAATATACAGAAAGGTAAGAAACGGAAATAAAAGTTTCCCCAGCAGAACCACGTAGGAAATGCAGAGTATAATGGTAACGATCATCCTTTGGGTTGCAGAGTCATTAATAAAAGCCTTAAACGACGAACCCGAAACTCCTATCCTGCCCTTGGTTCTTGCCAGCGATCGTATAAACAGAACAAGGCCCAATCCGGCAATGATGATGCCGAGAACAGTAGGAAGCACTCCGGGAGCGGAATAAGGATCCCGCGGTATCGCAGGCATCTGCCTCGACAGGCTTACTGCGGCTATACCGAATGCCATAAGCACAATGGAAGTGTAAAAATCAGCCTTAACCAGGCTCTTTTCTGTCATTGGAAATCTCCTGAGAGATAACAGACCGCTGTTCCGTAAAAACCGGAACAGCGGTTTGTATTAAATCGTCAGCAAAACAAATTACGGTCTTGGAATACCGAGCGTGTCGGGGGAAACTACGGTCTTGCCCGCGTCATGGTAGAGCCAGGCTACAGGCTGATAATAGCTGAAGGCCGCTTTCTGGGCATCTTCCCCGTAAGAAGGGGCAAATATTGCACCGCGATCGACCGCGTATTTTTTGACATCAGCACTGTTCATTACCCTTTCCTGCCAGACCTTGGTAACAGCTTTAACTATCTCAGGAGGTACTCCCTTGGGAATGTAAATACCGAAATAATTCAGGCCGCATTTGAAACCGGGAAGGAGTTTCGCGAGCGACGGGATAACACCGTATCCTTCGAGATTCAGATCGTCCATTGAGAACGCGGCCAGCGGGCGTATCTTCTTGCCCCTGATCATATCGGCCATTTCTACGGCAAGCTGGGTTGTTACCATGGCTTCGCCGGCTACAACCGCCGTAACCGCATGGGTTCCGCTGTCATAGGTAACGAGCTTATAATCGACCCCGGTGTGGCTGCGGAGCATTTCCATATTTATATGGCCTGCCGAAAGCTGGCCTGCAACCGCGATGCTGATCTGTCCGGGATTCGCCTTTAAATCCGCGATCAGATCATTAATTGTCTGATATTTGGAATCAACGTTCACGCCGACAACGCCGATATTCGCCACAGAAAGGAAAATATCCCAGTCTTTTCTGATATCGGTATCCAGCATTCCGGCGACCTTGTAGGTTGCAAGGTCTGCTGCGGCCCCGGCGGTCCAGGTATAGCCGTCTCTCGGCGCATCCATGGCGTTCTTGGTTCCCGTGGAACCGGAAGCGCCGGGCTGGTTGTCAATGACGATGCGGGCGCCCAGGCCCTTCTCCAGTTCCGGAACTACTATGCGGGTAGCCTGGTCGGTTGAGCCGCCGGCGCCCCAGGGCACAATGATGTGTATGGGCTTTGAGGGCTTCCAATCGCCGCCTGAAGCCTGCTGCTGGGCGGCGGCGAAGAGCATTCCCGCACCCAGTAATGCGAAAAGCAGAACAAAAACGAATTTCTTTGAAAATTGCATACTTAATTCCTCCAAATAAGAAAATAATTATTCTATAGTAGTATATTTTACCATAGTTGAATCATTCTATATGCTAAAAATTCATATTGTCAAGCCAAATCAGCCTCTATGAAAAGAAACGATAAAAGGATACATTGGAATACGGAGGTTTCATGCCGCAAATACTGGAAACTCTTATGATTATATTTTTCGGCATTTCCTGGCCGACCAATATCATCAAGTCATACAGAGTCCGAACTGCAAAGGGAAAAAGCATACTCTTTCTCGTTCTGATTCTGATAGGCTATTTCTGCGGCATAACCGCCAAGATCGTTTCCGGTTCCGTCAATTTTGTATTGGTGTTTTATATCATCAATTTCGTCATGATTTCCATCGACATTTTGCTCTATTTCCGCAACCTCGCCCTGGACAAAGCAGAAGCCAATATGCTTTCAGAAAAAAATAAAGAGCTCAAGGGCTGATATTTCATCAAAAACAAGAGACAAGACTCCAAAAAACAGCCAAAATCATGTTTTTCTTTCCTAAATTTCACTCATCCCCTTGAATAATTGCCGCTAAATGGGTACTGTGAAAAACGCCATTACGATCCAAAAAGTGCAGTTCAGGGATCAGTATTGATGGGAGGCAAAATGAAAAACCGGTCTCAGGCCGTGCGGCAGGCGCGGCTTGTATTGGAAGATGGTTCAGAGTATGCGGGATACTGTTTCGGGAAGGCCCGCTCCCAGGCAGGGGAAGCGGTTTTCTACAACGGCATGACGGGCTATCCGCAGGCCCTGACGGATCCCGCTTTCAGGGGGCAGATACTCATTTCCACCTATCCCCTGATGGGGAATACCGGGGTTCCGGTAAAACCCAGAAGCGGGGAGGCATACATTGACGAGCAGGGAATACCCCTGCATTTTGAATCCGGCCGCATACAAATAGCGGGCATGGCAGTTTCCGAGACCTGCGATGAACCCAGCCATTTCTCATCCGGTTCAACCCTTTCCTCGTGGCTTGATAAAAATAATATACCGGGAATTTACGGCATAGATACCAGGGCCGTTGCCATACGTCTCAGGGAAAACGGCGGCATGCAGGGAAAAATCCTCGTCGAGGGATGCAGGGACGTTACCATGGATACGGGTGTCAGCCCCAATCCTGTTGCAGAAGTTTCATGTACCGAACCAAAGAACTTTCTGCCGAAAAACGAAGCGCTATACAAAATTGCCCTCATAGACTGCGGAGTGAAAGCCAACATACTGCGCTGCCTTCTGGACAGGAATGTTGAAATTGCCTGCATTCCATGGAATCACAATATAGAAAATAAATACGACGGCTTTCTTCTATCAAACGGTCCGGGAGACCCAAAAGCCTGCGGTAAAAC
>WQXQ01000140.1 GCA_009784775.1 Treponema sp.
AGCAATGCCATGCCTTTATCATTATCGCCGCCATTTGTGGCCTGTGATAAAAATGCAAGCACACCATACAGGGATTTATCCCGGTAATCCGAACATTTTACGTGCAGAATCACCCCGGTGATAAGGTCTTTTGCCGTATCAGTCCAGTGTTTGGAACTTCCATCAACCTTTCCGTCCGCCGGGCTGGTAAGTATATCCGCTATCATTGAAGCGTCACGATAGGCGCAGTCTTCGGTTAATTCATCGAGTATATTGAATTTCAGGGTGTCCTTGCTGACCGGCGACAGGCGCAGTACATGGGAAAATTTTCTGCGCCAGCCGGCGGTGATATTGTAGTTCTCGCCCTTGGGATCGATGGTAATCAGGCTGTGCGGATAATCAATACAGGTAGGAATGACCGAGCTGACCCCTTTTCCGCTGCGGGTGGGGGCAAACATAATGGTCGAAGTCTGGCCGGAATGCCGCATAATTTTTGACGGAGACCGCAGGGATAATTTTACCGAACCGTTTGTTATCGCGTAATCAACCTTCGCGTTTTCGTGCTGGCCCAGTACAACGCCTGCCTCCTCAAAAAGGCCGATAGCCCGAATATCTTTTTCAGTCCCCCAGCGGGAAGTGCCGTGAATATTCTGTTTTTTGCTTGCCGCGGTCCTTGCCCATGACAACACAAAGTACACAACCACGCCAAAGAAAATGCCGGTGACCATAAGCATAATCGATTCAAATATTGTATTTCCCATGACCGGATCATTACCGCTGATACCTTTTACAAACATCGCAAATATTAAAAACGGATAATATACCGGATAATCACTGAATACAAACCATGGGTAGCCAATTATTGCGGGATTAAAATTGAAACGATAGGCAAGATATTGCGTAGCAATTACCAATGAAAGCATACAAATTATAATTGGAATAATTTTATGCACCAATGAAAACATACTCATGCCTGATGAAGCGGGCTTCTCTCGTCTGAATTCATTTATCCCGTCTTTTATAAAACGACTCATATTATCCAATATACCGTCCGACAATGATATTGTCAATAAAATTTGTATATTTTTATTTTATATACCATAAAATTTTTGCTAATGAAATAGCAGCAATTACAAATGAAATGGAGTGATATAATGAATAAAACGATGCTTGCGATTGCGCTTGGATTCACCGCATTGTGCGTTCATGCCCAGTGGCATGACGGTCTGTTGATGGATGTACAGGAAGTTAATATCACCGCCATGCAGTCGGTAAAAATGTCCGGCGCAGAAGCAGTGATGAAAGTAATTGAGCAATACGCGGACGGCCAGTACCGGTTTGCGTTTATATCAAACAATTATCTTTTGCCGGCTGAACATACCAAAAATATTACAGTGGGCAAAAATCGATTACTCATTGCGGTTGCCGGATATCCGTTATTAAACGATCTTATATATACCCAGGTGTTTTTTGATCAGAGTTTTTTCTTTGTGGCACTGGCAAAGAATGAATCCGATATGAAACGATCAAATTCCATGCAGATCATACGGATGAACTATGAAAAGAGAAATGCCCTTAGAAGAAATAATGTCCGCGATACCATTCAGCGGAACAATATCATTCCGCTGGGCATCGATGCGGCCGAGAGGTACTAATGATGCGCAGAATAATCACCGGAGTTTTATGCGTTGTTTTGTGTATATCAGCGCTGTCATGCGGTAAAAAAGCACAGCCTCTCCCGCCAGAACCGATGCTATCGGTGTTTTGGGAACACGCGACACTGAATATGGATCCGGGAGAAAGCCGTGAGCTGAAATGGATCAGCAACCGGCCCATTCAACCAAGGATTTATTCCGAAGGATCGGCGGTCATCATAACGGGCATGACGCAAGACAGCGTACAGATCAGGGCCTTTGAAGGCGGCATTGACATTATATCACTGCATATAGAAGATCAGGAAGTACTGTGCATTGTCACCGTGAACGAAGATATGTTTCATTTTATTTTCGATGATTATGATGAAACAGCGCTGCCGGAAATAAAGGATGCCGTTCCGGTAACCATAATCGTCCCGTATACCAAAGAGTATCTTTCGCCGGGACAAGAGACGAAACTAACCGCGCGGCTTGAAAACGGCGCATACGGCGACGAGATGGATTTCAGTTTTACGAAAGAGCCCGGAAAACACAGCATTGCGATGGACAGCGTATACAATGTTGCAACCATAAAGGCCATTGCAGAAGGAGAACAGTATATACGGATTAGCCATCCCAGAGCAGCTCAGAGCAGAATCATTGTGTATGATGTGTTGCCGCCGGCCCCGCCGCCGCCGCCAAGTATCGATGTCAGCGAAAGCCCCTTGATTGTAGGCAAGGGAGAAACCAAGCCGCTGCACATATTATTGCTCAACGGCACTACTGCCGACAGGAATACATTTCAGTTCAAGGTAATCGAAAATGCCTACGCAATAACGGTAAAACAACACGGAAACATTTTAAATGTCACCGGCATTGCCCCAGGAGCAGGAAAAATCAGGATTACGCACCCGGCAGTTACCAGAGATTACGATGTGATGGTTCTGGTGGATTAACCACACGAACTTGTAGTCTGATTTTTTTATCACATTTTTTCTCTGTTTTTTTTGCGAACACTAAAGCAAAACGCTAGTTTTCACCATATAATATGTATGAAGTTATTTTTTAATCGGCCCTGGCCTGCCAGGGAACTCCGGCGGCTTGCTCGTGAAAATCAAGGCAAACCGCTTAGCATTTTGGATGACGTGGTTTTCAAAACCATGCTCTCGGCGGATAACAATGAAGCCCGCGAAGCCCTTCGCAGTCTTCTGTCCGCTTGTATCCACCGCGAGGTTGTTGGCGTCAAAGTGCTCAACAACGAACTCTTGCCTGCCCATCTTGCCGCAAAAACAGCGCGGCTCGATGTGCATGTCACCTTCAATGACGGCGAGGTGGCTGATCTGGAGATGCAAATAGGTCAGTCTGACGATGACCTCAAAGCGCGGGCTACCGCATACACCGCGATGATTCAGGCCGGCCAGGTCAGGCGGGGAAAGCAGTACAGTGAAACCAAACGGGTGTACCAGATTTTCTTTCTGAACTGCGTGTTGTTTAAGGGGAGCGACAAAGTACCCCGGCGGTACGGCTACCGTGAAGAAAAGGAAGGTGATTTATTGACCAATACGGTCGAAATCATCTTCTACGAGATGCCCAAATTGAAACAGCGGGTACAGGATTTCCTGGCGGGGAAAACAGGCACCGAAACCTTGCAGGACGATGAAAAATGGTGTATATATATGAAGTACCGGCACGAGGAACAGGCGAAGCCGTTGATACAGGAATTGTGCCAGAGGGAGGCAGGGATTATGCAAGCAGAAAAATCGCTGGGAAAAGTCAGCCGCAGTTACCAGAAATACATCCGGGAAATGAACATTGCGAAAAACGAGATGGAACGCTGGTATAAAAACAAAGCCGCCCGCGAAGCAGGCCAAACAGAAAAAGCACTCGAAATTGCCCGGAAGATGAAGGACAAAGGTCTATCAGTAGCGGAAATTATTGACATAACCGGGCTTTCAATGGAAGCTGTCGAAAAGTTGTAGTTGGCCGATTCCTATTCCCCTTAAACACAGGGAGTGATGATTTTTCTCGAATTGTATCACGCCAAGGCACAAGGATCGCCAAGGACGCAAAGGAAATAATGAGGAAATTTTACCACTAACCACACGAACTTGTAGTCCGATTTCTTGACAGTGGTTC
>WQXQ01000141.1 GCA_009784775.1 Treponema sp.
ACCCTGCGGATAAAAACATAGTTAAAAAGGCTCAATCCTACAATAAGGATGAGAATATAGACAAGGGAAGGCTTCCATCCTCCAAAAGGCTTTAAATCAGGTAACTTCGGCCCGCCTCCGCCAAATGGAAACTGGGGGCCTGAATTCTTTTGTTTTTTGTTTTCATTAGGATCTTCGGATCCGTAGTCGTTCATACCTTAACTATCTACAATTATCAGGAAATTTGCAACACTCTGGGCAATATTTCGCAGGGCGGGAATGGCATCTACGAAGGTATCTGCAATTTGACAACATATCAAGGAAAGGGTATCATATAATATTATTTTAATGGAGGAACGATATGAAAAAATTTATTTGGGTATTGATGGTTCTGCTTCTCTGCGCGTCTTTCCTGATGGCAGCCGGAGGAGCACAGGGAGGAGCGCCAAAAGCAGAGGTTCCCACTTTTGCCGGAAAAAATGTGCGGCTCGTAATTGGTTCGACAGCAACAGCAGGTGATTCTTATCTTATTGCCGAAGTAACATCACGCTATCTCAGCAAAGTGCTCAACTGTAATATAAAGGTAGATGCTATAGGCGCTGCCAAAGCCTTTGATGCCATGATCACTTCAAAGCCCGATGGCAATACCATGATGCTGTTCCACGATATGACTTACCTGGGCGTGGCCTTCAAGGCATTTGAAGACATTTACAGGATAGAGAACATGACTGTTGGGCCCCGCGCCGTTCAGAATCCGCTGGCTGCATGGGCATCATTAAAGGGAGCGCCGTATAACAATTTTGTGGAAGTAGCCGAGTATCTTAAGAATAGCCCCAATGAAGTTATCAGTATGTGCCTTGAGGCCGGCGGCGTCTCGCACATTGGCTTTATTGCTTACTGGGACTGGGTAAAACGCGCCTATGGTGAAGGTGTTGCAAAGCGCATAAAAGTATTTATCGGCGGCTCAACAGATCAGAAGATTCAGGTATTGGTTGACAGAAACACCGATATTATTTTTGCTGACTATACTTCGCTCATAGATTATACCAAGACTGATGATCCGAAAATCGCCATGAAATATATGGGCCTCATGGACAACCTGGCAGGCATCAATGTCCCGTCTTATGCAGATATGAAAATAACGTATGCCAATGGCCAGCCTTTTAAATTTTCCAAAGACTTTATTTTCTACATGCCGAAAGATTTTCCGCAGGCGCTTGTTGACGAGCTCAACAAGGGTATGGAACAAGTCTCCAAGGACCCGCAATTTGCCGCAGATTTGGCAAAGATGTGGTACAGACCGGCTTATCTGGATAATACCGCCGCCAAAAATTTCATCTACGAAAAACGCGGCCAGGTGCAGGGTTTGATTGATTCAGCGCCGAAGCTTGATGATCTGGTAAAGTAGGAGTATACGATGCCGGTAATTGCCTACAAACCGTCAACCTCGCACTGGCTGTTTCCTCCCATTATCATAGGGATTTTGATCTTCCTGTTTGCGATAATTATGATAATGAGGGCAGTCAGATGTTACAAAGAAAGTACGAGTTTTTTCCCGAAATTTAACAAACCCTTTTTTATTGAAGGGGCAGATAAGTTCAAGCTGTTCGGGACCGTAATTCTCTTTGTTACGTACATCTTTGCCATGCAGTTTTTGGGCTTCCTTGCGGCCAGTATCCTGATAATGTTTTTGTACAGTCTTTTGTACACCCGTTTTGATTCTTTGAAAGCGGAAGACGGAGGATCTTCTTCTGTAGTACGTTCAGTTCTGATAGCCCTTGCGAACTCGGTTATTTCATCATTTGTTATTTGGTTTGCGTTCTCAAGGGTTTTAAGAATAACACTTCCATAGGAATTGCCGTATGCTGGAAATAACTGCCTTACAGATAGCAATGGTTTTCGTCGGTGTGGGTATCGGCCTCATCTTCGGCGCCCTCCCCGGTCTTACCGCCACCATGGCCGTGGCATGTTTTCTTCCGTTTACCTATGCCTATGATCTTGCAACTTCGCTTTATCTGCTTATAGGTCTGTACGTAGGCGGCATTAACGGCGGACTCATCCCTTCAATTCTTATCAACATCCCCGGGACGCCTTCGTCGATATGTACCGTCTTTGACGGTTATCCCATGGCAAGACGGGGAGAAGCCGTACGTGCTTTAAGGATTGCCATAACATCGTCATTAATAGGCGGTGTCATAGGTTTAATCTGCCTGTGGCTTTTTGCCCCGCCGCTTGCGAGGCTCGCATTATCATTCTCCGCAGTGGAAAAATTTTTGATTATCCTGTTTGCCCTCTCCATTGTCGCCGCCCTTTCCAAGGGAAACATGATAACCGGCGTTTTTATGGGGTTCCTCGGTGTTTTGGTGTCGCTTGTTGGCGCGTTTGCAGATAATAACACCATGCGCATGGTACCGGGTTTTTTGAGGGTTGAACTGCGCGGCGGTATTCCGCTTTTACCGGTGATAATAGGCCTTTTTGCCTTTGTGCAAATGATGGAAGAAGCGGAAAAAGGCATGAAAGATGAAAAGTTCAGCCTGGACCTGCAGCATCAAACCAAGAATTTTTCAATACGGGATTTTGCCGATCAGAAGATTAACACGCTCCGCTCCGGGCTGCTGGGGGTTTTTATCGGAGTCCTTCCCGGTATTGGCGGCAGCGCGGCCTCCCTTCTTTCCTATTCACAGTCAAAGAATTTTTCAAAACACCCAGAACAATACGGGACTGGTTACCCGGGCGGCGTCATTGCCAGCGAAACCGCCAACAGCGGAATGATCGGCGGAGCTCTTGTTCCGGTGCTTTCACTGGGCATACCCGGCGATTCCACTACCGCTGTAATGATGGGCGCCTTTATGCTTCAGGGTGTTCAGCTAGGCCCTCTCTTTTTATCAAATCATATAAGTTTGTGGAGAAGCATTCTAATAGCTGTGTTAATTGCAACTATAATTATGTTTATTATTATGTTTTATCCGATCAAGTATATTTCAAAGATTATTCAAATCCCCAAGAACCGGATATACCCGGCAGTGATTTTACTTTGTACAATAGGTGCTTTTACTTCAAGAAACGGCAATATGTTTGATGTATGGATTACTGTTGTATTCGGTATTTGCGGTTATATTTTTACAAAATTGAAGCTCCCCGTTGTTCCTTTTCTCATCGGCTTTATTCTGGGGGGCGATTTGGAAAAATACTTTGTGGACTCCATAAAGGGGTCAGGCGGTTCGCTGTTGCCGTTTTTTACCCGGCCCATGGCCTGGGTTATCTGGTTCCTGATATTGCTTTCAATAGGCTGGGCAATCTACGACAATATCCGCACAAAAAAGGGAAATAGACTAAATTTAAATAAAGCAATCCAGTGAGGAGAATAACATGGCACAAACAACGGACATGATTATTTTTAAGGAAGAACAGCTTCGCGCCTGGTGTACCCAGGCTCTTGTAAAGAGCTGCGGGGTAGACGGCGAATATGCCTTTTCCGTAACAGATGCCCTTGTATCTTCGAACCTGCGGGGTGTTGATACCCACGGGGTGAACCTGCTCCAGTATTATGTGCGGCGTTATAAAACCTATGTACCAAACGACATACGCATAACCGGCGATATGCCCGCTGTCTGCCATATAAACGGAGGCGGGCATATGGGGCCCGCGGTCTCTGTCTTTGCCATGAACAAGGCGATGGAGAAGGCCGCATCAGCCGGAGTGGGCATGGCCCTGGTGGAGAATTCAGCTCATTTTGGAGCGACCGGCTACTATACCTGCAT
>WQXQ01000142.1 GCA_009784775.1 Treponema sp.
CAACAGCAACATCGTTAATTGAGTTAGACTTCATCAAAAGAAGAGCCGCGTCGCGTCCTGTTATGCTTTTGGAGCACCTGATATGGGAGTATTTTGAAAAGGTGGACTTTACCATGATCTGGGCAATCATGGAAAGAATCAGGGTCGGTACCACAAGAATCATATAGTAATAATCAAAGTACATTTCAAACTCCTTAATTCCATATTAGTAAAATTCCACGAATCTTACAATTGCAGTAGTTCCAAAATGTCAGATTTTGGAACAGGCTTAATTGACTCTTGTATTTAAATATGACAGACTGCTTTAAACGTATTCTCAAGGAGGAAGACATGAAAAAAATTATTTTTGTTGTTTTGGCTTTATTAATCGCTGCTTCGGCATTCGGCGTCGGCCAAAAAGATGGTTCCGTGTATACATTGCGTTCTTCGACGAATCTTGCGGCGGTGGGAACGGTCGGCAAGGGGCTTACCAAATTTGTTGAATTGATAAATGAAAAATCAGGCGGGCGTATCAAAGCCACCGCCAACTACGGCGCCGAAATGGGCAGCCAGGCCGAACAGGTTGAAATGGCCAGGAGCGGAGCGCTCGAAATGGTAGTTGCGGCTCCGGGTACAGGTCCGGGTACCTGGGTTCCCGAACTTATGATGTTTGAGTTTCCCTATCTCTTTAAAGACAACGAGCATTACCGCCGGGTTCTCAAGGGGCTTGAGAGTGAAGTAAGCGCCAGGGTAAAGCCTTTTGGATTTACGGCAACTGCCGGGCAGAGCCAGGGCGCCCGCCACATGCTTACCGTACGGCCGGTAGCCAAACTTGAAGATATCAAGGGAATGAAGATGCGCGGACCGAATGCGATCTATGTCAGCATGTTCAACTATCTCGGCGCGGCCGGAACCACCATGGACTGGAACGAAATCTATACCGCCATGCAGACAAAAATCATCGATGGTATGGAAGCTTCTCCCAGCATGATCAACTCAATGAAATTCCAGGATATTGCGAAGAACCTTACCATCACCAACCACATTATTGCGTGTGTTTATTATTTCTTTAATGATAAGTGGCTTGCGGGGCTTCCCGCTGATTTGCAGAAAATCGTTCTTGATTGCGCTGCGGAAGCCGCGGTATATCAGGGGAAAATTGACGATGAGGATCAGGACGCCTCATTCAAGGCCATGGTCAGCCAGGGTGTGGCAGTGCATAACCTGAGCGACGCCCCAGCCTGGGTGCAGGCCTGTTCGCCCATGCTCAATGAATTCCGAGCCAGAGGTGAAAACTGGAATAGCTTCATCGACAAAATGCTGGCTATTAAGTAAAACCGAAGCAGACACGTGTTAAGAAAAATTTATTCCGTTGTTAATGCTATTCGAACGGCCGGCATTATCGCGGGCATGGGCTGGATGGTAATACTGTGCCTGATTCAGGTGTTCCTGCGTTACTTTACCGCCGCGAATTTGCGTCCCTTTGCCTGGGGAGATGAAATAATACGCCTCACCAGCATTTGGGTTGTCTTTCTTGCAGCAAGCCTGGGAGTCCGCGAAGGGTCGCATTTAAACGTGGATTTTTTTATCAACAAAATGCCTCCCAGGGCGATCATGATCGTAAGAAAAATCGCTCTGGGAATTGTACTGGTGTGCATGGCCGTGCTTGCGTATTACGGCATGAAGTACACAACATCAATACCAAAAGTATGCTACAGAACGCTCCTATATCCATGGCCTTGTTTTATGCTGCAATACCAATAGGCTGCCTGCTCATGTTTTTTGATTATTTTTTGATCCTGATTTACGGAAAACATCCTTACGCCAAATGGCAGCAGGGAGGCAATAAATGATTCAGGCGTCCCTTGTTTTTATTGCTCTGCTCGTTTTTATTTTTTTGGGATTTCCCATTTATGTTTCCGCCATCATCACCGCGCTGATATTTATCTTCGCGATGGACATTCCTTTCAATCTCGCGGTTATCAGATTGTTCGGCAGCATCAATTCGTTTGCGCTCATGGCCATACCGTTTTTTATTATTGCCGGCAACATTATGACCCAATCGCGCATAACAGACAAACTTGTTGACTGCGCCAATGCCGCGGTGGGCCATTTAAAAGGCGGCCTGGGGCATGTGAATGTACTCGCCTCGGGCTTCTTCGGCGCTATCCAGGGATCGGGAGTGGCGAACGCGTCCGCTATAGGCGGCATAATGATCCCCGCGATGGAAAAACAGGGTTACGAGAAGGACTATGCGGTTGCCGTTACCGCCGGTTCTTCCATGCTCAGCCCCATTCTTCCGCCGAGCATTGCGATGATTTTGTATTCCTTCTATACGGAGACGCCGGTCAGCCGCCTGTTTCTCGGCGGAGTGCTGCCGGGGATAATTCTGTGGATTTTGTTTATGGTAGTAAACGGCATTGCATACCGCCGCAGGGGCTATAAATTCGAAACCGGGAGTTTTTCTTTTAAAGTCTTTGTACGCGCTTCCGTAAGATCGTTCGGCGCCCTTGTCATGCCCCTGATAATCATACTTGGAATAGTCCTCGGACTGGTTACCCCTACCGAATCCGGAGTTCTCGCGATAGCTTACGGACTTATTTACGGGTTTTTTATTTCCAAGGAATTAAAGTTAAAACACATTCCAAAAATACTCATGAATTCCGCCATCACCACCGCTGTTGTTATGATGACAATTGCGGCCGCAGGAATTTTATCAAACGTACTGGTGCGCATGAGGGTTCAGAATGAGGTTTTCGATTTTGCCGTAAATGTTCTGCAAAACCGCTACCTTGCTTCTTTCTTTCTTATGCTGGTGTTTTTGATTGTCGGCCTTATTCTTGATCCCACCGTGTTAATCGCCATGTTTGCCACAATAGTCCTCTCTATAGGCACCGCGTTTCAGTTTGATCCCATTCACTACGGCGTGTTGATGGTAATTGTTATGCAGCTTGGCGCGATTACTCCGCCGGTGGGTACATTCCTCTTTGTCAGCTGCAGTATAGCCAAACTGCCGCTTGAAAAAAGTATAGGCGCGCTGATGCCCTATATCCTGGTTATTGTGGCGGTAGCGGTTGTTATTCTCTTTGTTCCGCAAATTGTAACTTTTTTGCCTTCGCTGGTACAATAAATTTTCTTTACAGATGAGGTCTTAAAATGATTGGAATAGGAATCATAGGATCAGGCGCAATTGCGCAGGTTCATGCGGACGCGTATCTTGAATTTCCCGATCGCTGCGAAGTGCGGGCGGTATGCGATTTATTCGTTGACAAGGCGGAGGCCCTGATAACGAAGAAAGGGCTTAAAAACGCAAAAGCCTGCAAAGAGCTCGATGAGCTTGTTTCGCTGAGCGGAATTGACGCGGTATCGATTTGTCTGCCGCCTGCCTCGCATGCGGAAGCCGCCGTAAAGGCGCTTGACGCAGGAAAGCATGTGCTGGTGGAAAAGCCCATGGCGCCGAGCCTGGCCGAATGCGACGCGATGATTTCCGCGGCCGAAAAGAGCGGAAAAATTCTTTCTCCGGTGGCGCAGAACAGGTTTAAGACGCCTAACGCAAGGGTCAAGACCATGATAGAGGAGGGCGCCGCGGGAAAGGTGCTTTATGCGGCTGTCAATTCCCTCTGGTGGCGGGGTTCCAATTATTACGATATATGGTGGCGCGGTACCTGG
>WQXQ01000143.1 GCA_009784775.1 Treponema sp.
ACCAAGGAGTTCCGCAAAGCGGGCGGCGTGATCCGCTTCTTCAAAGGCGTAACGTCTGAAAGCCTCAGCAATTTCCGGATACCCTTCACGATCGGCCTGACGCGACATTGCCAGATACATGCCTACTTCGGCGCATTCGCCCATGAAGTTTGCCTGCAATCCCTCCACTACTTTAGCGTCCAGCCCCTTCGCCACTCCTATTTTATGCTCGTCGGCAAAAGCAAAGTTTTCTCCGGCCTGCTCTTTGAATTTCTCACCTGCTGCTTGGCATTGGGGGCATTTATCCGGCGCGCTGTCCCCTGTATGAACATAACCGCAAACAGAACATACGAACTTTTTCATAGTTATTTCTCCCTCTGTTGTATTTCCTGATTTCAGGATCATATAATCATATATCATGTTTCTTCCTGATATTTCAAATGCCTTTGTATGAATTCATTTTTTTCTTTCACCTTTTGATTTCCTTCCAGTGGTGATAGCCGCCGCGGACAATCAGTAAACAGCGTAATATTATATGCCGCATGGTTGGCATCATTGATAACCAGCGATTACACAGGCAATGGTTTTTGCCTCCTTTTGAAAGGAGGTGCCCGAAGGGCGGAGGTTTGCAAAAGAATGCCGTCTTTGGCGTTCCCGATTTTCACCGCGTCATTATTTCTCCCGCGTCATTGCGGGCTTGACCCGCAATCTCCTGAAAAAAAGTACCCCTTGACTTTTTCACCGTTTGTGATACAGGTTTGCAAAATTTAATAGGGTAAATTTTCCGGTTGGGCAGGTAACTGCTTCAAGTTTCTGGCTTTAGGGTGGAGAGCTTCTCAGAAGTTCTCCGCCCTTTTTATTTTTCTATGGAGGAATTAATATGACTGTATTGGAAAGTATTTATACCGCTCTTTTTTGTTTCTTGGTGGTTTTTGCTCTGCTGGGCGGCTTATACGTTTTGTTAAAGCTGTCAACAGGGATAATCAGACTTATTGAAACAAAGACAACGCAGTAGCAGGAGGCAATTATGTTTATTGATGCGATTCAAGGCATATGGGCAGATTCAGGTTTCATAGCTCTTACATGGCGGCATTTCACAATGCTGATGATAGCCGGTGTACTTATTTTTCTCGCCGTAGCAAAAAAGTTTGAACCGCTTTTGCTGCTTCCTATTGCCTTTGGCGTGCTGCTGGCGAATCTGCCAGTGACAGGACTTATGGATGGAGGGCAGGACGGGGAACCAGGCGGATTACTGTACTACATATATCAAGGGGTCAAATTAGGAATATATCCGTCTCTTATTTTTTTAGGAGTCGGAGCAATGACAGATTTTGGCCCGCTGATAGCGAGGCCGTCTAGTCTGTTTATGGGGGCCGGTGCGCAGTTTGGAATAATGGTAGCTTTTATACTTGCGGTTATTCTGGGGTTTACGCCTCAGGAAGCGGCATCTATCGGCATTATAGGCGGCGCGGACGGACCAACGGCTATATATCTCACTTCAAAACTTGCCCCCCATCTGCTGCCAGCGATAGCAATAGCGGCATATTCATACATGGCATTGATTCCGTTGATACAGCCTCCTATTATGAAGGCGCTGACAACAAAAAAGGAAAGAGAAATTAAAATGACACAACTGCGGCATGTGTCGAAGCTGGAAAAAATATGCTTTCCTGTCACCGTTTCAATACTTTGCATACTCTTGTTGCCGTCAGTCGCACCTTTAATCGGGATGTTAATGCTTGGTAATCTGTTTAAAGAATCGGGAGTTGTGGAAAGATTATCAGACACTGCACAGAACGCTTTAATTAACGTCGTTACTATTTTTCTTGGCGTTACGGTTGGGGCTACGGCGAATGCGGAAAGATTCCTCAGTCCTCAAACACTTATGATAATTGGTTTAGGGCTTACGGCGTTTATATGCAGCACCATTGGCGGTCTGCTGCTGGGGAAATTAATGTGCGTACTGTCAGGAGGTAAAATAAATCCATTGATTGGTTCTGCGGGTGTGTCAGCGGTGCCGATGGCCGCACGGGTATCTCAGGTAGAAGGACAAAAAGCGAATTCGACCAATTTCCTGCTTATGCACGCTATGGGGCCAAACGTGGCTGGCGTGATTGGTTCCGCTATTGTGGCGGGTATTTTGTTGTCGCTCCTTGGGTAATAAATTAGGGAAGAGCTGATTAAATGCTTCTGCGGGGGAATCGTTGTATTGCGCGGTGATATGTCTTAATTACTGCGTGGCCTGCGCCTTGCGCTTCATCTCCTTTCAAAAAAAGTGGGCTTTGGCGGTGTCAAAAAAATCTTGTGTTTTTTCCGGTTCAATGTAAGATGCCGCCATTGTGCAAGATTCCACAGGAAAGGTGGGCAAAAACAATGGCGGAAAATATATTTTCCCATAAAGGTCAAGGAAAGGCAGTAACCATGCGCCTTGGCACGCTCTTTGCTCTCTCTCTCTCCGGTTTTTTACTCTACCAGTACCATTAAAACCCCACAAGGCGCTTGCTGCCAAAAGCAGCGCCTTGTTGTCATTTTTTACGGTCCCGTCTCCTCCAAGGAGATGGGGCCGTTTTTGCGTTTTCTCTACAGTGGCAAACCACGGTCTTGTTTTCTTTTCTGGGACAGGGCCGTATTTTTTTAATAAAAAAGAGGAGGATTAATGATGAAGAGTATGAAAAGCATTATGGGTTTAATGGCAGTGGCCGGTATGTTGATGTTTCCAGTGAAAGCCATTGCCGCGGACGGGCAGTTGGGCATTTATGTAGCACCGAAAGTTATCTATGGCCTGACCTACATGAAGGATTTCAAATATCGGCAATCTAATAATGATAATGATAATGTCGGCAATAAGTGGGACAGCGCCTTTGGCGGTTCCCTCGCCGCAGGCTATGACTTCTCGAAAAAGCTCAATATCCCTCTCCGCGGAGAACTGGAATATACCGTCTTTACCAAAGCTGAGGCTGAAGGAGAGAAATGGGGAAGTAGATACGAGCAGTCAAACAATATACAGACCCTGTTTGCCAATGTTTATTACGATATTAATACGGGGACCAAGTTTACGCCCTATGTGGGCGCCGGTATGGGCGCGGGATTCATCAGGACGAAAGGTTATGGCGATTGGGGTTGGGCTACTTTTGACACCGGTTCAAAAACGGTGACCAATTTTGCCTGGAATGTTGGTCTGGGCCTGGGATACCAGATCACGAATAATGTTACCCTGGATGTGGGATACCGTTTTGCCGACCTCGGCAAAGTGCAGACGAATTGGAACACCGATTATGCCTATCCTTGCCGCATGGAAATCAAGCGCATTTATCAGCATCAGTTCAGCATGGGCGCCCG
>WQXQ01000144.1 GCA_009784775.1 Treponema sp.
ATGACATTGAACATGGAACGATTAGCACCAAGTTCCCCATTCCTGAAAATATTCGCGCTTCCATGCTGACATTTGCCAAACCCAACCCCAAGCGGGCGGCAGAACTGCGCGCATTAAAAGCACGCTATGGCACCGTCCTGCCCAAACATTACTGGCCCCATTTGCAGTTGGTAAATGTCTGGTTCTGCGGCAATACCAGAATCTATTACGAAAAGGTCCGGGATTCATTCCCGCCCGATTGTGTATTCCATGAGTTCAGTTATGTTGCCACCGAATGTAAGGGAGGCCTGGTACTCAAGAGCAACACCCAGGAAACAACCCTCTTTGGCCACAAAACGTATTTCGAGTTTATCCATGAATCCGACCTTGATGATGCAAACTCGAAAATATATCAGATCCACGAACTGAAAGAAGGTCAGCGCTATTGCATGCTGGTTACCACTTGTTCCGGCCTGTACCGCTACAATATGCACGACCTTGTAGAGATATCCGGCTACCACAATCAGTTCCCCATGATCAAGTTTATTCAAAAGGTGAACGGCACGATCAGCCTGACCGGAGAAAAACTCCATGAACGGCAGTTCATTGAAGCAGTCCACGAGACGGAAAAGAAAACCGGCAAGATAGCCCCCTTCTTTGTAGGCTTTGCGGATCCATCAAAATCAAATTACAAATTTTATTATGAATTTGCCGATCAGGAGATTTCGGTTACCGAAGCGGAACAATTTACCGATCATCTTGATCAATTCCTGCAGGAGTATAACCCTGAGTATAAGGAAAAACGTACATCTAACCGGGTAAAAGCGCCGGAAACAGCCTTATTGGGTCCTGAGTCCTTTGAACGTTTCAAAGCGGCCTGTATTGACCGGGGATACCGTGACGGGCAGTTTAAGCTGAACCTCCTTATGCAGGACGAAAAGCGCCATGCCATGTTCAAGGAATTGGTTGTTTCCCGTTAATGACCGGGTTACAGGCTTGACAAATGTCTGCAAAAGTATAATGCTGAGTGTGGAGATAAATGTGCATCAAACAGGCTTGACGGGCAGTTCAAACTTAATCTTCTCATGCAGGGCGAAAATCGTCATGTCATGTGCAAAGAGTTGGTGAAATGAGCCAATCTTTATCCCGTATAAAATGGGTGCATATACAGGCGGCAGCCTCAGTTGGCGCCGTCGATGGCCGCGCGGGGTATGTCGAAGAGCCGTCTGGTCTGGATAAATCTGCCGGAATTTCCGGGGTAAAGTTACTGCGTAATATCAAGGGTATTATTTTTGATTTTGACGGTACCCTGTTTGATAATGCCCGCATTGCCTTCCATTTGATTGCCGCCAATCCCCTGGATAGTCTGCGCATCTGGAAGGAACGGCTCATCCGTAAACGCTTTGCCGGCTGCGATTATGCTTCGCCGGAAGAATACTACCGGGTTTTTTTTGCCGCTATGGGAAAGGCCTGTCACCGCTCGCCGGAGCGGATGCGGAACTGGTATTTCAATAAATATATGCCTCGTATGGTGCGGGTATTAAAAAAGCACCATAAACCGCGGCCGGGGGTCAGCGAACTGCTGCAGCGCTTTGCTGACGGCAAGGCTTTTGCCGGAGGCAAGGCTGCAAATACTATGCCCAAAATAGCGGTGTATTCTGATTATCCTTTCTTAAGAGAACGTCTGGCGGCCCTGGGGCTTTGTTCGGACGCGATACCTTTGTACGGCCCTGAATCCTTTGGTGCGCAGAAACCCGCTACGGGGCCGTTTCTCCGTATTGCCGGGGATTTGGGTGTAGCGCCGGAAGAAGTACTTGTAGTCGGTGACCGTGAAGAAACCGATGGGCTTGGCGCATTTCATGCCGGAATGCGCTTCTTCTGCCTTGAAACAGGTCTTAAACGGTATGTCCGTCTGGACCCCTACCATCGCCGCGCAAAAAAAGAACCACAGGGCCCTTCGCTCGTGATGTACGCCGGCACTTGGGAATCCCTGTACACTATCCTCAAAAGTAGATTAGAAATCCTTATTTCTCATTTCTAATTCCTCTTTCAGTCTCCTTCGGCGGGGTAGGGGTTGTTGGTGATGCCGGCGAGGCGGACAACGGCTTCGTGGCAGTCTTTGCGCAATTTTTGCACTGCTTCCTTGCGGGACAGGTTTGGATCGAACAGCACCGGTTCGCCGATGCGTATGGTGATCATGGGAAGTTTTTGTTTGCGCAGCATATTCACCAGGGTAAAGGGAAAACGCGGTTTGCGGTACGAAATGGCAATGGGAAGGACCGGCAACTGGTAACGATAGGCCATGGTAAAAACGCCTTTTTTGAATGGCCTGATGGGCTGGAAATAATCAAACCGTGAACTTTCCGGAAAGGCATGTATCCATTTTTTTCGTGCCCGAATTTCGTCAAAGGCCTGGTTAAAGTACTTGATGGTGTGGATATCTTCGGGGACCGGAATGCCGCCGGCGGCGCGGATAAGACCTGCGTCGGGGCCTCTGAGCTGTTCCTTCCACAAGGGGAAATACATGGTGCGGTACCGTATTGCCTGCTGTACAAAGAGAAAATCCCACCGTTGCACATGGTTTGAAATGGTCATGGCCCCGTCTTTCAGCAGTTTCCGGTATTTGCGGAGGATGTTTCTCCCTTCAATTTTGATGCCAAAACGCGTGGGACTTATCATAAACACCAGCGTAAAGATACCCAGGTAGACCAATCCCCGCATCAGTTTGAATTTGAACGATTTATCCAGGAAGGGATAGTGTTCATCGACATTGATATCGCGAAGAACCTTAAATTCGACCATGTGCGCATCAGGTTTATCGGGATAGACTATATTCAATTGTGGTATGTATGGTTCCATACTGAAAAATAATACCATAAATGAAAAATAATGAAAAGGCTTGCTTGATCCTTTCTCCCTTTCTCCCCATAATGGAGGTTCCAGGGGGATACATATATATGCGAAGGGTGCTGGCGGCAATTGTGGTACTGGTTTTGGCATTGAGCGCCTGTACCGGCAAGCGTCCCGGGGAAAAGCCGAATAAGGATAACATTAAGGTGGGTTTTGTGTATATTGGCAGTATCCACGATGCGGGTTATACCCAGGCTCACGATAAAGGCCGTCTCGCCCTGGAAAAAATGGGAATTGAATGCGCCTATATGGAAAATGTGCCCGGAAACGCCGACTGCGAAAAGGCAATCCGGGATCTTATCGATCAGGGCTGCAATGTAATCTATACCAACAGCTTTGATTTTATGGACTGGACGCTGCAAGCGGCCAATGATTTTCCCAATGTATATTTTGGTCACTCCTCC
>WQXQ01000145.1 GCA_009784775.1 Treponema sp.
AGCCGCAAAGGACGCAGAGAGAAGAATTTTACTTTTGTATGAGGTATTACCAAAACATAATTAACGTATTATAATCAAAATTGTTAACAGCCTATATGATTAAACTCTGTGCTCTTTGCGCCTTTGCGGCTCTGCGAGAGATATATGGGGGAATACATCAATGTACATAAAGCATGACACCGTGAAAGAACTTTTGCAGCTTATAAAAGAACGTCTGAGTAAAAATGAGCCCCTGGTTCTGGTAACAGTAACGCAAAGTTCCGGCTCTGTTCCCAGAGGCGCAGGAGCGCGCATGCTTGTGGGGAAGGGAAAGTACGGCGCCGGACTCAGGCTCTGGGGCAGCATAGGCGGGGGTATCACAGAACACCGTGCCATTGCGGAAGCCGGGTCACTACTGCTTACTCATGGGACTGCATTCAGTAAATATACGCTTCACTCCGACGATGCGGCGGAAGTTGGCGCGCGATGCGGAGGCGAAATATCGGTTTCTTTCCGGTTCATTGATACCAGAGAGACTGAACTGCTTGAAGAGCTTGAAAAGCAGACGGCTTCGGACTCTATTGTTTACGTCTTCGGCGGAGGGCACATAGCCCAGGAACTGGTTCCCCTTCTTGCTCATCTTGGTTTTCGCTGCGTTGTGTTTGATGACCGGGAGGAATTCTCAAAGCCCAATCTTTTTCCGGGAGCGGAAAAAGTCATCCGGGGAGATTTTGAACACATAGAAAAAAATATCAGCCTCACGGAAAAAGACTACGCCGTTGTTGTAACCCGGGGGCATCGCTGGGATTTGGAAGCCTGGGCCTTTGCCCTGAACAGCCCTGCCGCTTATATAGGCGTAATCGGGAGTAAAACAAAACACGAGTTTGTGAAAGAACAGCTGCAAAAGCGCGGCTTTGGCTCAGACGCAATTAACGCGGCCAGGGTTCACGCCCCCATCGGCGTAGATATCAAAAGCGAAACTCCCGCGGAGATCGCCGTGAGCATTGCGGCGGAGCTGATTCTTTGCCGTGCGCAGGTAACACAAAAAGCCGGGGCGCCCCACAATAAAATCTAACCGAAAATAAAGCTTGAAAACTATAAGGAAAAGCATCATTATTGTCATAATACAATCATTAGGAGGATAGAATGAAAAAATCATGTATTATGCTCATTGCAATTTTTGGGTTAATTCTGCTGCTTCCCGGCCTTGTGTTTGCCGGTGGCAAGAAGGAAGAGCCGGCCGCGCCGGCCAAAGCAGGCAGCAATGTGGTAAAAATTGCCCTTATAATCGAGAATACCATCGATGACAAGGGCTGGTGTCAGGCCATGCATGACGGCATTGTTGACGCCCAAAAACAGCTTCCCGGAAGGATCCAATACAGCTACAGCGAAAAGATGCTCCCGGTTGACGCTGGTTCCGCGGCTCGTCAATATGCCGCCCAGGGCTTTAGCATCATCATCGGCCACGGCGCCCAGTACAAGAACCTGATCATGGAAATGGCAGGAGAATTTCCCAATGTAACGTTTGCCTTTGGAACCAGCGCCGAAACCGGCCCGGCAAATGTGTTTACCTATATGCCTGAAAGCGAGGAAACCGGCTATCTGAACGGCGTGATCGCGGGTCTTACCACAAAGACCAACAACATCGGTTATGTGGGCCCGGTAGACGGCGGTGATGCCGCCCGTTACGGACGGGGCTTTGTTCTTGGCATACAGTCTGTAAATCCCGCCGCAAAGATCACGGTAGGTCATATCGGCTCTTTCTCCGATTTTGTGAAATCCGGTGAATTGGCGCATACACAAATCCGTGCAAATGCCGACGTTCTCACCGGCGCTTCCCAGCAGGCCATCGGCGCCCTCCGCGCGGTTGGCGATGCCCAGTATGCCAGCCAAAATCTCTGGTGGGTCGGACAGGACCTGGCGCAGTTTGGCACGCCCGAAGGCAAAGCCAAGTGCATAGCCGCATCTTCCTACGATTACGCAGCCGTTATTGTGGGCTTTGTACAAAAACTTGACGCAGGAATTCGCGGCGGCCAGTGCATACCGATGAATTTCTCCAACGGCGGCTTCATATTTAAATTCAACCCCGATCTTCCCAATATGGCGCCCGCAAATGTTAAAGCAAAAGTTGATGAGGCCCTGGCAAAATTCAAGGCTACTCCCAATACCCTTAAATGGAGCGACGTAGACTACTCAAAACTGTAAAATACCGATAAAAATAAGGAGTGGGCTGTCCGGATATTATTGCCGGACAGCCCTGTTTTTTTTGCATTGAGGGATTCAATACCCCGCCTTTGGTACTTCAGTTTTTGGAAAAGTAATCCTGGAAATCCCTATCCTTTATTCCAGAAGTCTCTGTGATCTTCCAGCAGCGTTTCAATAAGAGCGCGATCGTTTACCGGCCCCACAATTTCAAAATCTTTCTGCCCTCTGGCAAGAATCTCCGAACAGGGCAGGTTAAAGGTCGGATTCTCCGGATCCGCGCCGGTCATAATCAGCAGATCCCTCTCTGAAAAACCGACAACAATACGGCGCACATTGGTCCAGTAAATCGCGCCGGTACACATGGCGCATGGTTCACCGGTAGTATAAATTGAACAGCCAGCCAAAAAATCCCTGTCATATTTTTTCGATGCGGCAATCATCAGATTGGTTTCGGCATGGCCGCAGTCGTTGTGCTCGGTGACTACCGTATTTTCGCCTGTAAGCAGGATAGTGCCCCCGGCATCTGCGAGCAGGCAGCCAAAAGGATGATTTCCCTTCTCTTTTGCCCGGCGGGCAATCCGGCCTGCTTCATAGAGCAGTTCAATGTCACGCGCGTTTGGCTGTGAATGGGTGATATTTGGCATGAATCCTCCTTGACCGCATAAAAATACAAGGTCATACTGTTATAAATTATAATGAAAATAAACGATCTTCGAGTAGAGCATATCAGCAAGAGTTTTCCCGGCGCGCAGGCATGCAAGGACATCTCCCTTTCGGTAAGCTCTGGCGAGGTTCTCGCGCTGGTGGGTGAAAACGGCGCCGGAAAAACTACGCTGATGAATATTTTAATGGGTCTGTACCAAAGCGACGAGGGCCGGATACTGATTAACGGCGAACCGGTGCATTTCCAATCGCCCGGGGACGCCATTGCCGCGGG
>WQXQ01000146.1 GCA_009784775.1 Treponema sp.
ATGAATGTGGATGATAATCCTGATACTTCTGCAAAATGCGGCGTTATGACAATTCCCACCCTGATCCTGTATAAGGACGGCAAGGAAATGGACCGTCTGGCATCAGGTCTTGTGCCCAAAGACCGGTTGGTGGAATTTGCGGAAAAGGTTCTGTAAATGGGAAAAAAATTTCCGGCATTGCGGTTTTTCCTTTATTTTGCTGTCATCATGCTCCTGGGCGGCGCTTTTGGCTGCGCCTGGATGCAGGATAAAAGTATGACCAGGGCAACGCCTCAAGGTCTTTATCAGCAGGGAAGCGAATTATATCAGAAAAAAAAGTATAAAAAGGCTATTTCGGTTTTTCAGCGTCTGAAAGATGAATATCCCCTGGAAGACGTGGCCATTCTTGCCGAAATTGGTATCGCTGATTCCTATTACAGCAATAAGGAATATCCCGACGCCTACGTTGCCTATGATGATTTTGCCAACCGCCATCCAACCGACGAAAACGTTCCCTATGCCCTCTATCAAATGGGTATGTGCCGCTATAGCCTTATTGACACGGTGGATCGTGATCAAAGTGAAACCTGGAAAGCAAAAACCGAATTTGAACGCCTGATTTCCCGTTATCCCCAGAGCCAGTTTGCGGTCATGGGTGAAAAGATGCTTTTGGATGTAAGGCGCATGTTGGCGGAAAATGAGTTTTACATTGGGCAGTTTTATTTTAAGCAGCAAAAATACAATGCCGCTTTAAAGCGGTTTGAACAGATAGCCAAAGATTTTCCCAATGTTGGTTTGGATTACAAGGTTAAGTATTTTATAGCGGAAACGCGCCGCCTTATTGCCGAAGAAGAACACACAGCCAGGAAGCGCGGCAAAAAGCTGGAACAGGCTCCCAATCCCAGCATCTGAGAAAACGCCAAACGCCGGTTATTCTGTAAATCATTCAGGACAGAACCAGTAAGTCATTCATTGATTTGCTGGTTCTGCTGTTTTCTGAAATAAGGTTTTATCAACACTCCTGGTTTTTCAAATGCTTCCGGTCGGAAACATAATTTTTGTCACAAACAAGATTGTTGCACAAATCAAACAGGCCTTATTACAAAGCCTGTTTTGACCATCAAAGCATCGCTTTCTGATCGGTCTGATGGAGAAATGCTCGTTTTTCTCCTCTGATAATTATTTATGCAACGGTTCTGGATTGTCGAGCCCCTTCGCGGCTCGCAATGACAATGCCATGTCTGCCAGCGTCACGATGGTTTTCGCCTCCTTTTGAAAGGAGGAGCCCGAAGGGCGGAGGTTTGTAGAAAACTGGGCGGTTCGTGCAAACCCCTGTCCGCCTGTGGCGGACATCCCCTCGTTCTACGTTTTTACAAACCCCGGTCCGGCTTCGCCGTCCACCCCCTTTTAAAAGGGGACAACAAACCATGCCTTCACCTAATGATGATATTCAGAGGAATCAGGCGCTTGGTAATACGGAAACATGCGTAGTAACAGCATTGTATGGGACGCACACCTGAGCGTCCCGTATTTTTCCCGCGTCATTGCGGGCCTGACCCGCAATCTCCTGAAAAGAAGGGGGTTCTGAATCAAGTTCAGAATGACGGTGAAAAGGAAGCAAAAAGTTCTTGCGTCTTTGGCTGTTTTAAGTAAAATGCCGCTGTCGTGCAAAATTCAGCAAACAAGGTGAGCAAAAAGTAATGGCGGAAAATATATTTTCCCATAATGGCCAGGAAAAGGCAATAGCCATGCGCCTTGGCACGTTCCTTGCACTCTCTCTCTCGGTTTTTTCCCTTTATTATCAACAACTTATTACGGCCACGTAACAAAAACCGGCATAATTCTATCTTCAATCAAAACGGCCCTTTCATCCTTACGGGAGTCAGGGCCGTTTTTGTGTTTTCACCACGGCGAAAAACCACGGCTTTGTTCTCCTTTTCCGGGACAGGGCCGTATTTTTTAACCTAAAAAAGAGGAGGATTAATGATGAAGAGTATTAAAAGCATTATAGGATTAATGGTCATGGCCGGTATGTTGATGTTTCCCCTGAAAGCCATTGCCGCAGACGGTCAGTTGGGTATCTATGTTGCGCCGAAGATTATCTATGGCCTGACCTACATGAAGGATGTCAAATATTATGAAGTTGCGTCTGGTCCTTTTACCCATGATATCGGCAGTCACTGGGATAACACCTTCGGTGGTTCCCTTGCGGCTGGATATGATTTCTCGAAAAAACTCAATATTCCTGTCCGTGGGGAGCTGGAATACGCCGCCTTTACCAAGGCTGAGGCTGAAGGAAGCCTGTGGGGTGGTTCAGTTTCCTGTCAATCAAATAATATACAGACTCTGTTTGCCAATGTTTATTACGATATTAATACGAGGACAAAGTTTACTCCCTACGTTGGCGCCGGTATGGGCGTCGGGTTCATCAGAACGAAAGGCAAAGTGGATTGGGTTAGTGAAGTTAACAACACCGGTTCCAAAACGGTGACCAACTTCGCCTGGAATATTGGTTTGGGCCTGGGATACCAGATCACGAACAATGTTGCCTTTGATGTGGGCTACCGTTTCGCCGATCTCGGCAAAGTGCAGACAAAGTGGGATGAAAGACCTTGGGGTACCTGGCGTATGGACACCAAACGTATTTACCAGCACCAGTTCAGCATGGGCGCCAGGTTTACCTTTTAATTGATCGTTTTCCAAAATTTATTGTCTGATTTTCAGCAACACCCTGCCGCCTTACCGCGGCAGGGTGTTTTTTTGCTTACTAAGCAAGTAAGTATTGGAAACCAATGAGGAAATTTCCCTCCTGTGACCTTTCCACAAGATATTATACACCTTCTGTGATATGATAGAATACCAGAGTAATTAAGGAGGAAGTTATGAGGAAGTATAGTAGTGAATACAAATATGAGTCAG
>WQXQ01000147.1 GCA_009784775.1 Treponema sp.
AAGTTTACCAAAATTATGCAGAAAGCGCCGAATGTTAAATGCCTTAGGGCTTTTTTGTATTTCCATAACACTAGTATTATACAAAAATCCTAAAAAGTAAAGGACATAATACGATAACGAAATAATTACCAGCTTACATATCCCAACATAGGTATTATACGTGGTTTCGGACGAAACTGTCAAGGGCAAAAAAGGCGGTTTTTGAGGGTTGACGTTCCAGTATCACTCCTCATTCCTCACTCCTCATTTCTAATTCCTCATTGCGGCTCCGCCGCACCCTCATTCCCCAAGCCCCCCCATTGCAATTACCGCCAAATTGCCATAGTATAAAGCCAGGATGAAAGATATAACAAACTTGTTTGGAAGTATGGTCTTTAATGATACGGTGATGCAGGCGCGGCTGCCGGGTGATGTGTACAAAACACTGAAAAAGACAATGGCGCAGGGCTGTCATTTGGAGTTGGACCTTGCCAATACTGTTGCCAATGCGATGAAGGATTGGGCGGTGGAAAAAGGCGCGACCCATTTTACCCATTGGTTTCAACCGATGACCGGCACTACGGCGGAAAAGCACGACAGTTTTATTGTGCCTGCAGGAGACGGGAAAATCATTATGGAATTTTCCGGCAAGGAACTGGTGCGCGGCGAATCGGATGCGTCCAGTTTTCCTTCGGGCGGGCTGCGCGCTACGTTTGAGGCGCGGGGTTATACGGTGTGGGATACCAGCTCGTATGCCTTTATCAAAGACGGGACACTGTGCATTCCCACCGCGTTTTGTTCGTATAGCGGCGAGGCGCTCGACAAGAAGACACCCCTGCTCCGTTCGATGGACGCGATTAACAAGCAGGCGCTGCGCATACTCAAATTGTTTGGCAATACGACCGTGCAGCGGGTCATCACCACGGTGGGCGCGGAACAGGAATATTTTTTGATTGACAAAATGATGTTTCAGGAACGTCCCGATTTAATTTATACCGGCAGGACATTGTTCGGCGCCCGTCCACCCAAGGGGCAGGAACTGGAAGATCATTATTTTGGCTGCATCAAGCCGCGGGTTTCGGCTTTTATGAAAGAGCTGGAGGAAGAACTCTGGAAGCTTGGCGTATATGCCAAGACGAAGCATAACGAGGTTGCGCCGGGGCAGCACGAGCTTGCGCCGATTTTTACGACAACTAATATTGCCACCGACCATAATCAGATAACGATGGAGCTGATGAAGAGCATTGCGAACGAGCACAATATGGCCTGCCTGCTCCACGAAAAACCCTTTGCCGGCGTAAACGGCAGCGGCAAGCATAACAACTGGTCGCTGTGTACCGACACCGGTATTAACCTGCTTGAGCCCGGCGAGACACCATACGAGAACGCGCAATTTTTACTCTTTCTGGTGGCGGTGATCAAAGCGGTCGACGAGCATCAGGACTTGCTGCGGGTATCGGCGGCGAGCGCGGGGAACGATCACCGGCTGGGCGCAAACGAAGCGCCCCCCGCCATTGTGTCGATGTTTCTTGGCGATGAGTTGACCGACATTTTTACCGCGATTGAATCCGGCGCCGATTATCAGGGCAAAGAAAAACGGCCTATGGAAATTGGCGTGTCGGTGCTGCCGCATTTCCCCAAGGATACCACCGACCGCAACCGCACTTCTCCCTTTGCCTTTACCGGCAATAAGTTTGAGTTCCGTATGCTCGGCTCAACGTTTTCCATTGCAGGACCCAACATTGTACTGAACACCATTGTCGCCGACACGCTTCAACAGTTTGCCGATACGCTGGAATCATCGAGCGATTTTACCGGCGATCTGGCATCACTGGTCAAAAAAACATTCAGCGCGCATAAGCGCATCATCTTTAACGGCAACAATTACTCCGATGAATGGGTCAGCGAGGCGCAGAACCGCGGACTTTCAAACCTTAAAACCGCCGTTGATGCGCTGCCCACATTTACGTCCGCTCAAAGCATCGCGCTGTTTTCCCGCCACGCAGTGTTCAGCGAACAGGAGATCCATTCGCGCTATGAAATTATGATGGAGGCCTACTGCAAAACGATACACATCGAAGCGTTGACCATGATTGATATGGTAAAGGGCAACATTATCCCCGCCAGCGTCGATTACCAAAGGGACTTGGTCGATCTATTGCGCCAGAAAAAAGCCTACGGCGGCAGTCTGGATGTCTCGCTTGAAGATCACTTATTGCACAAAATAGCAAAATTATCTTCCAGCCTGCTCAAAAAACTAACGACCCTGGAAAACGCCCTTGGCGAATCCAAAGCCCAGGAAGACGTACTTGCCAGCGCCCGTTTCTATCGTGATACGATTTTTGCCGCAATGTCCGATCTGCGATTAATAGTCGACGAACTGGAAACCCTGGTCGCCAGAAAGTACTGGCCCTTCCCGGTCTATGGAGAATTGCTTTACAGTATTATTTAGGTTTTTTCGAATTTATTCACGCAAAGGCGCGGAGTTCGCAAAGAACGCCAAGGAGGAAAAGGGTGGGTGGCAGCGTATTAAGCAATAACGCAGCTCCCCCTTTTTCCCCTTTTCTCTCCCTTTGCGATCTTCGTGATCTTTGCGCCTTTGCGTGAAAAAAGGGAACTACGCCTCTCTGTTTACTTTTGCAAGTAATTGGCCGACTACGGCGACGATCCAGCCGGCGATTATGAAATAAGCGCCGGTATCCAAATCCGGGCGGCGGTTTTCAGATATACTAAAGAATACAAAAAGACCGGAAGCGATACAAACCAGCGTGACAATCCAGTCATTCGTTGGATTAAGTTTTTTATTCGTTAATAATAACATAATGCCAATACACACTCCAGCAGCAGCGGATGCAAATAACAGATACATTGCTATTCCAGGGAAAGTATTATCC
>WQXQ01000148.1 GCA_009784775.1 Treponema sp.
ATAGTCATCAAGACGATCACTTGCTTTATCCAGGTTTGTTTCAAGGGTTTTCCGGAATAACGCAGTGCCGGTTTCTGCGGCCCCGGCTTTCGCGGTTTCACAGAGGATCTGCGCCCGCTCAAGGGCTGTCCGGAAATTATGCGTAAAGGCTTGTGTATCCGCGGAGTAAGCCTCTGTAACCGAAGTTTTTGTTTCTGTTCTAAGGTTCTTGCCTGTTTTTGCTTTGTCCGCGGCGGCGTCGAGATTGTCGGCGACACTTTTTATTTCTGCGTTAAGTGAACCAAGAGTAATCGATGAAGTTTCACTGGCTTTTAATGCGTCGCCAATCTGCCGGGTTATCGCGCGGAGCACCATCTGAATACTTTTGGCGTTTTCTCTTGTCTGTTCCGCAAGCTTCCGTATTTCATCGGCAACCACCGCGAAACCCGCGCCGGCGGCCCCGGCATGGGCGCTTTCTATGGCCGCGTTCATGGCAACCATATTGGTTTGTGACGAAATTTTGCTGATCACCCTGGCAATGTCGGTGATCTGTTCCAGTTCCTTTGATGTGGCAACAATTATTCCGTGGGCATTTCTGGATTGCTCCTCGCTGTCGTTTACCCTGTCTCTGAGATTCCCGGCCTTTATTCCGCTTTCCTCAAGAAGCGCGGCCGCCGCGTATTCAAGCTCCGCAGATGCCGCAAGACGGGTCTCCAGTTCTTCCATGACCAGGTTTTGCCTGTGGTCAGTTTCATCAAGGGAGCTTAGATGGCTTTCCAGCTGTTCCAGGGCACAGGCCGCCTGCTTTATAAGGGATTCAATTTCCACGAAATTCCGGGCCAGTGATTCGTCAGCCAGGGCATTTTGCGCAAATGACTCAAGTGACTCTTTCTGCGCGTTATTAGTTATCTCCGTCATGAATTCTTTCATACCTGCGCTTTTTTTGGCATGGATACGGAACAAATCAATAAATTTCTCCAGATCTCCGGCGGCTTTTTTTAACTCCACATCAAGTTTTTCTGATGAGGTTTTTCCCAAATAGAGCAGAGCGCCCATTCCTCCCGCGCCAAGAAGTAAGTTTATAATACCTATACGCAAAGTTAGGGCTCTAAGGTCTCCCGCGGCCTCTGCCCAGTACGGCAGTATTTGTAATATAGTTAGAACAAGCATCAGCGCACATACACTCAGGAGAATTATAAGTCCCCACGGCCAAATGTTTTTATTTTTCATAGGTTTTTCCCTGGAACTATTGTTTATCATACTGCTGGGTTTCGTTATGGACATACTCCAGCTTTATTCCGGCATCACGAAACATGGCTTCCGAATCGCCCGCGTCGTGGTAACGGCGCTGGCACACCACCCGCTCTATACCGCAGTTAATGATGAGCATGGCGCAGATTCTGCAGGGTGTCATGCGGCAGTACAGGGTTCCGCCTTCTACGGAAATGCCCCGCTTTGCCGCCTGGCAGATGGCATTCTGTTCGGCGTGAACGGTTCTGACGCAATGGGTGGTAACGGAGCCGTCCTCGTGCATCATCTTTTTGAACTGATGGCCGGCATCGTCGCAGTGGGGAAGGCCGGCGGGCGCTCCAACGTAACCTGTTACAAGGAGCTGGTTATTCCTGGCGATGACGCAGCCCGAACGGCCACGGTCGCAGGTGGCCCGCTTGGAAATGGCGTCGCAGACCTCCATAAAATACTCATCCCAGCTTGGGCGTTTATAAAGAGTCTCCTGCATATTTAATTCCCTGCCTTTTTCAATATTACTCTCAGGATTATAACGTTATCACCGTTCTTAATAGGATAACGCCGGGAGCTTAGCTTTTCAAGCTCATCTTCCGGGACTGCTTCCGCATCGTTCAGGCGTAAACCTGTCAGCTGTTCACCATCCAAAGGGAAATAAAAAAGGGCTGCCTTGCTTCTTTTATAGAAGCTTTTGACAGCCCTTTTCCTAAATCAATAGCTTAAAAAGACTTTTTTACCACTCTCTCATGATAAGCTGGGCTTCCGGGCTATCAATGTTATCCTTTGTCATAAACAAAACGCCGGTGTCGTTGAACCAGGGGCCGGCCGGTCTTGTTCCGTGAATGATGTAATTCAAACCGGCTGTTGCAGACTGATATCCCATTGCAAAGGGTGACTGCATGACTACGCCATAGAGTGAACCGTCTCTGATTGCCGCCCTAATGGCATTGTTGTGGTCATATCCCATGAGTATGACTTGACCGGCTCTGCCAAGTTCCCTGACGCCGGCTACCATGCCCTCGGTGGTCATGCTGTTACCGGCATACATTCCTGCGAGATCCGGATGTGCGGCCAGATATGCTCTGGCTGTATCGGCAGAACCGATTGCATCGGCAGTAGCCGCCCATTCCACTGGAAGCATTTGGATGCCAGGATGATTTTTCTGCATATATTCCACAAAAGCATGGGCTCGTATTTCCGAAGCATGTGCACCCCTTCCGTAGCCGATTACCGCAACTTTTCCCCTTCCGCCAATCGCACGGGCCATCTCTTCCGCGGCACGTCCCGCCGCCGCAACTTGATTAGTTGCCCACAGACCCAGCCCTACACCTTCTTCAACGCCTGAATTTGAGCATGTAATTGTTATGCCCATTTCAATTGCCCTTTTTGCCAACGGGGTGATAACATCTCTGTTAACAGCATCGATAATAATAAGGTTGGCACCCATTGCCATGGCAGTCTCAATGTGCTCAATTTGAGCAGCGGCATCCGGGAAATTAACCGGAGCAAAATAGGAGAAATTAATCTTAATGCCG
>WQXQ01000149.1 GCA_009784775.1 Treponema sp.
CAGTGAATATAATAATGCGTCAATTTGGCGCCGGTATAAGCTGGTACATGGAAAGCGCCCAATACCTCAATATCTGGACTGTGTTAATTGCCACGGTAGGTATTTGTGCCACCAACGAGCATCTTCGTATAGATGCAATGGAAAGAATATTTAAGGGAACACCCAAACGTATCCTGCGACTTGTAATCGCTTTGCTTACTATTGTTTTTCTTGTCACACTGGGTTATTCATTTTTACTGCTCGCTTCCAGATCGCGCCAGACAGTATCAACCATGCCCTTTCTGAAAATGGCAGTTATATACTGGCCAATTCCTATCTTATGTTTTTTATCCGCTATTTCCAGTTTGTTGCACACAATTTGGGACTTTACCAATTTTGGGAAAGAAAAAAATATTTAGTTTCTTAACAGGTGAGAGTGACCCATGGGTATAGTAATGTTTCTGGTTTTTCTTTTGGTTCTGGCCGTTGGAGCGCCTGTTTTTGTTGCCTTCGGTTTTTCGGGAGTATTCGGGATCACGGTGTTCAATCTTTCAAACATGATCACTTTGGCCCAGCGTTTCTTTGAGGGTATAAATTCATTTGCGCTGCTGGCGGTTCCACTGTTTACTTTTGCGGGTTCACTGATGGGCGCCGGCGGAATAGGCCAACGGCTTATTAATTTTGCCTATACTCTTGTGGGACATATAACCGGAGGCATTGCTCATGTCAATGTTATGACCAGTATGCTTTTTGCCCATATTTCGGGTACAGCGGCGGCGGATGTGGCTTTTGAAGCTGAGTTAATGATGCCCCCAATGATTAAAAAAGGATACAGCAAAGAATTTACCGTAGCGGTTACGGCAATTTCCTCTACCATTGGTATCATCATTCCGCCAAGCGTTCCTATGATAATCATTGCAGGAATGCTGGGCCTTTCAACAGGAAAACTTTTTATGGGTGGCATTATTCCGGGTTTCTTATGCGGTTTTGCCATGATGATTGTCTGTTATATCCATGCGAAAAGGCGCAAGATGCCCAGAGAAGGACGTTTTGAGATTAAAAAGGTATGGGCAGCATTCAAGGAGAGTTTTCTTGCCCTATTGATGCTGCCGCTTATTATGATATCAATCGTAAGCGGCGCCGTATCCCCAACCGAGGTTGCCCTGGTTGCGGTCGTGTACGCCCTCATCGTTGGCAAATTCATATATAAAGAACTTGACTGGAAAAGCTTTAAGGCCGCGTTGGTTGGGACAGTAAAAACTACGGCCAAGATTTTTATGATCATCGGCGTTGCACAGGTATTTGGCAAGCTGCTGACCATAAGCGGTTTTGATCAAATGGTGGCATCCGCCCTGCTTGGGATTTCCGAATCGCCGACTGTAATATTATTTATTATTCTTGGTATATTCTTGATTGTGGGCATGGTCATGGAAACGATTTCTTTGATTGTGTTGTTTATGCCCATTTTTTACACAGTATCTATGCAAGTAGGGCTCGATCCTTACGTTATGAGTGTGCTTTCAGTTATCATTTTAGGGGTAGGGCTTGTAACGCCGCCTTATGGCTTGTGTCTTTTTATTTGCTGTAATGCCCAGAAGGTGCGGATCTGGGACACCATGTCTTCCCTTCTCCCTTTAATTATTGCCGTGCTGGTGGTGGTTGTATTGCTCGTTTATGTTCCCTGGTTGGTAATCGGCCCCGCTTCGCTTTTAGGAATGTAGGAATGCCATGAAACAAAATGAATTTTCCGTTGAAGAACTGATTCGCATTGCCAATAGCCTCCGCTACGATGTGGTAAAAATGATTCACCAATGCGGCGATGGTCATCCCGGTCCCTGTATGTCCATTGCAGAAATAATGGCTTTTCTCTTTTTTGAGGAACTAAGGCTTGACCCAAACAATCCTCAATGGGATGGCCGGGATCGCTTTATTCTTTCCAAGGGACATGCCTGCCCTATTTTGTACGCCTGTCTGGCACGACGGGGATTTTTTTCAACTGACGAACTTCCCAAACTGCGAACTCTCGAGGGCATACTTCAGGGTCACCCTGACATGAACAAAACCCCGGGTGTGGATACTGTGTCAGGTAGTTTGGGGAATGGTGTTGCTATCGGTTTAGGTATGGCTCTGGGCTGTCGTTTGCAGGGCCTGGACAGCAATGTCTTTGTCATTGTCGGTGACGGCGAACAGCAGGAAGGTGTCATCTGGGAAGGAGCCATGTCCGCCGCTCAATATAAAGCCGGGAATCTTATCGTGTTCGCCGACTGCAACAATCACCAGTCCGGTGGAAAAGTGACGGAGCTAAGTTCATTGTATCCGCTGGCAGCAAAGTGGTCGGCCTTTCACTGGCATGTACAAAGCATAGATGGCCATGATCCGAATGCAATCAGGCAGGCTGTGAAGAACGCCAAAGCCGAAAAGGAAAAACCTTCGCTGATTGAGTGTGCAACAGTTAAAGGAAAAAATATTCCTTACATGGAAAACAACAACGCATGGCATAAAAGGGTTCCTACACCGGAAGAAGTAAGCATTGCGGCAAAAGCTCTGGGGGTAGAAATATGAACATTAAAAGCACCAGAGAAGCGGTTGTAAGTTCGATCATGGAAGCCGCCCAAAAAGATGAAAAAATAATAGTTGTGTCCTCCGATTCTGTATTGGCAGGAAGGCTCACACCTTTTATAGAGAAATATCCAAAGAGGATCATTGAGGCGGGAATCGCGGAGCAGTCGGCGGTGAACATTGCCGCGGGCCTTGC
>WQXQ01000150.1 GCA_009784775.1 Treponema sp.
ATGAATGAAAGCCAAAAACAGGAAATTATTGGGATTTTTACCAAAAAGGAAGAAGCGTACGCTTTCAAGGGGACAGTGTTTTTATTCGGTGATATCCCGGAAAAGAAATTAAACAACGCCACCAAAAATTATGCTCCCATAAAAGGAGGCGAAGAAGTTGTGTTGCTTTATGAATATTCTGCGAAAGAAGGTTTTGTATTGACAACAAACAGCTTGTATGTCAACCAGCCAACCTATTCGGGGTGCAGCGTTGGAGCATCCGCAGCCGTTTCTGATATTAGCAGTATTTCTCACCGCAAAAAAGGTGGGCTTAGCCCGGAGGAATACATCGATATCCAAGCCGGTTCCAAAACGTTGACTATACAATACATGTACGGAAAACAACTTATGGGCGCGTTGGAAAAAACAATATCGGTATTAAAATCGGCAGGCCCGTCAGAATCTTCCGGTGCTGCATCTCAGCCGGTAATGCAGGAAACCACTCCAATTCCGGAAAAAAAAGAAGGTGAAGATATTGCCGATAAAATGATGGATGCTGCCGATAAAGCCAAAAATGCCCTTGGCAAGCTTGGCGGTTTATTTGGGAAAAAGTAGATGAAATAAAATGAAACCGTCGAAGGAGGTTTTATGAAAATTACGACCAGCACCGCAGGTAAAGTTTGCATTGCTTTATTATTGCTTGCACTGCTGCCAATGATGGCGCAGGCGCAGACCATGCCTATCCCGGTTGACGAGGATGCGATTGAAATGGAGGCTGCCCATGACAGCCAGGGCGGTCTGGAAAGAGTTGTTGTCATGTTTTGTATAATTGCTGCAGGAATTGGGCTTGTTATATCGTTCCTGGGATTCCTAAAGCATATAAGGACTCTTATATTGGCCGTAATAGTATTGCTGTTATCGGGTGTTCAAATATACTTCATTTCACAAACATCTGGTTTCACCTTCTATTTGCCTAGCGTTGTTGGGTGGAAATGGGCGGCGATTTGGTTTGCCTGTTTTACCGTCTTCCTGCTTGTACAGATATATATCTATATGATGACGCTAAAGTGCATTACCCCCATACCGGAAGTTGTTGGAAACTCGATAATAGTCCCATTAATCTCTGTGCTTTTGCTTTTTGTTGCCTTGCTGGCAAGTATTTTTTTCATGGGCATCGAAAACTACATTTTCAGGATTTTTATTGGAATACAGGCGGCAAATGCTGTATTTGTCCTTATCTATTCGATTGTTAAAATAGGCTTTGTCAGGGGCATTATTTATACAATTGTGTTTACCTCTGGTATGGCCGCTATCGGTCTTATGGCCTATGATGTGATAGTAGTCGCAGTCGTCGCTTTATTTGGGTTGTTCTTTACGCAAAATATTATAACCAAATATGCCCAGGGGGGATTTACCCAGGTAAAAGTTAGAGATTCATCCGGTAATATAAGGTACAGATGGGGTGATGAAATACAACCAGGCGATGAAAAAATGTCCTAATGTTATTTTTACCCGTAACATTTAATGCCTGTTACCGGCAAAGGGTGACAGGCATTTTTTTCTATCCTTTTTTTCCTAGTCCCTGACCAGGATGCCGTGGCGCAATTCGCCCCGGATGCTGGGGATGTCAAGTATCATTTCTGGGTGGATAAGGTCGGGGTTGTGCCGCTGGGGCATCTTGTCGCGGTTTGCATCGTACAGGCGCGGCCATTGCCAGGGGTCGCCATACACTTCCGGCATCGCGGCAATGTTCCACAGGCAGTCCCTGTAGTGAACCCAGGTGCGTACCAGTATCTGCGCGGGAAGGGGAACCTCGCCGGGCAGGGCTTCCAGGATAGCTATGGCGCGAAGGGCAGCGGCGCGGGCTTCAACCCAGTTTTCATTTGAGCGGAACTCGATGGCCTGGGCCAGCTCTGCTTCTGCCTCGGCGAATTCTTCGGGGAAGCGGCTGGGAATGCCGACGCTGCGCGCCCAGTTCATGCGGGCCTGCGCTGCATTAATCGCCCTGTTTGCATCCCTAATAACCATTTGCAAATTTACATATTCGTCGTACAGGTCGGCAAAGCGTTCTGCCTGGGCCGCGAAACTAATCGCGTCCTCGTACTTGCCTTCGTTAAAGGCTTCTTCGGCGAGCATTACAAGCCGGGCATTTTCGATCAGGTATTGGTTGTTAAGAAGGAGGTTGACATAACCCCGTGCCTGAATGTCACCTTCAACTGCATGAAGCTGTGCCGCACCGCACAGAATTATTACTCCCAGTAAAAGTTTGAATTTATTCATTGTCTTCCTCCATTTGAGTACCTATTTGTGTTGCATGGTCTATGCTTGCCTGTGATCGTTCCCTGGCCCTTGTTACGGCTTCTTCCGCCTGGCCGCGCCTGACGCCGGTGGCAGCGGCAGCGGCGGCAAAGAGGGGTGCCGACTGGTTAAAGCCGTTTGTCGCAGTGGTAAAAGAGTTCGCGGCAGCGTCTGTTACTGCCTGCTGGTAAATAGTTTCTGCCCGGTTATACTCCTGCGGCACAGCTACCGGCGCTCGTACGTCAATTGCAGCCTGGCGTTCCCGTTCGGCGCGTTCCCGCGCTTCCCGCATAACGAACTGGTTATTTCTCAGCACAAGTGCATCGTACGCGTCAGCTGCGGCATTGAACAGGGGTATGGCAGCCCTCATTTCGGCTGTTGTTCCACGCCGTGCAT
>WQXQ01000151.1 GCA_009784775.1 Treponema sp.
AGCACTGGATGGAAAACATACGGGACTGGTGCATCAGCCGTCAGCTCTGGTGGGGGCACCGGATTCCCGCATGGGACTGCAAAGACTGCGGCAAAACTTCAGTGTCGCGTAACGACCTGAGCGCCTGCCCCCACTGCAATTCGGCAAATATACAACAGGATCCCGATGTGCTTGACACATGGTTCTCAAGCTGGCTCTGGCCTTTCAGTACTCTGGGATGGGGAAATGGGGGAGGGATAGGGACTGGGGATAGTTGTCCGTTATCCCAATCTGACTTTGCTCGCTTTTACCCTACCACGGCGTTGGTGACGGCTTATGATATTATCTTTTTCTGGGTTGCCAGAATGATAATGGCGGGGCTTGAGTTTACCGGCAAGGCGCCGTTTCGTGATATTTATATTCACGGGCTGGTGCGGGACAAGCAGGGCCGTAAAATGAGTAAGAGTTTGGGTAACGGCCTTGACCCGCTGGAACTGGTGGATGAGTTCGGAGCGGATGCGCTCAAGTTCACGCTGGCTTTTATGTGCGCCCAGGGGCAGGATTTATTGGTTGACAAGGAATCTTTCAAAATGGGTTCCAAATTTGCCAATAAAGTCTGGAACGCAAGCCGCTTTATCCTGATGAATCTGGAAGGACGAAATTTAGTACCAAATTCAGACCTGCTTCCCGTAGATAAATGGATCTATTCACGGCTGAACAGCGCCGCCAAAGCAATGGAAGAAGCGTTTCTTTCCTATCGTTTTAATGATGCTGCTCAAACGGCCTACGAATATTTCTGGAATGATTTTTGCGACTGGTATGTTGAGGCTACCAAACTGTCCATGAAAACCGGCGAAGACGCTTCGATTAACGCCGCAGAAAAAGATCGCGCCGCTACAGTGCTGCTTGATGTGCTGGCGGAATCGTTGCGGCTGATCCACCCGCTGCTGCCTTTTGTCACCGAAGAAATTTACAGTAAGCTGCCCGCATCTTCCCTGAATGGCAGGGGTCTCTTGATTACCGCTTTGTATCCGCAATTTGACGAGCGGCGTTGTTATTCTGCCGAAGAACGGCATTTTTCGTTTTTACAGGAACTGGTTCGCATGATCCGGACTCTGCGCAGTGAATGTACCATTCCGCCGGGAAAAAAATTACGCGTCATTGTCAGGCTGGACGGGGAACAGGAAAAGGTACTGCGAAATAATGAGGATTTGGTAAAGCTGCTTGCCGGTATTGGAGAAATGGAAATTGAAACCTCATGTGATCAAGGCGCAAGGCCGGCCGGCTCCATTGGCATTGCAGGTTCCGGTTTTGAGGCTTTTGTCTTTATTGCCGATGCGGTTGACATAACGGCGCTTAAACAGAAATTCAATAAAGACCTAAAACGTGATCGCGGATTTATTCAGGGCCTGCAGCTTAAACTGGCGAATGAACAGTTTGTAAAAAACGCCCCGCCCGAGCTGGTTGCTGCAGAAAAAACAAAACTGGAAGAAAGTCTCGCGCGAACAGGCAAAATTGAATCCTGGCTGAACGGGCTGTAATGGTGGAGTAAGGCGATGAGAATGACAACCGAGGAAATGAACCGCCTAAGGGAGATACATCTTGCTCCCTATATACAACTTGCCACGGTCCTTATCGGAAAAGCCCGGATTGGCGGCGGCAATATGTTCAGACACCAGCTTGATACCATGGCGATTCTGATTGACTATGGTTACACCGACTCTATTTTGCTTAAAGCGTCAATTGTGCATGATATTATTGAAGATATTCCAGACTTTAATCATAATCTGCTTCTTTCCATTGACTTTGAAGGACACGCGGTCTATGAACTTGTCCGTGAAGTTACCAAAATTCCCGATGAAACCAAGGCCGAATTTCTTGTCCGGATTTTTGAACAGGGATCCCACAATGCCAAAATTCTTAAAGTGGCAGATCGAATAGCCAATATGATTACTCTTGGTTTTGTCAATAAAATGGAATTTGTAAAACGTTACACCGAAGAAACCGAACAATATATTTTCCCTATCGCGGAAATGGTAAATGGATATATGCTGACTGAACTGCAAACGCTGGTAGAATCGAGGCGCAGGTATCTTGAAGATTTCTCAAAAATCAAGTCCGAGGAAACATATACCGATTCCATGCACTTTATGTAAACTACGGTTAAAAAGGGCCACTAATCCGGCAATTAAAAGCCAGTAGTCCGAAAAAAAGCCCCATGTCTCCGGGGCGTGAGGTGCAATTCGGTCATAAAGTAAATCTTGGCAGCGGAAAAAGCAATTTGATATAGACCTGTGAAATAGTTGAAGGCAATCCGAAAGACAGTGAATTATATACAGGAACAATAAATACGCTGATAAAAAATTATGGTATAACACCCAATTCAAGCACTGCGGACGGCGGATTTGCGAGTGAGGCAAACATAGATTATTCAAAAGAATCCGGAATAATGAGACTCCGCAGAGTAGAGATCTGCGGAGTCTTTGGCGTTGAGTTATGCCGGAACGGAGGCTCGTTCTGTAAGGAATTTTTTTAAACATCTGGTTTAATACCAAATGCTCCAAAGCGTGCTTTCTCCGACCGCGGCAAGTCGCGGGGTATTAAACCAGCCTTTGCGAATAAATATTGTTTTCAGCAAGATACGTGGAAGCATGCAAAACATTGCAAATAACAA
>WQXQ01000152.1 GCA_009784775.1 Treponema sp.
CGCTGTGCGTTAGTTCGCCGGGGTATGAGTTCGAGTCTCATCGCCGGTAAAAATAGTTTTCTATTTGGCTTGACAAAAATAAAAAAAAACGGTAGATATATTCTTAGGTTACAGAAAATTATGGCTAAGATACCAGTTATAAGAACCAGAACAAAGTCCTCATGGAAACCTCACACTTACGCATGGACGGCGCAGAATTGGCCGCCCCGCGGCCGATTCTAATTTACAATACCTAATGCTGTAATTCCAGCAAGCAAAAAACAAGAAAACAGACTGTGATTAAATAAAATCGCTTTATAAAAACGTTTGACGTATGTCAAAAACTATAGGAGTAACAAATGAAAAACAAAATACCAACCAGAATTTATCTTACCGAAGATGAGATGCCAAAACATTGGTACAATCTGAGGGCGGATATGAAGGATAAACCCGATCCAATATTGCATCCGGGAACCCTTCAACCTGTAACTGCCGAAGACCTTGCGCCTGTGTTCTGTAAAGGCGTAATTGACCAGGAACTTGACGAGACAACCCGCCTGGTTCCCATTCCATCCGATATTCAGGATTTCTACCGTGCGTACAGGCCTTCTCCGCTTATTCGCGCGTATTATCTGGAAAAAATGCTGGATACTCCGGCAGAAATCTATTACAAATTCGAAGGAACCAACACTTCCGGCTCGCATAAACTAAACTCGGCAGGGCCGCAGGCTTATTATGCAAAAGAAGCAGGACTCACATCGCTTACTACAGAAACCGGCGCTGGTCAGTGGGGAACCGCCATGGCAATGGCCTGCGGTTTTTACGATCTTAAGCTTACGGTGTACATGGTAAAGATCAGTTCTGAACAAAAACCTTACCGAAAAGCGCTGATGGAAGCTTACGGAGCAAACCTGATCCCTTCTCCTTCCAATACCACAGAAGCCGGCAAAAAGATACTTGAAGTTGATCCCAATACCGGCGGTTCTCTTGGATGCGCAATCTCGGAAGCAATAGAGCGGGCAGTAAAAACCGACAAATGCCGCTACGTACTTGGAAGCGTACTAAACCATGTACTGCTCCATCAGTCAATAATCGGGCTTGAAACCAAGACAGCGCTGGACAAATATGGAATAAAACCTGACATCATAATCGGCTGCGCAGGCGGCGGTTCAAATTTAGGCGGGTTAATTTCCCCGTTCATGGGTGAAAAACTAGCGGGAAAATCCAATACCCGTTTCATCGCGGTTGAGCCTGCATCCTGTCCGTCATTTACACGCGGCCGCTTCGCCTATGATTTCGGTGATACCGGAAAAACAACCCCGCTTATCAAAATGCAGACTCTTGGCAGCGGTTTTATTCCATCTGCCAACCACGCAGGCGGGCTGCGCTATCACGGAATGAACTCTACTCTGTCTAAACTCTACAAGGACGGTCTTTTGGAAGCCCGTTCGGAGGTACAGACCGAAGTTTTTGATGCGGCACTCAAGTTTATGAAGGGGGAAGGCATACTTCCCGCCCCGGAATCATCACATGCGATTAAAGCCGCCATTGATGAGGCCCTTGAATGCAAAAAAACCGGAGAAAAAAAGGTCATTCTCTTTGGGCTGAGCGGAACAGGTTTCTTCGATATGACGGCCTATACGTCGTACAACAATAAAACAATGAGCGACCAAATCCCCAGCGACGCAGACCTGGAGCGCGGTTTTGCCTCGATCCCAAATATTCCGCAGAATATATAGCTAATATACACCCCCATTTTTGCCGATAATGAAAAAAATGGGGGGGACCATGAAAAAAGTATTACTAATCAGTCCGCTGGTGATAACCGCGGCGCTCCATGCGCAAAGCAATAGAACTGCGGAAATCGGTTTCCACAATTTTTCCTGGGGTACAAGCATAGAAATATTCACAGCCAGAGTGGGGAACCCTGTTCATTCCGAAGAAGCCAACGGTTTTCAATCACTGGTTTACGAAAACATACCAATGGCCGGCTACCGTGCATTTATGGTTGCTTATTTTTCCAGCAATGGCCTGGAAGGCGGAACTTATTACTTTAACACCGGAAACCTTGATGAATCAAGGCAATGCTACACAGCCGTACAAAGCGAACTGGTAGCGATGTTCGGACCCACGCCTCCGGCGCCGGCAGGACGCTATGAAACATTACTAAGGGAAATGCGCACATATGTAACATGCTGGGATTTGCCCGACGGCTATATCAATTTAACAGTTAACACGCGCAGCGGCGATCCCGTTACTCTCTGGTTCGCTTCTCCTACAATGACAAAAATGCTTGACGGCTCATAGCCTCAAACAATTGTCCCGCCGCCAATAACAATATCCCCATCGTACATAACCGCCGCCTGTCCGGGGGTTATTGCGCGCTGGGGTTTGTCAAATTCAATAAGCAGGCTGCCCTCTCCCGTCTGTTCGGCAACGGCGCTCTGGGCAATTGACAGGTAGCGGGTTTTTACAGTGACGCGCATAGGTTTTTTAAGATCGGCGCAGGCAATCAGATTGATATCCCTTGCCGTAAGTGACTTGCTGTAAAGAGCGGCATCCGGTCCTAAGGTAACCGTGTTGTCCGCTGCCGATTTTGCAGTAACATAAACCGGTGTATTGGCTGCAACGCCCAGTCCCCGCCTTTGCCCTA
>WQXQ01000153.1 GCA_009784775.1 Treponema sp.
CGAAGCTCCATTGCGGGCACCGACCAGGTCAACATACCCTGCAGCGGTTCCGCCGGTCATGACAAACGGATTCGCTACAGTCAGTTGCTGCTGGTTTGCCATAAGCGCTACTTTGTAGTTGCGGTTGCTTAACACAAAGTCATCGATAGTCTGATCCGCGACATCAATATACAAGCGAGAATCACTGGTAATTGTACCCAACGGGCCCCTGACAAGATAGGAACCTTTGGCAGGAATGGTTCCGGTCAGGTTAATGATCGTCCAGTCTGTGCCAACTGCATTGCCGTATTGCAGCGAATAGGTACTTAAATTAATCGGGTTATCGGTATTGTTATACAATTCTACAAAGCTGCGGGTAATGGCGCCGTCAGTGGCAGCGCCAACCTGAAAGATAAGCAGACTGCCGGCAAACGGACTGGGAGGTCCCGCTACAGTTGGACCGCCGCTCGATTCCGGGAATGGATCCCATGCGCCAACGCTGGCATTGCGGGGTTTGCGTTCTGCCACTTCTTCATCAGACAGACCGCCGGCAGCATACTGCATCGCCATAAAGTCCCCTGCATTGTTATTAGTGTCGTTGAGATTCTTGCGGCGGATCGCCTCTGATACCGAAAAAAGGACAGGAGCGGTTTCATAGCCAAATATATTATCATTGCCGCCCGGAGGATATACGGCCCCTACCATGTCAATGTAACCGGCCGCCTTTGCGCCGCTGCCGTTCATGTTAAAGGGATTATCCGCGTCAAGCGGGAGCGTATTGCGTATAATCGCAATTTTATAGGATCGGTGGTTTAATACAAAATTATTGTCATTAATGTCGCCGTACCCATTGGCTATTTGCAAGCGGCTGTCTGTACTGATACGGGGACCTAAAACCAAAAAAGAGCCTTTTGCGGGTATTGTTCCGGTTAACGGAATCATCTTCCAGGGGCCGTCCAAGGTTACGGCGCCTCTAATTCCATTGGCATAGTACAAGGTAATACCGCTCAGGTTTATGGGCGCATTGGTGGTATTGTACAATTCCACAAAAGGATGGCTTGCGCCAGCAGCGCCGGCAGTGGCGCCATAAGCCTGCAGAATGAGCAGTTCCCCCGCAAGTTCGTCCGGAGCTCCAGCCTCGATAGAATTGCCTTTTTTCCTGTCCTCATTCCCGTCAGGGCAGCTCAAAAAACACATCGCCACCAGCAGGGCAAAAATGCCAACTGCCATTCCGAATTGCCGTTTTACCATTGTTTACTCCTTAAAAATTTACTGAATACTACCATATATAGCACACTTTTTCATTGTACCAGATAGTACCAGATATAGAAAGCCACCAATAACCAATTTTTACCATTTTGTACTCCCCACTCCCTCATTATTCTGATAAAATGCATATTTAAGGAGAAACAATGGAAGCCCTGAAAAAGAATCCCTCGTGGAAGGGCCGGCGCGGGCCGGTGGTTTTAGTCATCATGGATGGCGTTGGTTATGGAAAATACCCGGAAGGCGATGCGGTCGCCGATTCAAAAATGGACAACTTAACGGCAATTACGGCGAAAAGCCCCCATACAAAGCTGAAAGCCCACGGCATGGCGGTAGGGCTGCCCTCGGACGAGGATATGGGCAATAGCGAGGTTGGGCATAATGCCATGGGCTGCGGACGGGTCTTTAACCAGGGCGCGGCGCTGGTATCCAAGTCTATTGAAACCGGGGCCATGTTTACCGGCAATGCCTGGAAAGAAATTGTCGCCAACATGAAAAATGGTACCGGCAGTAATCCAACGCTGCACTTTATCGGGCTGTTTTCTGACGGCAATGTGCACAGCCACATGGATCATCTTAAGGCAATGATCGCGCAGGCAAAACAGGAAGGCGTTAAGCGGGTTCGGATTCATGTTTTGTTTGATGGAAGGGACGTGGGCGAAACCAGCGCGCTGGAATATATCGATCCCTTTGAGGAATTTTTGCAAAAACTCAATGATAGTCATTTTGATGTAAAAATCGGCTCCGGCGGCGGGCGTATGTGGATCACCATGGATCGCTACGGCGCGGACTGGTCAATGGTTGACCGCGGCTGGCAGACTCATGTACTGGGAACGGCGCGGCAATTTAGCTCGGCGCGGGAGGCAGTGGAAACCTACCGCAAGGAAATTCCCGGCATCATCGATCAGGACTTAAAAGAATTTGTGATTGCGGAAAACGGCAAGCCGATTGGTACCATCGAAGACGGCGACTCAGTGGTGTATTTTAATTTCCGCGGCGACCGCGCGCTGGAAATGACCGCCGCTTTTGAAGAAGATAATTTCGACAAATTCGATCGCAAGCGCCGCCCCACAGTGTGTTATGCCGGCATGATGGAATACGACGGCGACCTCCATGTCCCCAGCCGCTACCTTGTCAGCCCGCCTTCGCTCGATCGCACCATGGGCGAGTATCTGGCGGCAACCGGTGTGCGAACTCTGGCGATTTCGGAAACGCAAAAATACGGCCACGTTACCTATTTCTTTAACGGCAATCGTACCGGCAAATTCGATGAAAAGCTGGAAGACTATGTTGAAATTAAAAGCGATGTGCTTCCCTTTGAGCAGCGCCCCTGGATGAAGTGCGCCGAAATTGCCGATCAGGTTA